>CAYQZF010000008.1:0-31286 GCA_964421895.1 uncultured Nitrosomonas sp. | reverse complement strand
ATTGCCGCCGCGTTTCCGGCGTCAGGATCGAGCGCGGATCGAACGGTTTCCAGGCGTGGCCGTACACCACTTCAAACGTGGCCGGCAGCTTGCCGTCGCGGCGCAGGGTTTCGTAGGCGTCAATCGCCTGCCGCCATTGATTCCTGCCCATCAATCCCTGGCGCCGCCCCTGAGTCACGTTGTGCGCCCCGATGGCTTTGAGGTCGCGCATCACGCCGATCACGTCATCGTAGGTCATGGTGATGTATTCCATGTCCATCACGGGTGTGGAAAAACGGTTGTTCAGCAGTAGATCGCCGATATCATGCATGTCGACGAAGCGGTTGACGTGCTGATAGCCATCGATGCGCGCGAATGCCTGACGCAATTCCTTCAGCGTATCCGGGCCGAAGGTGCTGAACATCAGCAGCCCGTCGGCGCGCAATATGCGGTGCATTTCGGCAAAGGTGCGATCCAGGTCGTTGCACCATTGCAATGCAAGATTCGACCAGATCAATCCGACACTTTCGTTCTTGAACGGCAGTTGCTCGATATCGCCACACACATAATCGCTACGCTGCAGCGGCAACAAACGTTGCCACCAGGCGGTGTTGGGACGCGCGTGCGTGAGCATCGACCAGGCGATATCGAATGCAATCATGTGGCCTTGCGGGTAACGCTTGACCAATTGCTGCGTGCCGTAACCGGTACCGCTGCCGGCATCGAGAATGACATCGGGCTGGTATTTGATGTATTCCAAGCGCGCCAGCATGCGATTGCTGATCTCGCGCTGCAGCACTGCCGCCTGGTCGTAGCTGTTGGCGGCGCGTTCAAACGAGGCGCGCAGTTGTTTCTTATCAAGCGTTTGTTCGGAATTCATTGAGATGCGCTACAAATTGTTCGGGGTAGGATAAAAACGGCGCATGGCCGCAGTGTTCGAATTTCACATACTGCGATTGCGGTAACTGCCGGTGCATCCAGTCGGCCGCCGCCGGATGCGTGATGACATCATTAGCGCCGTGCATGATCAGCACCGGTTGGCGGATATCACCGATGCGTTCGCGCAAATCGCTATGCTGCAAAATTCGCAAGCCTTTTTCCAGCGCCATGGGATCCGGTTCGGCGCGTTGAAAAAAACTTTTGCGCAGTTGCGGCAGAATTTTGCTCGCATCGCGGTCGCCACTCATTTGCAGCGTCAGGAAGCGACTGATCGTGGTGGCATAATTCAGTTTCAGATTCTCCAAAAATAGTTGCAGCAGCTTACGATCCATACCGAATTCCCAGTCGTCTTGCCAGGCAAAACAGGGCGTGGTCGAGATCAGTATCAGCTTTTCGATCCGCTGCGGCTCGCGTAACGCCAGTTGCATCGCGATCTGACCACCCAGCGACCAGCCGCCGAGTAGACAGCGTTCCGGCAGGATAGCGGCAACGATCTCGGTCAGATGATCGAGCGTTCCCGGTTCGCATGCCGGACTCAAGCCGTGCCCGGGCAAATCGACCAGATGCAGACGGAAATGTTGCGCCAGCGCATCGCGCACGCTGCTCCAAATGCCGCTATGCATCGCCCAGCCGTGTAACAACACCAGATCGGGACCCTGTCCGGATGTTTCGATATGCAGCGCGGTCATGACAGTGCGGCCAGTTCATGCAAGGCATCGGTCAGCCGCGCGATGTCTTGCGGCTGATGCGCAGCGGACAACGAAATACGCAAACGTGCCGCGCCATGCGGTACTGTTGGCGGACGGATCGCCGGAACCAGTATGCCGCGCTCACGCAATCCTTGACTGATGCGCACGGCTTCAGCGCTATCGCCGATCAGCAGCGGTTGAATCGGTGTGCTCGATGGCAGTAACTTCCAGAGCAATGATTGCAAGCCCTGTTTCAGTTGCGCAATATGGCGTGTCAAGGTTTCGCGCCGCCATTCGTCCTGTTCGATCAGCTGTAAACTGGTCAGCAGCGCGTGCGACAACGCCGGTGGTGTGGCGGTGGTATAGATGTAACTGCGCGCCGACTGGATCAAGGTTTCGATGATATCCGGCTGCGCCGCGACAAACGCGCCGGACACACCGGCGGCTTTGCCGAGCGTCGCCATGTACACTACATGCGGCGAATGTGTGACAAATCCCAGCGCCATATGCAGACTGCCGCGCCCTTGCCGCCCGAGCACGCCGAAGCCGTGCGCATCGTCGAGCACCAGCAACGCATCATAACGCTCGCATAGAGCAATCAGTTGCGCAATCGGCGCAATGTCGCCTTCCATGCTGAATACCGCATCGGAAATGACCAGCTTACGCCGCGCTTGCGTCGCCGCCAGCCGTTTCTCCAACACCACCAGATTGAGGTGCGGATAGCGAACGAATTTGGCGCGCGATAATAACGCCGCATCATTGAGCGATGCATGATTGAGCTTGTCAGCAAAAACCGCATCGTCACGCCCGACCAGCGCGGTCACCACACCAGTATTTGCCATGTAGCCGGTGGAAAAGAGCAGTGCTTGCGGAAAACCAGTGAATGCCGCCGCCGCTTGTTCGAACTGATGATGTACAACCGAGTGGCCATTGATCAAGTGCGACGCACCGGCGCCAACACCGTAGCACCGCACGCCTTCGCACACCGCTTGAATCAAATCCGGATGATTGGCCAGTCCAAGATAATCGTTGCTGCTGAATGCCAGAAAATCCCGTTCACCGACCGTGACATGACTTGCCTGCGGGCTATCGACGACTTGCCTTACCCGCCGCAAGCCTTGCTGCTCGCGGATGCGCAGTTGCTCAGCCAGATCGGAAAGCATTTACGACAGTGCGCGCAATCCCAGTTTATCCAGCAGCGCCCGGTCGCGATCGGTTTCCGGATTCGACGTCGTCAGCAATTTATCGCCGTAGAAGATCGAATTGGCTCCGGCGAGAAAACACAGCGCCTGCACCGCATCGGACATTTCCTGCCGCCCGGCGGACAACCGCACCATCGCTTTCGGCATGGTGATCCGCGCGGCGGCGATGGTGCGCACGAACTCGAGCGGATCCAGTTCTTCAGTGCCATACAGCGGCGTGCCTTTGACCTGTACCAGATGATTGATCGGCACCGATTCCGGGTAGGGATTCAGGTTCGCCAGCTGCGCGATCAGACCAGCGCGCGAACGGCGCGTTTCACCCATGCCGACGATACCGCCGCAACACACATTGATGCCAGCATCGCGCACTTCCTGTAGCGTATCGAGACGATCCTGATACTGTCGCGTGGTGATGATTTCTTCATAATATTCCGGCGCGGTATCAAGATTGTGGTTGTAATAATCCAGACCAGCCTCGCCGAGCTGCTGCGCCTGACCCGGTTTCAATAAACCCAGGGTGGCGCAGGTTTCCATGCCAAGTGATTTGACCGCACGCACCATCTCGGTCATCTTTTCGATGTCGCGCTGTTTCGGGCCGCGCCATGCCGCCCCCATGCAGAAACGCGATGCGCCTTTGGCCTTTGCGGCAGCCGCGGCAGTAACCACTTCGTCCAGCGACAACATGTCCTGATTTTCAACCCCGGTGTGATAACGCGCGGCTTGCGGACAATAGCCGCAATCCTCGGGACAACCACCGGTCTTGACCGAAATCAGCGTCGATAACTGCACACCGTTGGCATCGTGATATTGTCGATGCACCGTTTGGGCGCGGAATAGCAGGTCGTTAAACGGCGCATTCAGCAACGCTTCAATGTCCGCTACGCTCCAAACTGCTGAATCCTTGGCTTTTCCGGTTTTATTTCTCAGATCGTTTTGTATTTCAGTGTTTGCCGGTGAATCCCAATTCATATTCATTTACCTATTGTTCCGTTTAAATGCTGTAGCGATCGTGCCGTTTGCCGATAGCCTTCGAAGATCAAGAATAGTCTTAATGCCGCTTATTTTACCACTGCCGATTTTTATACAATGCATTAAATACGATGCCTAACCTTACTCAGAAAAGCTGCCTGCTTTGCGATGCGATATCCGATGAGGATTTTTGTGCAGCTTGTTACCACGATTTGCCGCAACTGCCGGCCAGTCATTGCCCCGTTTGCCTATGGCTGGTGCCGACCAATGAAATTTGTGGTGCTTGCTTGAAAAAACCGCCGGCGTTTACACGTACGCTAGCGGCACTGCGTTATACCTTTCCTGCCGATGCGCTGATCCATGCGTTAAAATATCAGACCAATCTGATCATCGCACCGGTTCTAGCCAATCTGCTCGTCGCCCGGTTGAAAACAGTGACAGCGATGCCCGATATCATCGTACCTATGCCGCTGCATCCGATCCGGCTGCGCGAGCGCGGATTCAATCAGGCGATGGAAATCGGCCGCACGATCGCAAAACAAACGGGCATCGCTTTGTTGCCCGACGGTTGCAATCGCATCAAGCATACGCCGCCACAAACCGGATTACCGTGGAAAGAGCGGCAGAAAAATATCCGCCGGGCTTTTAGTTGTAAAATAGATGTGTCAGGCAAGCATGTTGCCATCGTCGACGACGTCATGACCACTGGCGCGACACTCAATGAATTGGCGAAAGAATTGCGCCGGCAAGGTGCTATCGAAATCAGCAATTGGGTTATTGCCAGAACTCTGCCGGAAAAAAGTCAAATAGGCTCTTACACTTCAAACGGAAACTTTTAAATAAGCGCATGTTTCATATCGTTTTGCATCAACCGGAAATTCCGCCTAATACCGGCAACATTATCCGCCTGTGCGCCAATACCGGCACGCAGCTCCATTTGGTCAAGCCGCTCGGCTTTCCGCTGCAGGATAAGCAATTGATACGCGCCGGGTTGGATTACCACGAATTTACTTCGATTCAGGTGCATGAAAACTGGATGGCGTGCAATCAGAGTCTGCAAGGGCATCGCTTGTTTGCGATTACGACGAAAGGAAAGCAGCGCTACGATCAGGTGGCATATGCTGCGGGAGATGTTTTTTTGTTTGGTTCAGAGAGCTGCGGCCTGCCTGTTCACATCATGGAGACTTTTCCGGAACCGCATCGTCTCCGCGTACCGATGATGGCAACCAGCCGCAGTTTGAATCTATCCAATGCCGTTGCCGTCGTGGTTTATGAAGCATGGCGGCAAATGGGCTTTCCGTCAGGACAGTAGCTTGTAATTATTGTAAATTGAGATTCTCGCTCAAAATACGCGGCGTCACGAAAATCAGCAATTCACGTTTGTTATCCACTTTCGTGGTGTTACGGAAAACATGCCCAAGAACCGGAATATCACCCAACATTGGTACCTTGTTCACCACTTCACTTTCGGTACGGTCGAAAATACCGCCGATGACAACAGTTCCACCATTTTCCACCAACACCTTGGTCGTAACCTGTTTGGTATTGATCGGCGGCGGCAGGAATTGATTGATCGCCGTGCCGATTTGATCTTGATTGACGTTTAATTCCATATCGATCTGACCATTGTAGGTGATCAGCGGCTTAACTTTCAGCCGCAACGTAGCATCAATGAAGCGGATACTAGTGGCGCCGCTGCTGGTCGCTTGCTGATAAGGCACTCGGTCACCTTGCTCGATGATCGCTTCTACACCATGCGCAGTAACCACGCGCGGACTCGCAATAACCCGCCCTCTCTGGTCGGTTTCCAGTGCCGATAATTCGAGATTGATAAGCCGGTTATTATTAATCTTCAATAAACTCAAACCCAGTGCAGCGGGACCACCCAGCAAACCGGTTGCTGCCGCTGCGGGTAGATTCACATTCAGATTATCCGAACCCGCCGCCGCTCCTCCGGCAGCCAGCGTACTCGAGCTAGCCAAGTTGCCAGAAATGCCAAGTCCATAATTTCCGATATTGTTTGCATTTTGGATTCCGAAACGAGCCCCCAGATTCCGGCTGAACTGATCCGTCGCCACGACAATACGCGCCTCGATCATGACTTGTCTTTCAAATACATCCAGTTTTTGGATGCGCTTTCTGATCTCTTCCAATCTTGCCGGGATATCGGTAACTGTCACGGTATTACTGATGTCATCCAGATTGATCGTGCCTCGTTTACTCAGCATGCTCTCGAACGACATCGAATTGACCCGGCGATGATTCAGGCGAAAAATTTCGGAGCGCAGCGGCTCCATATCGGCGATTTGCATTTTCGCCTCCACATCGAGCAATTCCCGATCCGCCATTTCCTTGCGCGGTGCGACAAAAATGACATTACCGGTCTGACGTTTATCCAATCCATGCGCTTGCAACACGATGTCCAGCGCCTGATCCCACGGCACATCTTTTAGCCGGAGCGTGAGATTCCCCGAAACGGAATCGCTGGCGATGATATTCAAATTGGTAAAATCGGCGATGACTTGTAACACCGCGCGCACCTCTACATCCTGAAAATTAAGCGATAACCGCTCGCCGGTATAGCCACCATTAGCGCGCTTCTTTTTCGCCTGCTCCTCTTCGTCATCGCTCAGCGCCCGGACTTCCAGAACAAACCGGTTGCCGGATTGGCGTGCGGAATGCTCCCATCGCCCGCCCGCTTTGACATGCATGCGAACATTATTGCCTTTCTTCGAAGTTTCGATGGTATGAACGGGTGTTGCAAAGTCGATAACATCAAAACGTCTTCTCAAGCTGCCCGGTAGCACAGTATCTACAAATTCGACAAAAATATCGTTGTTTTGCAGTTGTACATCGACACTGGCGCTAGGTTTCGTCATATCAACTTCGATTCGCCCTTCCCCGCCTGGGCCGCGACGGAAATCAATATCCTGCAAACTGTTCATTTGCTGATTCGGAGTCTCTTCCGCAAAGCGCACCACTGAAGCCGCAACCGGATTCTCTCGTACGCTAACCAGCTTGATAAGCAGAATATTGTCTTGCGCACTGATATCGTGCCGCATGAGTCTCGCCAAATTCAGCACCAGCCGGGTGCGGTCACCAACCTGCACGATGTTGACACTACGCAAGTCACCTTCAGCGGCTTCTTGCACATTTTTACCTAAGCCGTTCGCAACCTGATAAAGGTCAAAATAAATCCGGTGCGGATTATCCAGTGCAACACCCATCGGCAGTGCCGGTATCGGCCGGTCCAAAGTAAGCTTAGCGATAACTTCGCCATTCTGGAATGTGGAAATATCAATTGAACGGATACTATTACTATCGGGCGATGCTTCCGCAGTTATCGTTTGTTGTGCAAGAACTACGGTCGCAAAACAAATCAACAGTGCTGCTAATACGATGTTGAGACCATATCTTTTCATCATTATTGGTAGCTTTAGGGTTGTTTTATTTTAATTTTTCAGCATAAGCGCACTTGTCTTCTCAGTCCATTCATTTACGCCATCTTGCACAATCTCCGATAGTTTAACTTCCGATTCCGATATATGGTTAATTTTCCCGAAATTTTGTCCTAGATAATTACCCACTTGCACACGATACAATGTTCCTTCCGGTGATTTAATCACGGCAAAAATCTTATCGTGCTGCTGCAACGTGCCGACCATCAGCAGGCTTTCCAGTGGATAAGATTCTAGTATTTCCTTACGCCGCGTCAAATCCGGTTGAATTCCGCTGCCGGCTGTTTGCACATGATCATTTTTTCTCGGCACGAAAGGGCTGGGAATGTCAAAAGCCTGATAGGTAAAATATTGATGCGGTCTAATTTCAGGCAAAGGATCAATCTGCCCTTTCAAGCCTTCACCGGCGCTTTGAACGAAAGCTTCCAGATCACTAAAATCGCTCTGACCACAAGCAGTCAGCATTGTCAAAGGCATCGCAAGTAACGTCAGCAAATACAAGCTTCTGATTATCATTCACTTACCTTTACCTTTGACTTGCCTTGCTATTTCTTCTTCATCCAGATAGCGGAATGTCTTTGCGACTGCATCGAATACTAATTTTCCATCCGTACCGGGAGCGATAATGATGTTATTTAACGTAACAATCCGCGACAGTCGTGCAACATCACTGGCAAAGGCGCCAATATCATGGTAACCGCCGGTTACCCGGATGGAAACCGGTAGTTCCGCATAAAATTCGTTAATCGTTTCCTTCTCGGCCGGTTTGAATAATTCGAACTGCAACCCTCTGCCTAAGCCTGCCTGATTGATATCGACCAGCAACGCTTCCATTTCCGATTTATCAGGAAGCTGCTTTAGCATAGCACTCAGTGATTGTTCTATTTCTTGCAGTTGTGCGCGTAGCGCCGGTAAATTAACGGCGCTTCTTTTTTTAATCAAGTAAGTATTTTTTAATGTTTCTTCTTCCGCACGGATCTTTTCCAGCATATCGGTCTGTTCTTGCCACACAAAAAAATGGCCTGCAATAATGATGGCAATGAACACAATGACCAAAGCGCCAATTTTAATTGGCACCGGCCAATTTCCCGCTTGATTGATATCAAGCTGACGCAATTCAACGAGTAGATCATTCATGCTGCACCTTACGATTTCCCAGATGGATTGGAAAGCGGCTTCTGCATATCATTAATCGATGTCCGTTTAAGCTTTATCCTCATATTGAATTCATTCTGGCGAATATTGTTGATTGTCATCGCCTTAATTTCGATTAACAGCGGTGACTCAAGCCAGGGTGACGATTCCAGATTACGCATCAGCATCGATATCCAGGCATTGGATTGCGCATACCCCACCAGCGTAATATTCTGATCATTCTGTTTAACACTTTGCAAATACACGCCATCGGGAAGCAATCTGACCAATTGATCCAACAAATGCACCACCTCGGAACGGCTGTTCTGTAATGTTTCGACAACGTGTTTACGTGCGAGTAATTCTTGAGTCTGCGACTTTATATTGCGGATTTCAGCAATCTCGCTATCCAAAACAGCAATGCGGCTCTGCAAAAATTGATTACGGGCATTTTGATACTCTATGTTGCCCGCGATTAAGGTAGAAACACCCCAGACAACCAGAATTCCGAGAAAACTCACTACACCGGCCAGAATCGCAATCTGTTGCTGCCTGGCTTTCCGCTTCAGTTCGCGATGAGGGAGTAGATTGATGCGTATCATGACGGATCAAAACTGCGCAACGCCAAACCGCAGGCGATTAAAAGAGAAGGCGCATCTTGATTCAATTGGCGCGCAATAACGCGGCTCGATAACTCCATACCGGCAAAGGGATTTATCACAAGTGTGCTAATCTGTGTACGCGCAGCAATGAATGTATCCAACCCCGGGATAACAGCGCACCCACCGGCAATAAAAATATAATTAACTTCGGTATATTGTGTTGAAGTGTAAAAAAACTGTATGGCGCGCATGACTTCAATCGCCAACGTCTCGCAAAAAGGCTGCAATACTTCCGTTTGGTAATTTCCTGGCAGATTCCCGCCGCGTTTGGCAGTTTCCGATTCCTCCAAGGACAGATTAAATTGATTATGAATTTCCTGCGTCAGCTGATCACCGCCAAAATGCTGGTCACGTGTGTATAACGACTCACCATTCAGCAACACATTCACTTTCATGACCGCCGCACCAATATCGATGAGCGCTATCACACGGTCTTTTCCACCTTCCGGTAATTGGTTCAGCGTTAATTCAAATGCTGATTGAGCTGCGTAGGGCTCAACATCCATAACGACTGTTTTAAGACCAGCGGCAAGCGCAGCAGCCACGCGGTCCTCCACCTTTTCTTTGCGCGAAGCCGCAATGAGAACCTCAACTTCGTCTGGGCTATCCGGAATAGCTCGGGTAACTTGAAAATCTAAATCAACTTCATCCAACGGGAAAGGAATATATTGACTAGCCTCATTCTCTACTTGAAAAACAAGATCTTCTTCACGTTGTCCGGCCGGTACTACAATTTTCTTGGTAATCACATCTGTTGCGGGCAGCGCCAAAGCTACATTTTTCTGGCGCGTACCCATGCGCTTCCAGCTACGCTGCAAGCTCTCGGTCACCGCTTCCATATTGGCAATTGCACCATCCTGCATGGCATCGGCCGGCAAGGATTCGATAACATAGCGTTCTATACGGTAAGCTTGATAACCCTTTCCAGTCATTGATAACTCAACCATTTTTACCGATGAAGAACTAATATCTACACCGATCAATGACGGCGACTTCAACTTCAGGAAGTCTAAATTGATATCAAAATTTCCCTTGAACATTGTTCAGTTAGAAGCGATACTCGTGGATTGCATTATAAGTTATCCAATTCAGGATTAATATATAAACTATTCTCAAATCTAATAAATCTAAATTTGTTAGATAGATTAGAAAAACTGCTTGATTTTGACAGAATCAGGAAAATTCTATTCAAAGAAAAACAATAAATATACCCCCTATAATTTTGTATTCTAACCGTTTCATTACTTAATTATCCATGTTTGCTCGCTGGCTGTACTATTTTTTTATCGCATTATCCGCTTTGGGTTTGATCGGTGTACTGCTAACCGGCTTTGCCGGGTTAGTTATATACTCCAATTTACCATCACTCGATACGCTGACCGATTACCGTCCGAAGATACCGTTGCGTATTTATAGCGATGAAGGCCAACTGATTGGTGAATTCGGCGCAGAGCGCAGAAATGTCGTTAGTATTTCAGAAGTACCGGAGCATCTCAAACAAGCGATTTTAGCAGCAGAAGACGATCGTTTTTATGAACACGGCGGCGTTGATTATCTCGGTGTATTGCGTGCGGCCTATTCCAATTTCTCTGCCGGCAGTGTGCGCCAGGGCGCCAGCACGATCACCATGCAGGTCGCGCGCAATTTCTTTCTGACTCGGGAAAAAACAATCACCAGAAAACTCAGTGAAGCGCTACTGGCATTTAAAATTGAACACAGTTTAAGCAAAGATAAAATCTTGGAACTGTACGTCAATCAAATTTACCTCGGACATCGCAGTTATGGTTTTGCAGCAGCCGCACATACTTACTTCGGAAAATCCTTGCAAGAAATCAATATTGCCGAAGCTGCCATGCTAGCTGGACTACCTAAGGCACCTTCAAGCTATAACCCTATCAGTAACCCCAAACGGGCTAAAAACCGGCAACTCTATGTATTGGGCCGACTTCATAAACTGAATCATATTTCCAGTGAAGAACTCAGCAAACTGGAAAAACAACCTGTTGCCATCAAGAAACCATCGACAGCTTTCACCATGCGAGCTGAGTATGTTGCTGAAATGGTCCGGCAGGTAATTTACGATCGCTACCAGGAAGAAGCTTACGACAAAGGAATCAAAGTCTATACAACATTGCGTCAATTGGACCAGGAAGCTGCTTATCAGGCATTGCGCAAAAATGTGATCGAATACGACAGACGTCGCGGTTACCGCGGCCCCGAAGGTTATGTCGATCTAGCCAAATACGGTGCCAATCAAGAGAAAACGCTGGACGACGCGTTGGATGAAATCAACGATAGTGACGATATTTACGCAGCCATTGTATTGGCCGCTAAGCCCAATACCGTTCAGGTCTATAAGAAAGGTGGAGAGATTATTGAAATCACCGGCGAGGGATTAAAATTTGCACAGAAAT
The DNA here is from genome assembly GCA_964421895.1 of uncultured Nitrosomonas sp. GTDB lineage: Bacteria > Pseudomonadota > Gammaproteobacteria > Burkholderiales > Nitrosomonadaceae > Nitrosomonas. Next base: position 19,840 of record CAYQZF010000008.1, on the reverse strand, counting down.
TTCTGACTGACAAAAAAGACCCGAGTAAAAAATACATCATTCCCGGTTCATTAATCCGTATCCAAAAGAATCAAAAAAATATCTGGCATATCGTACAGCTGCCGGAAATAGAAGCCGGGCTTGTATCGCTAAATCCTAACGATGGCGCTATTCATGCTCTAATCGGCGGATTCGATTTTTATAAAAATCAATTCAACCATGTCACACAAGCATGGCGGCAACCGGGTTCGAGCTTTAAACCTTTCATTTATTCCGCAGCCTTGGAAAAGGGCTTTACCCCGGCTACCATCATTAACGATGCCCCGCTCTCATTCAGCGCCGCACAAACTGGTAGTCACATGTGGGAACCGAAAAATTTCGATGGAAAATTCGAGGGACCGATGCGCATGCGTACTGCGCTAACAAAATCAAAAAATTTGGTCTCGATCCGGATATTGCAAGCGATCGGCATACAATACGCGCAAGATTATATAACCCGGTTTGGTTTCGATATCAGCCGGCATCCGCCCTATTTACCGATGGCACTTGGTTCAGGTTCCGTAACCCCAATGCAAATGGCTGCGGGATATGCTGTTTTTGCAAACGGCGGCTTTCGTATCGCACCTTATTTCATCAAAAAAATAGAAGATGAAAAAGGCGATATCATCGAACAATTTCAGCCCGTGTCCGTTACCAATGGCGCAAAACGTGTAATCGATCCGCGCAATGCTTTTATCATGACTAGCATGATGCAAGATGTCATCAATCAGGGCACTGCTGTCAAAGCAAGGCAATTGGGACGCACTGATTTAGCTGGAAAAACCGGCACAACCAGTAATTTTGTCGATGCTTGGTTTTGCGGCTTTCAGAAAAACTTAGTGACCATCGCCTGGACCGGATATGACGAACCGAAATCACTTGGAAATAACGAAACAGGCGGACGTGTCGCGTTACCGATATGGATGGATTACATGGGAACTGCTCTGAAAGGTGTGCCGATGGCGGAATACAGACCGCCCAATGGAGTCATTACAACTAAAATAAATTCAGCTACGGGATTCAGAGAGTCAAGCGGCGACATGACAGAATTTTTCTTTAGCGAACAACTCCCGCCGCTGAATGAGAATCCGATCGAACATACACCCAAAGCCACCAGAGACGTACAAGACCAACTATTTTAGAAAAACTTTTAAACTTCCTTGAGCATGGCAATGTACTTCGATTTCTTCATCACTCTACTTTAAGTTGGATCAAATTTCCGAGGTGACTACATTATCCCTTTCTTAACCACTTAGCAGCTTCCACTGCATAGTAAGTCAATATTCCATCGGCACCTGCGCGTTTGAACGAAAGCAGCGACTCCAATACGCAAGCTTCTTCATTGAGCCAACCGTTAATCGCAGCAGCTTTAAGCATGGCATATTCACCACTCACCTGATATACAAATGTCGGTGCGCCATACTGATCCTTCACGCGACGCACAATATCCAGATAAGGCATACCTGGCTTGATCATGACTATATCAGCCCCTTCATTTAAATCCAATCCGACTTCCCATAAGGCTTCATCGGAATTTGCCGGGTCCATTTGATAGGTATATTTGTTCCCAGCACCAAGATTCTCCGCCGATCCAACCGCATCACGGAATGGTCCATAAAAACTGGAAGCATACTTTGCCGAATAGGCTAGTATGCGTGTGTGAATAAACTGCTGGTTATCCAAACTGCTCCGGATTGCCGCAATACGGCCATCCATCATGTCGGAAGGTGCTACGACATCTGCCCCTGCTTGCGCATGAACCAGTGCTTGCTGACACAGAACATTCACGGTTTCATCATTCATCACGTAGCCACACTCATCGATCAAACCATCTTGACCATGACTAGTATAGGGATCCAACGCGATATCGGTTATAACACCCAGCTCGGGAAAATTCTTCTTCAATTGTCTGATGACTTTGGGTACTAAGCCTTCTGGATTATAAGCTTCGCTTGCGGTTAGATTTTTAAGTCCGATTTCGATCACCGGGAAAATCGCAAGCGCCGGAATACCCAAACGCAAACACTCTTCTGCTTGTACCATCAACAGATCCAGACTTTGCCTGACAACACCCGGCATTGATTGAACATCCTCACTGCGATTTTTACCATCCAATACAAAAACAGGATAAATCAAATCGTCAATGTGGAGATGAGATTCTTGCATGAGACGACGGGAAAATTCATCACGGCGCATACGCCGCATTCTTTTTTGCGGAAACTGGCTGAAAGAAAACATAATAAAAGAGAAATAAAAAATAAGGGTCTGTAGTAAGTCAGATTAAATTTGAGTCCAATTTTTCAATATTTTTAGTTGATGTTAGGTGTTCCATAATTAAACCTGAATTGACATTCTTTAAGAAATAATGGAGATGATTCTTTGGGGATTCCATTGTATTTTCTTAAAACACGTTTGGCCTGTTTTCCAAAATTCTCAATCCCTTTAATGTGATTCTTGCCTTGCGCAAATAGCGTGGAGTGATAAATCCGTTCATGATAGAAGCGGGCCCACATCAAGTGCATTGTAACTGCAGTAACAATCTGCATAAACCACGCTGTCAGGTGCTATTTTCCTTGTTATCAGCGGCATGAGTGTTCTGATTTAGTGTCACCAGCAATCTTTGTGTATACCTTACCATTGCGCTTCAATATGCCGAACACAGCAACCTTACCACCAGCCCCACGGCCACGTTTACCTTTACGAACACCACCGGAATAGCTCTCATCTCACTCCACTATATCATCAAAGATTTCTTGAGATTCCTGCTCCAAATGATAAGCAATAACTTCACGTATTTTGCGCTAAAACAGCGCTGCGCTATTGGGTTGAATTCCGAGTATATTGGCCGCTGATCTTGCTGTAACTTCCAGCACAAAAAATTCCAGTAACCTTAACTGTACTTTCCTTAATAATCTGCAACGGCTTATCTTCATTTGACTAGCTTAACAACTAAGCTAATCTACTTCATACAGTCCCAAAAATAAGATAAAAAACTGCTGCTTAGTGGAACTAATTCAGTCATTAACCTCTCTTAAGTAAGGACAATCTTGATCGTTCTCTTGCCTTTTTCCCTAAGGCAAGACCTTAAGTGATATTAAGGCGATTCTCCCCCGGTTTTACTCCCCTTTAACCGGGGGGCCTTTTTCTCAATCTTCCTCAAAACCTCGAGCAGTATTCAGCCAACTATTAATAACAGCTGCAGCATCTTCAACACCACTGCCAGCTAGACTAGAAAACAACTGCACAGTACATCCAGGATAAGAATTACTTAGATATTGAGTGACAGATTGTAAAGTCATATGTGCTTTTTGCTTACTTAACTTGTCAGCTTTAGTCAATAAAATATGAACAGCTTTCCCTGTCGGCACAAACCAATCTAACATTTGGATATCTAGTGCTTTTAATGGATGACGAATATCCATTATCAACACCAATCCTTTAAGCGATTTTCGCGTTTGTAAATATTTCTCTAATAACCCCTGCCAGTGCTGACGCACAACATCAGGAACTTTAGCGTAACCGTATCCAGGCAAATCAACAATAAACTGACTCTCGCTCAATTGGAAAAAATTAATATGCTGTGTACGTCCAGGAGTTTTACTGACAAAAGCCAAGCGATTTTTATTTGCAAGGGTATTAATCGCGCTTGATTTACCAGCATTAGATCTTCCAGCAAAGGCAATTTCTACACCTGAATGGTCTGGTAAGTCACGTATATTATTGATTGAATTATAAAAAGTTGCATTCTGGAATGAAATCATCACGCGCCTTTCGAAATTACTAGCTTTTGTCTGCAGAGCACATCTTTAGCAATTAAAATCAATCCTTCTAATACTAAATTATCAATAGCTTTAATTGGAAATTTAATAAATGGGAGCAAGAAAGACGAACCACCGCCGCTAATGACACAGCTTTGGACGGTATGGTTAATTTTTTTAGACAGAAGATCATGCATACGTTCAATAGCACCACTCAGGCACTGAATAATTCCGCTTTGAATCGCATTATTTGTATTACCGGGAAAATCTTCGTAAGCGCCAGCTTGCATCTGATTTAGTTGAGTTTTTGCATACAAACTATTAAGCATTAAATGAGCACCGGGTAATATGATGCCCCCAAGGAATTGACCAGAATCAGAAAGTGCATCAATGGTCACAGCTGTTCCAACATTAATTACTAAACATGCTTCATGTTGAATCATCCATGCGGCAATTAACGCTGCCCAGCGATCACTTCCTAATTGTTTGGGATCTAAATAGCCATTCTGAACACCACACTGAGATGAGCTAGATTGAAACCATATAATTTGAGAATTCCAATGCGAAGTCATTTTGTAGATTTCATTTCTTGTCTTGCGACGAGCAACATGGGAAATTATAATGATATCAGGGACTGACAGTTTACTAAATTCATCTCTCAAACAAGGAATGCTTTCATAATCAATCTTGCCTTGCGTTAACCAATGATCATCCTTATAGAATCCCCACTTAACAAAAGAATTACCTGAATCAATCGCTAAAATAGTAGGCATTAGCTTGAAACTAATCTGTCAAACGCATCGAAATATCACCAGCACTATATGACTGACGTCCGCTAGAAGTTAGTAAACAGATAGATCCATCGGAATTTATGTTATCCACTCTACCAGTCACAAACAAATTATTCGGGAGAATCAATTTTACGTTTTTGCCTTGATAAGCATGATAGCTGATCCATTCATCTCTGAAATGAGAAAAAGCGTGTATTTCAAAGTTTGAAAGGATATTACACAATTCTAAGAGTAAAGCACTCAGAAATACATTACGATCAAGATGCTTACCGGTGATTTGAAATATATCGGCAGAATCTTGCTGTATCGTAGATTTTATAGAAGCTGAAAGATTAAAATTAATACCAATGCCAACTATTGCATAAGTAGGATCATTCACTTTTCCACGAAGCTCAACTAATATGCCACCTAATTTACAGTTATTATATAGGAGGTCATTAGGCCACTTAAGGCTTACTTGATTTATCGAGTAGGATCTTAAAACGCGGATAATTGCTATGCCAATCACTAGACTAAGACCAGTTAGTTTAGTTATGCCTTTCCTAAAGCGCCATAATAAAGAAAAGGTAAGTCCGCTACCTAGCTCACCATGCCATGAACGTCCTATTCGACCACGTCCATTCGTTTGGATTTCAGCAGCAACAACTGGAATTACATTGTTAACTAATTGAAACTCTTGAAAACCGCTCAATAAAAGCTTGTTCGTAGAATCTATTATATTTAATATTCTAAGATCAAAAGAAAATATAGAATCAGATGTTAGCTGTACAATTTTATCTTTATTTAATAAAATTAAATTCAAATGATCTTACTCATAGATTTAACGCTTAATAAAAATATTATTGTTCACTTTGCAATAATTTAAATAAGAAGGGATATTAATAAACACAGGTAGTCTTTTTTATATTTTTTATCATATCAATTTAATCTTTTCAATACTATTGATATAGTAAGTAATCTATATTGCTACCATTCCGATATTTAGGAATGTAGCTTTCAGTAAGCATTAGACAAAGAAGCTTAAACAAACTCAGGTCATGATAAATTTATAAAAAATACTAGATAAAGATATTTATATTCAAATAGATTCGTTACTTACCTCATCTTTAGCATCTGGGCGATCAACAAGCTCCACTAAAGCCATCGCTGCATTATCACCGTTTCTATAACCATATTTTAGTATTCTTATGTATCCACCCGAACGACTAAGATATCTAGGACCTAATTCTGCAAATAATTTAATTACATTATCACGATCACGTAATTTATTGAATGCTATACGTCGATTATTTAAAGTAGAATTCTTTCCCAAAGTAATCACGGGTTCAATATATCTTCTGAGTTCTTTAGCTTTAGGTAATGTTGTGGTTATAGCTTCATGCCGTAACAGCGAATTACTCATATTACGAAACATCGCAGATCTATGACTACTAGTTCGATTTAATTTTCTAAACGCATTATTATGACGCATGATTTTGATCCTTAGTTACATTTTCTAAATTTGCTGGCGGCCAATTATCCAATTTCATTCCCAATGTTAACTCACGCGCAGCCAAAACTTCTTTTATTTCGTTAAGAGATTTTCTTCCTAAATTAGGTGTTCTCAACAACTCAGCCTCAGTACGCTGAATTAAATCTCCAATATAATAAATATTTTCTACTTTCAAACAATTAGCTGACCTTACAGTTAACTCAAGATCATCGACAGGGCGGAGTAAAATAGGATCAATTTGCGGTGCTTTTGGTTTTTCTTTTGGTATAGGAGTACTTTCTAGATCTGCAAATACCGACAATTGTTGAACTAAAACTCTAGCCGCATAGCGAATCGCCTCTTCAGGTTCAACTACTCCATTCGTTTCTAAATCTATTATTAACTTGTCTAAATCAGTTCTTTGCTCTACGCGTGCACTTTCGACCATATAGCTCACACGCCTTATGGGGCTAAAAGAAGCATCTAGAAAAATTGTTCCAATATCTTTCTCAATATTGATATTTTTTCTAGTGGTAGCTGGTATAAACCCCCTACCCTTTTCAACTTTAAATTCAATTTCTATCGTATTATCAGATGTTAGGTGCGCAATGATATGTTCAGGATTAATAATTTCGACATCGTGTCCAGTTTCTATATCGCCCGCTGTTACAACACCTTTACCAGATTTCTTCAGGTATAAGGTAGTTTGCTCATTATTATGTAATTTTAAAACTATACCTTTAATATTTAATAATATATCAACAAGATCCTCTTGCACACCATCTAAAGTAGAATATTCATGAACAATGCCTAATATTTTAACTTCTGTTGGAGCGAAACCAAACATTGAGGATAGTAATATTCGTCTCAATGCATTTCCTAAAGTATGACCATATCCTCTTTCAAAAGGCTCCATGATGATTCTTGCATGAAGTGGAGATATATTTTGAACGTCAATAATCCGTGGAGTAAGTAGCTCTGTGCCGAGCATAAAGAAATCCTTTAACTTTAAGGTTATCCTAATTTAAATAATTACTTTGAATATAATTCAATGATTAATGATTCATTAATTGTAGTGGGTAATTCTGAGCGATCAGGTTTTTCTTTAAACTTACCTTTCATTTCCTTAATATTTACTTCAATCCACGCAGGAAAATTTCTATTGTTAGCTGCTTCAACAGCAGCTTTTATACGCAACTGTTCTTTCGCTTTTCCATCTACTTCAACGATGTCGCCAGCCTTTACTAAATAAGAAGGGATATTAACACGGCGACCATTCACTAAAATACAATTATGTCTAACAATCTGTCTTGCCTCACTTCTTGAAGAACCAAAACCCATATGATATGTAATATTATCAAGGCGGCTTTCGAGGCGTTGAAGCAAGTTATCACCGGTAATGCCTCGAAGTTTATCTGAAGCATAGTATATATTTCTGAATTGCCTCTCGAGTACTCCGTATATTCTTTTTATTTTTTGTTTTTCGCGAAGTTGATTTCCATAATCAGACAATCTACCTTTTTTTTGTCCATGTTGTCCTGGTGGGTAATTTCTTCGTTCTATCGCGCATTTATCAGTAAAACACTTTTCACCTTTTAAGAATAATTTTTCACCCTCCCGGCGGCATTGTTTACATTTTGGTGCAAGATTTCTAGCCAATTTCTTCTCCTCAAATACGGCGTTTTTTTGGTGGTCGACATCCATTATGCGGAACAGGTGTAACGTCAGAAATACTTGTAATTTTGAAGCCAGCAGCATTTAAAGCCCTAACGGCTGAATCGCGTCCTGGACCCGGTCCCTTTACCCTTACTTCAAGATTCTTCACACCACAATCAATAGCTACTTTACTTGCATTCTCCGCAGCAACTTGTGCAGCGAATGGCGTACTTTTTCGTGACCCCTTAAATCCAGCTCCGCCTGAGGTTGCCCAAGATAATGCATTTCCTTGTCTGTCTGTTATTGTTACTATCGTATTATTGAAAGAAGCATGTATATGAGCTATGCCTTCAGATATATTTTTTCTTATTTTTTTTCGCACTCGTGAAACTGCTTTAATCATTTTTAAATCCTTTGATGTATTGCGCATTAATATCAGAAATTATCGTGCACGCACAGCTTTTCTTGGCCCCTTTCTGGTTCTTGCATTTGTTCTGGTTCGTTGCCCACGAACTGGAAGGCCACGTTTATGCCTCATTCCTCTATAACATCCCAAGTCCATAAGCCTTTTAATATTCATTGATATTTCTCGCCGCAAATCACCTTCAGTAGCAATCTTTCCGATATAATCCCGCAAGCTATCAATCTGAGCTTCTGAAAGATCTTTAAGTTTTTTATCAGTTTCAATTCCTACCGCGCGACAAATATTCTTAGAACTCGTTCTTCCTATGCCATATATTGCCGTAAGAGCAATTCCGACATGTTGATGATTAGGGATATTTATGCCCGCTATACGTGCCATGTGTGTTTTCCTAAATTAACCTTGATTTACTGTATCGTTAGCCTTGGCGTTGTTTGTGTCTTGGATCAATGCAGAGCACGCGGACTATACCATTGCGTCGAATAATTTTGCAATTTCTACAAAACTTTTTTACAGATGCATTTACTTTCATAATCTAAAATTAATCAACCTCAAATAAAAAATCATAAAATCTGAATTACTCTATTTTGCTCGAAAAGTTATTCTTGCCTTTGTAAGATCATATGGAGTTAAATCAACAGTAACTTTGTCACCCGGTAAAATTCTAATATAGTGCATTCGCATTTTCCCAGAAATGTGTCCTAAAACAATATGTCCATTTTCTAATTTTACTCTGAAGGTAGCATTAGGTAGAGTTTCAAGCACTTCACCTTGCATTTGTATTGTATCTTCTTTTGTCATTAAATTTTACTCTAGCTACTCTACCTTGCCGGTAATTTCATATTACTGTTATTACTTTTAAAGTTTGTCTTCTTCAGCAAGCTATCATATTGAGATGACATTATATGAGATTGAATTTGTGACATGAAATCCATAGTTACAATTACTATAATAAGAAGAGATGTGCCTCCAAAATAAAATGGTACGTTCCATTTTAAAATTAAGAATTCAGGCAACAAACAAACCAAAGTAACATATACAGATCCTGTCAAAGTTAGGCGTAACATTATTTTTTCTATATAACGCGTTGTCTGGTCGCCAGGTCTTATACCAGGTATAAAAGCGCCGCTTTTTTTAAGATTCTCTGCAGTTTCTTTTGGGTTAAAAACAAGTGCTGTATAGAAAAAACAAAAGAAAATTATCATCACCGCATACAATATTACATAGATTGGCTGACCAGGTGAGAGTGCTGAACTTATATCTTTTAGCCACGTAACAGATTCATTATTTGCAAACCATCCCGCTAAAGTGGCAGGAAACAAAATAATACTTGAAGCGAATATCGGCGGTATTACCCCTGGCATATTTAGTTTTAGAGGCAAATGCGAGCTTTGTCCTCCATAAACCTTTTGTCCAACTTGTCTTTTAGCATAATTTACTAAAATCCTTCTTTGCCCTTTTTCAACGAAAACCACGATTCCTGTAACAAAAGCTGCAGCAGTAAATATTCCTAGCGCGATTAAGAAATGCATCGAACCAGTACTCACCAAATCTAAGGTACCTCCAATCGCACTTGGCAATCCTGCAGCTATTCCTGCAAAAATTATTAGTGATATTCCGTTTCCTATACCGCGCTCTGTGATTTGCTCACCTAACCACATCAAAAAAATGGTTCCAGTTACCAAAGTTATCACTGTAGTGATTACAAACATAAGATCTGGATTTATCACCAAACCTTCTTGGGATTGTAAAGCTATTGAAATTCCATAGCTTTGAATTAAAGCTAAAGCGACCGTTCCATATCTCGTGTACTGAGTTATTTTTCTTCTTCCACTTTCACCTTCTTTTTTCAAAGCTTCAAGAAATGGAATTGCAACTGTTCCGAGCTGCATTATAATTGACGCTGATATGTAAGGCATTATACCAAGTGCAAAAATTGAAAATCTAGAAAGCGCCCCACCTGAGAACATATTAAACATTCCAAGTACACCGCTTTCTTGAGAATCAAATAAATCTTTCAATACTACCGGATCTATTCCTGGTACCGGGACGTGTGCTCCAATTCTATATACTATCAGTGCAAATAGTAAGAACCATAAACGACGCCTTAGATCTGCAAATTTGTCTACTGGAAAACTTGACATACTTAATGTTAACTTCTTTAGAATTTATAAAACAGATCAGTTCGATGTTTGCGTCAGATTTATTACGCCTTTACTAATTTTTACATTTTTGAAATTTAAAAATTTATTACATTGCCCAGATTTAAATATTTTAATTTTTTTTACATTTCTAGATATGATATTGTTTTTTTTCAACGAATCTAAACTTATCTCGCTTTCAGCGATATGATTCAAATCACTTAATCTTAAACTAGTTGATATCTGACGATTTTTGAAATTCGAAAAACCTCTTTTCGGCAAACGTCTTTGAATTGGCATCTGTCCACCTTCAAATCCTACCTTATGGAATCCTCCCGATCTGGATTTTTGACCTTTATGTCCTCTTCCACTTGTTTTGCCTAACCCTGATCCTATGCCACGTCCTAATCTCAATTTATTTTTCTTTGAGCCATCAGCTGGTTTTATTGTATTTAAATGCATAATCAAACAATTTTAATTAAATAGCTAATCTTATTAATCATTCCACGAGTCTCAGCTGTATCTAGAATTTCAGAAGAGCTATTTAATTTTCTAAGTCCGAGACCTTGAATCGTTGCTTTATGTGATTTTTTTGTGCCTATAACACTTTTAACAAGAGTAATTTTTATGGTTCTTTTTATTTTACTGTCAGTCATTACCTTGTCCCATTATCTCTTTTATGGATTTATTACGTTTTGCCGCAATATTTGCAGGCGTATTCATCTGAGTTAATCCTTTAAGTGTAGCTCTAACTACATTGTATGGATTAGTCGAACCAATACATTTAGCTAATATATTAGTCATTCCCATCACTTCAAAAATAGCCCGCATGGGGCCACCCGCAATTATTCCCGTACCTTCTGGTGCAGGCTGCATATATATTTTTGCTGCTCCATGGGAAGCAGTAATAGGATGATAAATTGTTCCATTTTTCAATTTTATTTTTATCATTCGCCGACGTGCTTCATCCATTGCTTTCTGAACAGCAACTGGTACTTCTCTGGACTTTCCTTTTCCCATGCCGACTCCACCGTCACCATCACCAACTACAGTTAAAGCTGCAAATCCTAAAATTCGTCCACCTTTGACAACCTTAGTTACTCTGTTAATCGCAACCATCTTTTCACGCAAGTCATCACTGCTTTCTTCTGTTCCCATTGCTTTAACACTCATAATTCTTACCTTTTGGCATCATTCAATTTATTAAAATCTTAAGCCATTCTCACGAGCCGCATCAGCTAAAGCTTTAACTCGTCCATGATATTTATATCCAGATCGATCAAATGCAATATTCGCTATTCCTAATTTTACACCTTTATCTGCAATTCGTTTTCCAACAAGTGCTGCAGCGTTAACATTTCCCCCTGAGCTGATAGCATTCCTTATCTCAGATTCCAGAGTAGATGCGCTTGAAATTACTTTATTATTTTTGTCATCAATTAGCTGTGCATAAATGTGCGAGTTACTTTTATGAACAGACAATCTGATTAAGCCTAATTTTGCTATAATTACCCTAGTTTTTTTAGATCTTCTAATACGTTTACTTTTTGAGTTCATCATATTATTTCATTTATTTTTTCTTCGTTTCTTTGAGAATTATAACTTCATCCGAATAGCGAATTCCTTTACCTTTATAAGGCTCAGGTTTTCTGTAGGCTCTTATATCTGCCGCAACTTGTCCCACTTTTTGCTTGTCAATTCCTTTAATTATTATTTCTGTTTGTGTAGGAGTTTCAATTTTAATACCATTAGGAATCTCAAAATTGATCGCATGCGAAAAACCTAAAGTAAGATTTAATTTGTTTACTTCAGCTTGAGCTCTATATCCCACACCAACCAATTGCAGTTTCTTTTCAAATCCAATCGAAACTCCATGTATCATATTAGCAACGATTGCCCTTGTCGTACCAGAAATAGCATTTGCTTGCTGAGATTCAGATTTTACTTTTATTTTCAAAATACTTTCTGACATATCAAACGCCAGATCATCTGTTATCGAAAAATTCAGAACTCCTAATGGTCCTTTTATATGAATATCAACCTCAGTTATACGAACTTCAACATTCGATGGAATACGTATTGGGTTGCTACTAACTCTTGACATTTTAAATTAAATCCTCTAAACAACCGTACACAAAAGCTCACCGCCAATACCTATCGCTCTTGCTTTATTTTGTGTCATCACACCTTGTGACGTTGAAACTATCGCTATACCCAATCCATTCATTACATTTGGTAAGTTTTTACTAGATTTATATATTCTCAAACCAGGCTTACTTATTCTTTTTATTTCCTCAATTACTGCAAAATTAGCATGATATTTTAGAGTAATTTCTAATGTATTTTTCCTATTATTATCTGTTACATTGAAATTATCTATGTATCCTTCATCTTTTAATACACTAGCAATTGAAGATTTTAAATGTGAATTAGGCATACTAACAGTTTGTTTTTTTGCCAACTGCGCATTTCGAATTCTAGTCAACATATCAGCAACGGGATCACTCATACTCATGTTAGTACGCTCTATTTATAATAAAATTAGATATTTACAAAAAAAGAATTTAATATTTTTTTACTTTACCAACTTGCTTTTATAAGACCAGGAATTTTTCCGCTCATCGCCATATCTCTTAATTTATTCCTTCCTAATCCAAATTTAGAATAAACTCCTCTTGGCCTTCCAGTCAATGAACAACGATTTCTTAAGCGAACAGGACTTGAATCTCTAGGAAGTTTTTGCAATTCTTGACGCGCCAACAAACGTTCATCATCATTTAGAGAATAATTATTTATTTGTTCATACAATTTTTTTCTTTTTGAAGAAAACTTATTAACTATCTTTTGCCTTTTATTATTTCGATTGATAATCGCAATCTTAGCCATTTTCACCTCAATTCTTAAAAGGAAAATTAAATGCTGTCAATAACGCTTTTGCTTCTTTATCACTTTTAGCAGTAGTAGTTATGGATATATTCATACCACGCAAAGCATCAATTTTATCATAATCAATTTCAGGAAAAATAATTTGCTCTTTAATTCCCATGTTGTAATTACCTCGCCCATCAAAAGCCTTTCCCGATATCCCTCTAAAGTCACGTATCCTTGGAATCGCAATCGTAATTAATCGATCGAGAAATTCATACATTCTTATTTTTCTCAATGTAACCATGCATCCAATTGGATAATCTTTTCTTACTTTAAATGTAGCTATTGATTTTTTTGCTCTCGTCACTACAGGCTGCTGACCACAAATTTTCTTTATATCGGAAATTGCATTTTCAATTATTTTCTTATCTGTTGTTGCCTCACCAAGTCCGATATTTAGTGTTATCTTACTAATATAAGGCACCTCCATATCGCATTTATATCCAAATTGCTCCATTAATTCTTTTCTAATAATTTCCCTATAATAATCTTGCAAGCGAGTCATAAAATTACATCTCCTTTTACTCTTCAATCGGCTGATTTGTTGATTTAAAAATACGCACCTTGTTATTTTCGGAAAGTTTGAAACCAACTCTATCAGCTTTTTTCGATGTAAAATTATATATTGCTACATTAGACATATGGATTGATGCTTCTTTACTTGCAATTCCGCCTGTAACTCCTGTTGCTGGATTTGGCTTTTGATGTTTTTTAACCAAATTAATGCCCTGAATTATCAAGCGATCAGTTTTTATTGCGCGGAGAACCGTACCTCTCTTACCCTTATCTTTACCCGCAATTACCACTACATCATCACCTTTCCGTATTTTTCGCATAAGAATTCCTTTACTTGCTACAGAACTTCTGGAGCTAGTGATACTATTTTCATGAAACGAGCATTACGCAATTCTCTTGTTACTGGACCAAATATGCGCGTACCTATCGGTTCTAATTTATTATTTAAAAGTACTGCAGCATTTTCATCAAATTTTAATAGCGAACCATCAGCTCGTCTGACACCTTTAGCAGTTCTAACAACAACTGCATTATAAACTTCACCCTTTTTCACTCTACCTCGAGGCGCAGCATCTTTTATACTGACTTTAATTATATCTCCGATACCAGCATATTGCCGTTTAGAACCGCCAAGTACTTTGATACACATTAGCGATCTTGCACCTGTATTATCAGCAACTCGTAATATCGATTGCATTTGTATCATTTATTATTCTCTTTCTTTAAAGATTAAAGATATTTAAAATCAGTTTTTTCAATGACATTCATATTATAATTTCAAGATGTTTTATTTACCTGCTTGACAACTTTCCAATTTTTTGTTTTTGACAATGGACGGCATTCTTCAATTAAAACCATATCACCGATTATCAAATTATTATCTTCGTCATGTGCATGATATTTTTTTGATCTCGTTATGAATTTTTCATAAAGAGGGTGTTTTATCCTATGTTCGACTAAAACAGTAACAGTTTTTTCCATTTTATTGCTAGTGATTTTTCCTGTCAGAGTACGCTTCAATTTTAGATTATTCATAATTAATTAATTTTTTGCTTGATAACAGTTTTGATTCTAGCTATATCTTTTCTGATAAATTTCAATTGACTAGTATTAGAAAGTTGTTGCGTGATCAATTGCATACGCAAAGTAAATTGCAGTCTTAATAAATTAATTAATTCTTTATTTAACTCAGATAATGATTTCTCTCTTAACTCATTTGCTTTCATCGTTATCCACCAATATGTCTTATTGTGAATACTGTCTTAATCGGCAGTTTCGCAGCAGCAAGTCTAAAAGCTTCTTTGGCCAATTCTTCACTAACACCATCCATCTCATATAAAACTTTTCCTGGTTGGATTTCAGCTACAAAATATTCAGGACTTCCTTTTCCATTCCCCATTCTAACTTCTGCTGGTTTATGAGAAATTGGTTTATCAGGGAAAATCCTTATCCAAATACGCCCGCCTCTCTTAATATGTCTTGTCATCGCTCTCCGCGCTGCTTCTATCTGACGAGCTGTTAATCGACCTCGATCTACTGCTTTTAAACCAAATTCACCAAAACTTACTTTCGATCCTCGAACTGCAATCCCTGTATTTCTTCCTTTTTGCTGCTTTCTATATTTTGTTCTAGCTGGTTGAAGCATGTTATTCCCCAGTATTCACTTTTTCTGGATGGTTCAAACTAATTCTCTAATGATTATATTTTTTATAATTCAACAGTTTTATCTGATTTCATATCAGTCTCATTAATAAACGATGTTGTAGTTTTTTTACTTATTTTTTTCTTCTCACCATTCGCATTAACACCAGCTGTATTTGAGCTATTAAGATTATCTTTTCCTAATATTTCGCCTTTGAAGATCCAGACCTTAATACCAATTATTCCATACGTAGTTTTCGCTTCTGAGGTTCCATAATCTAGATCTGCTCTTAATGTATGCAATGGCACTCGTCCTTCGCGATACCATTCAGTACGAGCAATCTCTATTCCATTTAATCTTCCTGAACTCATTATTTTTATACCCTGAGCACCTAATCGCATGGCATTTTGCATAGCTCTTTTCATCGCTCGCCGAAACATAATTCTTTTTTCTAACTGTTGAGCAATATTATCAGCAATTAGTTGAGCATCAAGCTCTGGCTTTCGAATTTCTTCGATATTTACATGAACCGGAACATCCATTCTTTTTTGTAATTCACTACGTAATACTTCTATATCTTCACCTTTCTTTCCAATAACCACTCCTGGACGAGAACTATATATTGTAATTCTGGCATTTTTTGACGGTCTTTCTATTAAGATCTTACCAACTGATGCATTTTTTAGCTTCTCATTAAGAAAAGTTCGTACTTTTATATCCTCATTGAGCATGACTGCAAAATTATTACTATTTGCATACCATTTTGATTGCCAATTTTTTTGAACTGAAAGACGAAATCCAGTTGGATGTATTTTTTGACCCATATCAATTAATGCCTTTCTCTTTATTTAATCTTGTTTTTGCTATCACTTACGGTAAGCGATATGTGACATGTTGGTTTTATAATTCTATTACCGCGGCCTTTCGCACGAGCACTGGTTCTTTTCATCAATGCGCCTCGATCAATCAGAATTGATGACACCCTGAGTTCATCAATATCAGCACCATCATTATGTTCTGCATTAGCAATGGCTGATTCTAAGACTTTGCGTATTATTTCAGCTCCTTTTTTAGGACTGAAAGCCAATACATTGAGTGCTTTATCTACCGATAAACCTCTAACCTGATCAGCAACTAAACGCCCTTTCTGCGCCGACAATCTAACACTTCGTAACTTAGCAGTCGTTTCCATCTGTATATTCCTTATCGCTTAGTAACTGCTTTTTTATCACCAGCATGGCCTTTGAAAGTTCGAGTTAGTGAGAACTCGCCAAATTTGTGACCAATCATATTTTCTGTTACTAAAACCGGAATATGTTGCTTTCCATTGTGTACTGCAACTGTCATTCCAATAAAATCTGGTAATATTGTTGATCGTCTCGACCATGTTTTTATAGGTCTTTTATCATTTGTTTCACGTGCCTTCAAAATTTTCTGCATTAAGTGCGTATCAACAAACGGGCCTTTTTTTATTGATCGTGCCATCTATTAAATCATCCTTTTCTTGAATAGCGATGACGAACTATCATCACTTCTGTTCTCTTGTTATTTCTAGTTCTAAATCCTTTAGCTGGAACCCCCCAAGGGCTTACTGGATGCCTTCCAGCCGAGGTTCTTCCCTCTCCGCCTCCATGAGGATGATCTATAGGATTCATCGCCACGCCTCTAACAGTTGGTTTAATTCCGCGCCAACGTACAGCTCCAGCTTTCCCTATCGACCTTAGGTTATGTTCTGAGTTATCAACTTCTCCGATTGTTGCACGACAATCAATATGAATCTTTCTCATTTCACCAGAGCGTAGTTTTATCTGAGCATAATTACCTTCTCGCGCTTGCAATTGGATAGAAGCACCTGCCGATCTTCCAAGTTGCGCTCCTTTTCCTGGTAATAATTCTACGCAATGTATGATCGTTCCCATTGGAATATTGCGAAGTGGCAACGTATCTCCAGGCTTTATTTGAGCATTCTTTCCACTATTAATTTTTGTTCCTACACTTAACCCTTTAGGCGCAATGATGTATCTTCTTTCTCCATCTTGATAACAAACCAAAGCAATATTAGCAGTTCTATTAGGATCATATTCAATACGCTCAACTGTTGCTGCAATATTATCTTTATCGCGCTTGAAATCTATAATTCTATAGTGTTGTTTATGCCCTCCACCTCGATGTCTAGTCGTTATATGACCATGGTGATTTCTTCCTGCAGTTTTTACTTGTTTCTCTATTAATTTTTTATAAGGTCCACCTTTATGTAAATCCTTATTAATTAACTTCACAACCGCTCTTCTGCCAGGAGAAGTTGGTTTTTGTTTAACAAGTGCCATTATTTAACCTCCGCATTCGAGAAATTGGTAAAATTTAACTCTTGCCCTTTCCCAATACTTACAATGGCTTTTTTCCAATCACCCCTCCGTCCCATGAAACGACCTACTCTTTTTCTTTTTCCTTTCACATTAATTGTTTGAACATTTCTAACTTCTATTTTCTGTTCTTTCCATAGTAGTTCTATGGCGTCTTTTATTTCTTTTTTGCTCGCATCGACCACAACTCGAAATATTGTTTGATTATTCTTTTCACCAATATAGGTAGCCTTCTCTGATATATGAGGCGCTAATATTATTTTCAGTAAACGCTCTTGGTTGAAATTCGATTTTTTCATGACAAAAGTTCCTCAAGTTTCCTTAATCCATCAGATGTCAGTAAAACTCTTTCAAATTTTAAAAGACTGACAGGATCTATATTACATACTTCTACAACTGAAACTCGTGGAATATTTCTTGATGACAGATATAAATTATCATCTACTTGATTTGTTATCAGCATTACTTCGCTTAATCCGAATGCTGACATTTTTTCTACAAATTTTTTTGTTTTGTGCGTATCAATATTAAATGCCTCTGTCACTAATAATCTATCATCACGTACTAGCTGCGATAATATAACGCACATGCCGGCTCGATACATTTTTTTATTTATTTTTTTTCTAAAGTTCTCATCGGGAGTATTTGGAAAAATCTTTCCGCCTCCTCGCCAAATCGGACTTGATGCCATTCCGGCTCGCGCACGTCCTGTCCCTTTTTGCCTCCAAGGCTTTCGAGTCGATTTTGCAACATCCGAGCGTCCTTTTTGCGCACGAGCAGCACCTCGCGCATTCGATAGGTAAGACGTAATTACCTGATGAACAAGTGCTTCGTTGTAATCTCTATTAAAAAGCTCATCAGAAACAGTAATATTCCCTGATGTCTGATTTTTCTCACCAATAAGCTTTAGTTCCATTACTTGTTCACCTTTTTATCTCTGTCTCACTAATTTATCTATTTCTTCACTTTTATGCTTGGACGCACTATAACATCCCCACCTTTTGACCCAGGTATTGCGCCTTTAACTAATAATAATTTTTTTTCATTATCAACTCTTAAAATCTCAATATTCTGTACTGTTCTTTTTACATTACCCATATGACCTGACATTCGCTTTCCAGGGAATACCCGCCCAGGATCCTGGGCCATTCCAATTGATCCGGGTTTATTGTGCGCTTTTGAATTACCGTGACTTGCCCTATTTGAAGAAAAGTTATGTAGCTTTATCGTACCAGCGTAACCTTTTCCAATTGTTGTTCCTGATATATCTACCTTCTGTCCAACTTCAAAGATATTACATTCAATCACTTTTCCATTTTGGAATTGATTGAGAGCTTCTTCTGTTTGTACTCGAAATTCTTTTGTAATACTACCAGCCTCAACGCCTGCCTTTGAAAAATGCCCCTTCGCTGATTTAATGACTCTTGTCGCTTTTCTTTTTCCAAACGTTAATTGAACAGCAGAGTAACCATCAGTTTTATTTCTTTTTATCTGAGTTATACGATTATTGGAAACATCAATTACCGTCACTGGTAAGCTATCTCCATTTTCCGTAAAAATTCGGATCATACCTACCTTACGTCCAATCAACCCTATTTCCATTCCTAACCTCTTCAATGCGAATACGCTACACTTTGTAGATTATTTATCTTTCTTATAAACTAATAAAATTCGCTTGTTTCTCAGTTTATTAGAAAATAATTCATAATTTAATTTCAACATCAACACCAGCCGGCAAATCCAATTTCATTAAGGCGTCTACCGTTTTGTCTGTTGGATCAATGATATCCATTAATCTCAAATGCGTTCTAATTTCAAATTGATCACGAGATGTTTTATTTACGTGAGGCGATCGAAGCACATCAAAACGCTCTATTCGAGTAGGTAATGGCACGGGACCCTTGACTACTGCACCAGTTCTTTTAGCTGTTTCAACTATTTCAAGCGCAGACTTATCTATCAATCGATAATCGAAGGCTTTAAGACGAATTCTAATTTTTTGATTCTGCATATTTTTTATTTCAGAGTTTATGAATTCGATAGTATAACTTGATTGAACTCAACTCTTCATAGCCCTCTTAAAATCACTCAATAATTTTTGCGACCACACCGGCACCAACTGTTCTTCCGCCCTC
>CAYQZF010000007.1:0-31462 GCA_964421895.1 uncultured Nitrosomonas sp. | reverse complement strand
CTATCGTGGGTTGCTACTATGTCAAGATGCGTGACGGCGGCACTATCATGAGCGCGCTTTATCGCGGCTTGGCGGTAGCGGGCGGTATTGCGCTGGTGGCATATTTACCGGTTACCGTATGGTTTATGGGTGACATGTCGCTGGTTATTGATGGCACCGAAGTTGCCGGCGGTATGCTGGTCATGCGTATTTTCCTGGCGGCAACTATCGGTCTTGTATTGACGGGATTGATGGTGGTTATTACCGAATACTACACTTCAACCGATTATCAACCTGTTCAGCACATCGCTGAAGCTTCTACCACCGGACATGCAACCAATATTATTGCTGGCCTGGGGGTTTCAATGCGTGCAACTGCTGCGCCAGTGCTGGCTGTTTGTATCAGTATCATTCTAGCCTATGCATTAGCTGGTTTATATGGAATTGCTATTGCAGCAACATCAATGTTATCGATGACGGGTATTATCGTTGCGCTGGATGCGTACGGTCCGATCACGGATAACGCAGGCGGTATCGCGGAAATGTCAGAAATGCCGGATTCTGTGCGCGCCATTACCGATCCACTGGATGCTGTTGGCAATACCACAAAAGCAGTAACTAAAGGCTATGCGATTGGTTCTGCCGGTTTGGCGGCATTGGTATTATTTGCCGACTATACGCATGCATTGGAGCATGCAGGACACTCGATAACCTTTGATTTATCCAATCACATGGTTATTATCGGTCTGTTTATCGGCGGTATGATTCCCTATTTATTTGGCGCCATGTCAATGGAAGCTGTGGGACGTGCTGCTGGGTCGGTAGTTATTGAAGTACGCCGTCAGTTCAAAGAAATTCCCGGTATCATGGAAGGCACAGGTAAGCCGGATTATTCCCGTGCGGTTGATATGCTGACTCAAGCAGCTATCAAGGAAATGATGGTTCCTTCATTATTACCCGTATTGATTCCACTGTTGGTAGGAGTGATTTTGGGGCCGCAAGCATTAGGTGGTGTACTGATGGGTTCTATCGTAACCGGTTTGTTTGTTGCGATTTCCATGACCACAGGTGGCGGTGCTTGGGATAATGCCAAAAAATATATCGAAGATGGACACTTCGGCGGCAAAGGTAGTGAAGCTCATAAAGCATCAGTGACGGGTGACACTGTTGGTGATCCATACAAAGATACTGCGGGTCCAGCAATCAATCCACTGATTAAGATTATCAATATTGTGGCTTTGTTGATAATTCCATTACTGTGATCAGGGAGTGGTCTGAAAAAGCACATCAGTTTACTGATGTGCTTTTTTTTTGAGTCTTAGCCTTAGCCATGAGGTTGGGGGCAATTGATAGATAAACTTTTGACTGAAATTGTGTTGCTTGCAAGCTTTGACGGAAGCAGATCTATGACAGTCTATGTGAAATATCAACATGCTCTGTTCTAGGACCTTTAAAAATACATGGTCAAATGGTTTAAATATTTTTTTCTCGGGACTTTTACCGGCCTGCTAGGCGTGATCATTTACTTATCGCCCGCCGGTTTATGGCTGGAAGAAAGATTCGGTTTAAGCACGTTATTTCATTTACGCGGCGCTGTCAAAGCGCCTGCCGATGTCGTAGTCATCGCGATTGATCAACCATCGGCCAATCAGCTCAATCTGTCGATTAAGCCGCGACTATGGCCGCGCAGCCTCCATGCACAGTTAGTCAATCAACTAGCGCAAGCAGGAGTCAAAGTAGTCATTTTTGACCTTATTTTTGACACACCAAGTGACGTACCGGAACATGATGAAATGCTAGCGGATGCTATTACAGCAGCAGGCAGTGTCGTATTGGTTGAGCGGCTGGATTATGAGGATTCCGCGCTTCTGAGCCAACATGATGACGCGACTCAGTATCACTATATCCGTGAAGGTGCTGCCCAACTGCTACCGCTTATCGCAGATACTGCCAAAGCGCGCGCACCCTTTACATTACCTAAAGCAGAAAGGGTTTATCATTACTGGACTTTTAAACCGAATGCCGGCGACATCCCCACTGTACCCGTCGTCGTACTTCAGCTATATGCATCAACGTTATACGGTGACTTCGTGCGGTTGCTTAACTTGACAGATCCAAAGCTTGCAGTGCAGTTGCCCGCTCAAATGGATGAAGCGGATACCGGAGATCTGATCCTGACGCTACGCAACATGTTCGCCAGCAATCTGCGATTAGCATCGAAACTAAAAGAGAATTTGGATCGCGACAATCATATAAATGCAGAAGGAAAAAGAGTGATCCGCTCACTGCTGGAACTCTATTCCGGTGATCAAATCCGCTATCTGAATTTTTATGGCCCGCCACGCAGTATAAAAACTATTCCTTATTCTCAGGTGCTGCAGCTAGACAAAGACAATCAAAATCATCAACTAGAGCAAAAAGATTTAAAAGATAAGGTTATTTTCGTAGGATTCTCAGGCGCCTCTCATTCCGAACAAGATATCGTCCGAGATGATTATCCAACAGTATTTTCCAATTCCGACGGTCTTTATATCAGCGGCGTCGAAATTGCCGCAACGGCTTTCGCTAATTTGCTCGAAAATAAGCCGATCAGACCACTGTCAACCATTGGCAATTTAAGCATTCTGTTTCTATTTGGCTTTACCATAGGGATGTCGGCTCAAATTCTATCTACCCGGAAAACCATCGTTTTCAGCTTACTTCTTATCTTCATCTATACATTCATCACCTATGCATTCTTTAAGAATGCCATGATATGGTTACCGCTCATTATACCGGCTGGGCTAGTTTTGTTTACGTTAATGCTAGTTTGGGCATTAAAGGTTCTTGCCCTTGAGGATTTTATTGGCAAATCCGGGCCGGACGAAGAACTTGATGTGCTTATCGAAAAACACGGCGGTGCGTTCTCAGGTACGTGTTTAACAACCGATATTGCAGGATATACAACATTGGCTGAAACAATGAATCCATCTGCGCTTGAGAAGCTGATGACTGATTATCGCGCCGCATTAAAGAATCCTATCGTTCAGCATCATGGCAGGGTTATGGATACAACCGGGGATTCTTCGCTTTCCATTTGGAATAAGAAATCAGAAAATCCACGCGCAACAAAACTCTTTAGCTGGATCAAGAAAACACCAAACACTGCTGATAGGTCTCGAGCATGCAAAGCAGCGCTTGATCTCAACGCTGCGATCATGCGTTTTAACAAACGAAATAATCCGCCGCTTCCAACCAGAATAGGCTTACATTCCGGTGATATGTCGTTAAATAAAAGTGACGGCATTTATCGCGTTACAGGCGATGTCGTCAACACGGCCAATCGAATTCAAGGCGCCAATAAAATTTTAAAAACCAGCATTCTGCTATCGGGTGATGTTATCGAAGATCTAAGTGATTTTCTGATACGTCCGCTGGGAAGTTTCCCATTACCTGGAAGAATGAAACCAGTTGAACTGTTTGAACTCGTTGCATACCGGCAATCCGCCAGTAAGCAGCAACTATGGCTATGCGAAACCTTCACAAACGCTTTAAATGCTTATCAACTAAAGAAATGGCATGAAGCGAGTCAATATTTTTACGAAATTCTGAGCATATTTCCATCCGATGGCCCTACACATTATTTTCTGTCGCTGTGTTCAAGAGATCAAAATGAATCTCTTACAACTCTTTAGCTTATCTTCAGAATAGGCAACAATTAATCTTTCTTCACTAACATAAAAAAACAGAATTTGTCAGTGAGAAGTATCACAACATTAAAGAAAGTGACGGGGATTGAAGCGAAAGAAACGAAGCTAAGCATTCGCTCATCACTCAAAAGGTAAAAAAAACCGTCCGGTCGGTCTAATGTGCCGACTATCGGGTGCCGGTCACAGTGCTGACCATGGCTATGAACAGTGCCATCGCAATTGCCCGGATGATTTGCACTACAGTCAACCGGTTTGTCTGGAGGTAATAGCTATTTCATTCCCCAAAAAACCCCGGTAGACCGGGGTTTTTGTTTATGCATTTGCCGTATGCAAACTTACAACGGCACGATATTGGATGCCTGTTTACCTTTGGGGCCGGTGGTAATGTCAAAGGTAACGCGCTGAGCTTCGCGCAGTGATTTGAAACCGCTGCTGTTGATTGCGGAGAAGTGTGCGAATAAATCTTCTCCACCGTTATCTGGGGTAATAAAGCCAAAACCTTTAGCGTCATTGAACCATTTAACTACACCTGTTGCCATGTTGATTTCCTTAATAATAAATGAATATATTTTTCTACAGCGAACCGTAGCGGCCATCGAATATCAAGGAAAAAGGTCAACTGTAAGCATCGCATTTCACAACTTGAATCCAAAAGACTCGTTTAAGATACACGTTTCCAAGCAAAGTTCAAGAATTTATTGAAAATGCCGGGTGAAGTAACTTAACAATTCAACAGAATTGGGCGGTTCTGGCGGGTTGATCCAGATAACCACTCAGGTGCTGTTTGCACACTTCGGATTTTTGCGATTCCGCTTTGCATCCAATTCCCGCATCCTCAAATTTTTGTCCGGGAAATATTTCTTTTGCTGGATTGTCTATTTAATTTTGTTGTGCTGTAACCTGCCGATTCACATTTACGAGGAGGATGCCATGAGCGATCAGAAGAAATTGGCCACAGCCGCCGCGGCGCGCCAGTGCCGGATAGCCATAACACCATGACTGCAGGGTCACGCGGTCTGGCGTTGCAGCAAGGTGTGTGGTTGCTCGAGATTGTCATGTCCGATCATGGTATTCCGGCGAGTTACGGCACCATGCACGGCTTCGGTTCGCATACTTTCAGTTTCATCAACGCCAATAACGAGCGCCTTTGGGTGAAATTTCATTGCAAAAGCCGGCAGGGAATAAAAAATCTGACCGATGCCGAAGCCGAGGCGATCATCGACAAGGATCGCGAAAGCCACCAGCGCGATTTGTACGAAGCCATTGAGCGCGGCGAGTTTCCGAAATGGACGCTGTATGTGCAGATCATGTCGGAAGCCGAAGCATCTAAAGTACCGTACAACCCGTTCGACTTGACCAAAGTGTGGTCGCACCGCGATTTTCTGCTAATCGAAGCGGGCGTGATGGAGTTTAATCGCAACCCGGAGAATTTCTTCGCCGAAGTCGAGCAATCGGCATTCAACCCCGCCAATGTCGTGCCCGGTATCGGTTTTTCACCGGACAAAATTCAGATTCGCCGCATCCGTAATTGCCTGAAAGCCGATCCGGCGTATGGGAGAGGTATCGCGGTGCACAAAGTTCCCGCATAGCGCTGCGTGGTTCAGGTTATCCTCCAAGTACTTGCTTGAATTTATTGGGGGGCACTCGGAGCCGGTTTTGCTTATCGACAAATGCGTGCGTTTAGCCGTTCATACTCAATTCAAGAAATGCTCTGAATACCCGATTACCAAACCAGCAAATTGCCGCACATTGAATGGTGCGGTAACCGGTATACCAGAAAATGGGTATCAACTTAAATCAATCGTATTAAATTCAATGTCTATGCGTTTAGGAATTCTTGAAGACGAACCAACTCAAGTAGCCATTTATGAGCTCCTACTTTCACCGAGTCAATATCAATGTGAGTTCTTTGGGACCATTGCCTCGTTTCTCGATGCACTGCGGGATAAAAAATTCGATCTGCTCGTGATTGATTGGATATTGCCAGATGGAACCGCCGGGGAAGCACTCAAGTGGATTCGCGAGAATCTGGATTGGCATATTCCAATTATTTGCGTTACGTCGTGTAGCAGTGAATCAGATGTCGTTAATGTCCTGCATATGGGCGCGGATGATTATTTCGTGAAGTCTTCGCGACACTTCGAGCTGCTCGCCCGGATTGAAACTCTGGCGCGCCGCAGCAGGGAAAAACAGCCTGCGATATTACAGTTTGGGCCATACGAAATCGACTCAGAAAATCAGGCGATCATTGTTGACGGCAAGAACGCAGGTCTTACCCAGAAAGAATTCGTGCTCGCATGCTATCTGTTTCAAAACATGAACAAACTGTTGTCGCGAATTCACTTGCTAGAAAAAATATGGGGATTGTCGGCAGAAGTCGATACACGTACCGTGGATACGCACATCAGCCGTATCCGTCATAAACTTAGCCTCTCGGCGCGAAGCGAATGGGATATTTTGACGATTTATGGTTATGGCTATCGCCTGCAACATGCCAAGGTTGTTGAACCGGCTTAATAATCATAAGCATGATTTGCAAGTTCCCGCATCAGGATTATTTTTATTGATTCAGATTTTTCTCTGCAATTAAAACGGCTATTCTTCTCGAATCATAGGCGTCATTTCCTCCTTTTTTAGTAGCGATGTACCAGAAATGTAATCGCTCCATTCTGATATGCTTGTGAAGCTTTGAATGATCGTTGATGCGAGCAATTCACCGTGTCCGATGGCGGCAGCATGATATGTTTAATTTCATGAAGCCGTGGTAGGTATTTTAACTGACTTAGCGAATTGTCCGGTACTTCCCGCGCGCACTGTGTGAGCATTGGCTGGGAAGCCGGCATTCGTGCGATGAAATGAATCAATAAGAGAAATGGAGTTGATATGGTTAATATGATTGTAACTACAGACAGTAGAAAACAGGATCGCCGCCAGGAAATGCCGTTTTTTTGCGCTTACCATTTGGGGATTAAAATGGGCAGTCGATGCGCAGACCGGAGAGTTGCAGCGAGAGGGAAACCGGTATACGTCGATCGTTATGCGGGCAGTTTGCTGTTTTGTGTCATTGCAATTTTATTTTTAAGCGCATTGGATGCTCATTTGACGCTTAACATCCTGATGAATGGCGGTGAAGAGATCAATTGGTTCATGGCGGCGCTGATTGAGGAAAGTGCGGAAAAGTTTGTCGCGATAAAACTCGCACTTACCGCGATGGCGCTCATTTTACTGGTGATTCATCATAATGTGCGATTGGCTAAATTTCTATGCGTCAGGCATCTTAAGTACATGATCCTCACCGGTTATAGCACATTGATCGGATACGAATGGTATTTGCTGGAACTAGCCGCTGCACTTTAGCGGGCCGTTGATAAGCTATCTGCGTTGCTGCTACTGTATTAAATATTAAAAACAGGCTCAGAATGCTTCTTTTTTAAGTATAAACTGCACTTTTTTGCCTGTTTTACCTTGCCAGGCTTCCTCGAAAATGTTTTTTACAAGTTGCTACGTTGAGCAATCCGGTAGTGTAATCCCTCAGGCAACGTTGATTAATTGACTGTACGAGTGAATCGCTTCATCCCGCTTGCCGAATTAGTCAACGTTTTCCGAAGAATCAATACGAATTCGCTTTAAAATAGCTGGCGATATTTCTTAGATCATCCAAAACCAGTGTGCCAGCGGCTAGTTGCAGGCGCAGATAAGCTAACAGGTAATCGTACCGCGCTTGGGAAAGATCGCGTTGCGCTGTGTACAGTTGTTGCTGTGCTTCCAGAAGGTTCAAATTGATGCGGATACCACCACGAATACTTTTTTCTGTTGCAGCGACAAGCAACTCGGCTGACTTGACTGCAAGTTCCAATGATTCAATTTTTTTGACACCGCTTTTTAGTAAATTATGTTGCTTTTTTAACTCAACCAGCACTTTGTCGGTCATTGCATCCAAATCAGCTTCAGCGCGTGCATGATTCGCTTTTGCTTGTGTCGTCAGTGCATTGACACGGCCGCCCGCGTATAAAGGAAAATTGACTTCGACACCGATGGTGCCAAGTTCTGCATCTTGGTTGCGCGTGATAAAAGACCCCCGGTTATTTTTTGATAAGCTGGCGACTAAATCAACGCGTGGTGCATGACCAGCGAAATTCTTTCTGATTTCCTCCTTGCCGGATGTCACCGCGTGGCGTTGCGTCGCGATCTCTGCATTCCGTTCCAGAGCCATGGCATGCCATTCGTCATAATCTTGCAACTGAATGGACCTGGTATTAAACGCATGGGATAATCGATCGAGTTGGGTTATTTTTTGCCCCACGATAGCCTCAAGTTTAAGTTGAGCGGATTCTAGCTCGTCTCTTGCTTCAATCGCTTTGGCTTGTGCAATTGCGTGTTTCGATTGTGTTTCCAGAACATCGGTAGTGGTGCCTTCGCCTTTTATCAGCATGCGTTCATTGACGCGCCTGAGCTCATCAAGGGCATTCAATTGCGCTTCGGTGATTTTGACATGATCCTGCGCTAGTAATGTTTCCACGTAGGCTTCCACTAACCGTACAACCAATTGCTGGCTGCGGCCGGTAAATTTCGCCCGGCTTGAGTCGGCTTGCGCTTTACCCATCCGGTAACTGGCCATAGCTTCTAAATTGATCAAGGGCTGGCGTAGCGTTAATGTACTGACCTGACTATCGAAAGGCTGATGACTAACTAAGTCTTTACCATTTTGTGTTGTCGTTATGGTTCCCGCGCTTTTACTCTGATTGTGAGTAATAGCCAAGTTAGGCAGCAAGCTTGCCAAACCGATAGCCTCCGCTTGTTGCCCAGCTTCATTTTCATGATAAGCGGAGCGATAAATCGGGTCATACTGGAGCGCGGCTTCATAAGCATCCAGCAAATTCATTGCCTGAACAGAGCTTAATGAGCCGAGCAGAAGCCACGCAGAAAACGAGATTTTAGGGATATCCATACTACTGCTACTCTTCACTCAAAGCGGAATGCACGCGATCCAGGATCGGTTTGAATAGATAGCTCAGTAACGAGCGTTCACCCGTTTTGATAAATATTTCTACCGGCATACCCGCGCGTATCTGTTCCTCCGCGAGTTTTTTCATGCCCTCGGGTGTTACGGCTGCCTTCATATTGTAATACGGCAGCCCGCTTCGTTCATCCACGAGGCGATCTGCTGATACTTGGGTGACAATACCCGGAATATTGGGTGTTTTCTTTTGATTCAACGCAGAGAAAATGAGATCGACCGGCAAATCGACATGCACCTTGTCAATCAAATGAACCGGTACTTGTCCGGTAACGATCAGTGTGTCGTCGCTGGGTACGATATCCATCAATTTGAATCCCGGGCTGATAACGCCGCCTTCGGTAAACACATTCATGCCGACCACGATACCGTCCACAGGCGCTTTAACTTCAATGTTGGCCAGTTCAAAATCTTGTCCATTTAAGCGATTGCGTAAGGAATCAACTTCCCGCTTCGTTTCGGTTAGCTGCTGTCCTACCTCCTTTTGATATTCCTGTTGACGATGAACGCGCCGTTGCTCCTGTTCGGCGATTTGCCGTTGAATCCGGCCGATGTTTCCGGTTTCGGAAAAAATATCACCGGTTAATTGTGTATACGTGCGTTCCAGCTCCAGCACGCGATTGCGGGGTACAAAACCGTCGTGCTCCAGATCGCGCATATTGACTAATTGTTCCTCCAGAAACTTCAATTGCGTATTTTTACTGGTTTTGGATGCCTCCAGTCCGCGCAATTGCATTTTTAAACCGGAAATATTCTCATCCAGTGCGGCGATTTCGTGTCGCAGAGCCAGTCTACGCGATGTAAAGAGCTGAGTTTGTATAGCGATATTGTTGGCGACGCGCGGATCATTTTGCAGTACCAGTAAATCTTGCGGAAACGTGATTTTGTCCATTCCATCACGTTCTGCCAATAAGCGAACCTCCATTGTCAGGGCGGTATAGAGTTGACTGCGAGTGATCTCGGCTTGCGCCTTGACTTGGGTATCGTTCATCCGCACCAGCACTTGACCGACTGCAACATGATCGCCCTCCTTAACCAGAATGCTGTCGATGATTCCGCCGATTTGATGTTGAACAGCCTGCAGATGACTGGCGACTGTAACGGTGCCTGGAACCGGTACACCTTTTTCCAGCGGTGCAAAAGCTGCCCAAAGCATGAATCCGCCGAAGCCCGCCAGCACAATCCACCAGCCCAGCCGGGTATGTAGCGTTTCATCTGTCTCTACGTGATGCGCCGAATCGGCTGAGGCATTATCAATAGCGGTTTTTTTTTCTTCTGCTGCGAGCTTCATTATTTTTCCTATCCGGTAATCAGTATTTTCTTAAATGCAATGGGAAAGCCATGGCAAAAATCAGCCGATTTGGGAATTGACCGTGTTGGCGGCCTGGGGTGCTTGGTTTTGCGCAACTTGTTGTTCGGCCTTTTGTTGCGCCAGCTGCGCCTGTTGAGTTTGTTGTTGCTTCTTAAGCGCTTCCACCACTTGATTGGTCGGTCCGAATATTTTTGCTGTTCCTTCTTGCAGCATCAGTAATTTAGTGGTTACGCTTAGGATGCTGGTGCGGTGTGTGATCAAGACGATGGTTTTGCCGCGTTTGCGCAAATCAACGATGGCGGCAAGCAGTGCCTGTTCGCCCACATCATCGAGGTTGGAGTTGGGTTCGTCGAGCACGATCAGCGAGGGGTCATCATACATAGCTCGCGCTAAGCCGATACGTTGTTTTTGTCCACCGGAAAGACCGGCGCCGCCATCACCCAAAAGCGTATCGTAACCTTCCGGCATATTCAGGATCATTTCATGAACGCCGGCGCGTTTAGCCGCCAGGATAACTTTTTCCGCATTCACTTCACCGAAGCGAGCGATATTTTCTGAAACCGAACCTGCAAAGAGTTCGATATCCTGCGGTAAATATCCGATGTGTGGCCCCAGTTCGTCTTTGTTCCATTGATAAACGTCGGCGCTATCCAGTCTGACTTTTCCTGAAGCGGCCGACCATACGCCAACCAGCAAGCGCGCTAGCGTCGATTTACCGGACCCGCTCGGACCGATGATGCCAAGAACCTCGCCGGCTGCGAGCGAGAAAGTCAGTCCCTTGATCACTGGGACCTTGCTGCCGGGCGGGGCCGCTATTACGTTTTCGACAGTAACAAAACCTTGCGGTTTAGGCAGCGCCATACCGGCTTTTCTTTCCGGATGCTGGTCAAGTAATTTGACCAAACGCTCGTAGGCGCTGCGCGTGCCGCCGATTTGCTTCCATACGCTGATCAGTAATTGCACCGGTGCAATGGCTCTGCCCAATAGGATTGAGCCAGCGATCATCATGCCCGGCGTAATGCTGTCGTCCAGAACCAGCAAAGCGCCCAACCCCAGCATTAGCGATTGTAATGCGACAGTAAAAGATTTCGACAACGCTGTGACAATCCCGGCTTTTTCACTAGCTTCGGCTTGCAGATTGAGAAAACGGCGATGCAGCTTATACCAGCGCGATTGGAGATTGGGTAGCATACCCATCGCTTCGATAACTTCTGCATTACGCAGATTATTGGAGGCGATATTGGTGGATGCAATCGCCATCGAATTGGCCTCGGCTAGCGGTTTATGCGAAATTTTTTCATTGATATACGCCAACACGATGAGTATGACCGTGCCACACAAAGCAAAAACACCCAGAATGGGATTGAACATGAAGATTACTAATAAATAAACCGGAAACCACGGCGCGTCAAAAAAAGCGAACAACGCATTGCCGGTGAGGAACTGTCGCAAGTTGGTCAGATCCTTTAAAGCTTGTCCGGCATTGCTGTCGCCTTGTTTTAAGCTTGACTCGAAAGCAGCGGTATATACGCGCTTATTCAATTTCATATCGAGTTGTGCGCCGACACGGATTAGTACAAAGCTGCGGATGAATTCCAGCGCTCCCATGAACGTGTAGGCACCTAACATGATCAGTGTCAGCATGAGCAGCGTCATTTCGTTGCGGCCGGTTAATACGCTGTCATAAAGTTGTAGCATATAAATGGCTGGCATGAGCATCAATATATTGATGACTGCGCTGAAAACACCGATGTTTCTAAAGGCTGTCTTAAAGCTTGTCAGTACCTGCGCGATTTCATTCTGAGGAGCTTTAAATTTGAACTTCATGTGGTTTATGGATATCCTGCGGTTAGATGATTTATTAGTAATAATGCAATCGATTGAATTAATTATAATTGCGAATGGTTAGTTTTGACTAGGCAAATCGTTTATTGTCAGGTTGAATGGCCGTGGGAGAAAGTGCAAATCCTGTTTTGCTTCTGAACAGTCAAATTTTAAATCCTGATTCATTCTTTCCGCCATAGCTGTAGTCCAGTTGCGGTAATGCGGCAGCCATTTCAGTCCCCAGGCTGCTAACTGAAAAAACCACAGCGGCACAGTAAATGTCCGCACGGGACGGCTCATTGCCTTAAATACGCGCTCTACCATTGCACGATAGGTCAAAGTTTCTCCACCGCTCAAATTATAGGCTCGATTGGACAAATTGATTGCTTCAAGCGCCGCATAGCACGCCGCAGCGACATCTTCAACATGCACAGGTTGCCGCAAGCCGCATGCCGGACCTAACAGCGGGAAGAATCCGGCGCGGCGGATGAACCGTGCAATTTCGCTGATATTCTTGTCGCGCCCGTACCCGTAAATCAAGGTTGGGCGTAATATGATCCATGTAACTCCGTGCGCGGCGGCCCATGTTTGTAAATGTGCTTCGCCGTCGGTCAATTGTTGTGCAATTCTTCTTTCGCGAGGATCGGGTGAAGTAACCTTGGTGAAACGGCTGGTGGATGATAATACGACAATCCGCCGGGCGTTATAGGTAGATAAGAGACCAAAGTGTTCCGGCAATACCCAAATGGGTGCTACACACAGCCAAACGTGAATTTCATTTTCCTCGTTGCAATTTTCAATTGCGCCTATTGTATCAAATTGCCGCCAAGTGACCTGTGGGTGTGGTGTTAATTTTGTGATGGAATGGCGCGAGAATGCGGTGACATGCCAGTCATGCTGGTGCAGTTTTTTTATCGCACATTCTCCCGTCAGGCTCGTGGCGCCCAATAATCCGACGCGTTGTTTACTCATGTTTGAACTTCAATATCCGGTAACAATTTTGTGCCGCGTAGACCAATACTGTGGCGCTGAAGCGCAGCCATACGCTCAGCGTAATCAACCCCATCAACACGCTTGGATATTGCTGACGGAAAAATTTCCGGTAGAAACGCAGCATGCCTTTATGTTTATGCCAAGCGACAAAGAACGGCCGGGAACGGCTGCAAGTGCCCTGGAAATGAACAACTGGTGCATCCGGCACAAAAACAATTTTCCATTTTTTTTGTTGGAACCGCATGCACCAATCCAAATCCTCGCAATGCAAAAAATATTGCTCGTCCCAAGGACCGACATCATCGATAGCTTGCCGCCGGACCAGCATCAATGCGCCGGATATCGCTTCAACTTCCGTTGGTATTTGGGGTAGAGGTTGCTTATTTAAATGAAAATCGAAAAACAAATGCGGCCAGTATTTCTCCAGGTGATGCAAACCGAAGGCGCGCACAAAAGCACGCCACGGCGTCGGGATGGCGCGCCGTCCGCCACCTTGCTCGGAGCCATCCGGATTAACAAGGTAACCGCCAACCATGCCGATCCGAGGATCCGATTCCATTACTTGTACCATACGTTGCAGTGAGTTCTCCTGCAGAAGACAATCCGGGTTCAAGAAAAGAAGATAGGGTTGCGTTGATGTAGCAAGTCCAGTATTGCAGCCGACGGCAAATCCCAGATTCCGTCCGGTTGCGATTATATTTAAATGGTTCTCATCAGGGGAATTGCGTGTTAATTGTGCGATGCTCTGATCTTCTGAAGCATTGTCGACGACAATGACTTCTCGTGCTTGTTTAAGCGCGGCGAGAACGCACTGGGTTAGCAGCACGTCGGCATTGTGATTGACAATCACGATCGATACCGGTTGCAGACTATGTGCTTCAGTATTCATTCGTTATAATTTTCCCGTACGCCCGTTAAATCCGTCCCTCAAGCCTTGCAGCATCATATGTAAATTAGCGATTCGATTGGGTGAGAATAGTGTGAAAAAAAAGAGGAGAGATATGATTCTCAGCTTGTCGGCCCGCTTCCATGCAGCGGGCATATAAGGTCGTTGCCATAACAGAATGCTATTTCTGAACATATAATAATAGCGGAAGGGCTGATGAAAGGAGATATTTCGCCAGCGCCCCCACCAGAAACGAATTTGCTTGTCACCCAAAGAGTGTTGCATGATGGCATCACATACTCCGTATAATGCAAATCCTTTGGATTGTGCCCGAAAGCACCATTCGGTATCAATGTGATCGATAAAGAGTTCATCGTCCATTCCACCCACTTGGTCCAATGCTTGTATGGCAATAAGTGAGCCGGAGGAGATCAGAAAATCTGCACGTGTGAAGTTGGTGTTATCGTTATTGGTTATTCGTGCTAACCCGAATCGGGAAATGCGCACAAACTGTGATAATTGTGAAGCTGTGCTATCGAGGTAACGCGGCGCGACAGCGCCAACCAAGATTCCCATTTTTTCAAGATCTTGATATGCATCATGCAATTTACTCAGCATATCTGATTCCGGAATACTGTCTTGATCCATGAGCAGCACAAAAGCAGCATTCAAGTCACGCGCAACCGATATACCGGTATTAAAGGCTTTACCTAAACCATCATTATGTTGCAGTTTGATCAGGATGACTCTATCGAAGCACGCTTTATCAAGGCGTTGAGTGATTTCAGTGACATCACACTTCGAATCATTATCCACCATAACAACATTCTGAACCTGGGAAAGTAATGCAGTGAGATTGGCAATCAATGTAGATTCATCGGGGTTATAAGTGACGACTATCGGCACAATATCCGTATACAATTTTTTCAATTGATCGCCCTGTGAATTAAAATTGTAATCGCTTGGCGCTTGCTTGGAAATTCGGAGCTTGCATCGGGTATATCGCCATTCAGATGAAGCAGGGTAAGGAAATTCACTGAGGTGAGGTTAAAATATAAAACATGCCTTTCTTCATTTAAACTGCGATAAAAGAAATGATTTAAGGCGACTTGAGAAGCGCCTGATTGTATAAGAGATTCCGGCCGATTTATTATTGGGGTTTGCGGGGATGTCGTATGTAAACTTTTTTTCCAATTCATGGGCCTTTCCGCCAATAAAAGAGCAACTCCCGGGAACGGCTACCGAGGGATATTTTTCTGCCAGATAGCGCAATCCTGCATGATACCTTTCTGTCACTTTCCCATATGAATAGTGCTGAAATTTAAGTGGAAATACTTTGATATCGATTCCATGTTCCCGTGCATTAATGGAAAAATCTTCCGCATATAGATCAAATGTCAAGTTTTCATCAAAACGAAGGAGCGCATGGTTAGCGAGCAATGATGTATGAACCAAAATACTCTGGCAATCTAGGGTTTGCACTTTGACTGTATTCAGTATTTCATTGCCAACATCCAGTGGACCAGAGCCATCTTTTCTACTGCAAATATGCTTTCCATGCCCAACGGGTGCATCATATTCAAGATTTATACCAAAAGTACCATAAACGCTCCGCCGATCTAAGCTACTGATTATGGACAAGTCACA
This sequence comes from uncultured Nitrosomonas sp., assembly GCA_964421895.1. GTDB lineage: Bacteria > Pseudomonadota > Gammaproteobacteria > Burkholderiales > Nitrosomonadaceae > Nitrosomonas. The sequence continues at coordinate 16,115 of CAYQZF010000007.1, read as the reverse complement.
CTTAATCTCGAAATCCTCGTGAACAAAAAATAGCCAGCAATCATCATTGATGTGATTTTCAATGACTTCGTTGTAAATGGTGGGTAAGCCGCGATTGAGTTGCCTGTTATCGATGCCGATTAAATTATAGCCCTTGACATGGGTATTAGATGTGAAAAAACTGCTGTACATTTCCGGGGTAATGAAAACTATCACCAATTTTATGTCGTACATACATCAAGTTCTCAAATTAATTACTGGGTGTGTGTAGTTATTACCGATCATCATGGCGTGTCTGAGTTGTCCAAATTGAACAATATCCTCTTCAGAGGCGTAGTCTCGTAATGACTCGAATAATGCTTTGAAATCGTCTGCATGAATGAAATCCATGGTGTCGATATGTCGCTTCTTAATTAGATGTGCAAAATCGAGTATGCCTTTCTGGATCTCCGCTGACACAAGCTGCCTTTTTTTCTCATGTTCACTGATTGCTCCGGTCACTGGAACAAAATTTCCATCAACACGATCAATACGAACTATTCCGTTTTGGGGGGATGAAGTTATAAGCTCGATCAAATTGAAATACTCGAAAAACTGCGCCTGATTTCCTTCAAACAAGAAGCCGGTCTTGTTTTGCTTGTATGCCACGCCGTCATTTACACCTAGATAAATTCCATGCAGGCGTTTCGCCGGGTGATTCCAAAGCTCCAGCAATTTTACAAGAGAGTTTTGTATGCTTCCTCCCCAACCCACATCGACAATAACGATATCATCCTGGTCAAAGCAATTCATTTCTGAGAGATAATCAAAAAGCATATTACGCTCCGAAACTACCTTCTCCATGATCGACTGCTTGTGCCGCAAAATGCAAGTGAGTATATCCCGGTTGGTCCATTTTGATGGATCCGGACCGATTTTTTCCAGATCCGCTTGCAGGTTATCCAGTTCGGTATAGCCGAATCGTTCCAGAATATCTTTCGCACTGGTATTACCCAATGGCCCGATGAATTGTTTTAATGCCTCCTTATCATCTGCATGGGTCAGGCTCTTGAGCGAAGGGAAAAGCATACAGCGGCGAGAGGCCATTAAGTACACAGCTTGAACGTCATCATAAAGCAGTTGGTATACTTGACTCATGATGTCGCCATCGCGTGCGAGAAAGTAGATTTTGTCGCACGATAATTTTTTTCTCGAAAGCTGTTTGTGGATAAAACCGCAGAAAGCGGATATCAGTGCGCCGCCGTATAGAAAACCGAACTGCCTCCAATAATCAAGCGGTTGATCGTGAAAACCTGATTTCCAATAGCGGAAAGTAGCAGTCAAGAAAGACAGACCGAGGCTGTGCTTTGAATTGAGAAATTCTATTTTGGAATATAAGAATGAATCTTGCCGGTAATATACGTCGCATTCCATAAAGTGGAGTGCGTCGAATCCATGAGCCCGTGGTTGCAAGAAATCGGAAACGTGATTGTCTCCAATGTGAATTGTAGAACCCACACTTTCGGGAATATTCCTATTCAACCATTCAAATCTGCTACCGTCACCCTTCAGAAGATCATCTTCCGATGAGACATACACATCCTCATAAGTGCAAAATCCATTTTCTTTCAGAATCCTGGAAACGATTTCTCTATCTAGGTACATATCCGAGACAAAATATATTTTTTTCCTCGCATTCAGTATTCTTATATAAAAATCATATACTTCTGGATGGGCCACACAAAATTTGAGTTCTGCGGCAATTTCCTCTTCAATTGAATCATTTGCCAAATTTTTATAAATCTCAAAGATGCTTATTTCTTTGCGATCCTTATGCTGCTCGCGGGTTTTTGCTTCCTGCTGGACGCGCCTCAGATGAAAATCTGGATCTTTTGTTTTAAACGAAATGTATTCAAATAAATCAATTGGTCTTTGAAAAAGCCGGATAATCGCTGTGTCAAATACATCGAAGAAGAAGAAGTCGTATTTTGTGATGTCAATGGTTGAAAGCGGCAAGTGATTGTGCTTTTCCAATTTTGTGGCTGGCTTAGTCTTTAATCCGGTGGCAATTGCTCCGTAGCTAGTCTCGTGATCGTTGTGGAATGGCTTCAAGCGCGACTTTATTCCACTCAATCCCTCGTTATGCAGGATGCTGAAAGCACGTTTAAAGAGTTTGTAAATTGATTCGCGGCCATAGTATCGAAGGACTAAACCGGAAATAATCCTGATATATTTCAGAATATTCCGGGTTGTAATAATAGAAAAACGAATAGGTGCAGTCAGTTTCCAGCTTCTCGAATTCAATATTTCTGTAATAGTGGATTTTAGTTGCGCAATTTGTTCGTTGTGTTCCGACACTGCTTGATTAAGAGTAACGATCCGCTCTTGGTACTCGGCTTGCAGCAACTCCTTCTCTGCGAGTAGGTATCGCAATTCATTTTCGGTATGAGTGGAACTTCCCAACTGCTGCTGCAGCAAGGCAAGCTGCTCGCGAAAATCTGTCACGAGACAATCAAAATCATCGGCTGTCCATTTATTCCACCATTTTTCCCATACAATCAGCCGACATTGCCGCTGTAATGGTAAATGATGCGCTAAGGGGAGCGACATACCGGAGTTGCCAAATTGCGCGCGGTAGACGGCAGTTACCTTCGTAGTATGGGAAAAGTCTGTTTTGCGGGCAACTTGAAGCCAAAAATCCCAGTCTTCATAGCTGTCAAGATCTTCGTCAAATCGGCAACCTTGCGTAACTAGATCGCGCTTGAAGAGCACGGCATGAATGGGAATAAAATTTCCGGCCATCAATCGCGCTGCGGTAAAGGCTTGATTGTAGGTTCCGGAAATTACACCTTTCTCGTTTGCAACTCTTACCCCAGCATAAGCAACCGCGCAATTTTTTGAGTCGTTCAAGGTTTCGACCAGATTGGCTATGTGGTCGGAGTCGAAAAGATCGTCATCATCCAGGAAAATAAAGTACTCACCACTGGCGGAATCCAAACCGAAGTTTGCTGCGGGACTACGCTTTAGTCGTTGGCCGGTACTGAATATTCGTAGCGGAAATCTTCCGCACCATTGACCTATTTCTCGATGACCCTCTCCCTTTGCGTCTACCACCACCACTTCGATATTCTGATAAGTCTGCAGAGCAACGGAGTCCAATGCATCTGATAACGTGGGGCGATCCATACTACGAATAATGACACTGACAAGTGGCAGATCGTTACTATCCAGCGGAAGCCGAAGTAATTTTTGGCGAGTATGCTCAGATTGATAGAGTTTAAGCGGATCGTTCGCTAATTCTTCTGCGGAAAGGAGAATATAAGCTTCTGCCGCTGTGACATCGACCGGTAGCGTATAGGTGCGGTAGTGATTTAATGATGCAATATGCTGATCGTAATGCTGTTTCGCATTTTGTGAAATAAAGCATGCCATCGCGGCCGCCTTACGTGCAACCAGATTGCTGATATCGAGTAACTGATTGGGAGGTAGCGGGATGCCTACTTCGTACAATGCAATTTTTATCGCGGTATTACTGCCAATGCGTCTGATAGCTTCAACCGCAGCCATTCCCAATGCCCGATGATCCGGGTGCATTTCAAAAACCGATGGAGCATAGACTAGATCTGCACCGGTATCATGGATGGCAGTCAGAATTTCCTGAATCAGTTTCTCGCCATAGCAGACTCGCCGATCTTTATATTGCCAGAAAATGGGCGTGCCATAGCCGAGGATGCGGGCCGCGGCGATACTTTCACTCTGGCGTTGTAGAGTGTATTCAGTGACATTTTCTTCGCTTACATCATGCGCACCATCGGTTACCACAATGACGCGAACAGGAATGCCTTGTTCGATGTGACGCATAATGGCTCCGCCACAACCGAATACTTCATCATCGGGATGAGGGGCAAATACCAATACGCAATTACCAGGAATTTGTTTGATAGCCTGATAGGGGATAAGTAAATTTTCCAACAATTTTCCGCTAATTTAAAACAGTTATTACTAGATTTATGCTGAATGTCCTTGCCACTGCCAATAATATATCAGATCCGGTCTAGCGACCGGGTTGGACAGTCTTGCAAAATAAATATTCTCACGAAACCGCTTGAAGAGGGCCGCATCAACCTCAGCCATGGGACCGCTACCGAAATGGCCAATTGCGGGTATAAATTGTGGCGTTGTTCCTAACTCTAAAAGCCATGCTTCTCTGAGTTCCTGTGGAATAGGAAAGATCAATTTCTCATTATCAAATGTCACAGGCAGTATCTTGGGCGCTTTAACAGGCGGAAGCCGCTTATTTAACCAATTAACAAATTGAAAGTATGTGTTTCTCTGGAGGTGTTTCTTTTGGTAGGCTAACCATCCTTGCCCAATGAGTTGGTCCTTGGCTGGTGAATGTTCATAGAAATGCAAGCAACCTGCCAGCGGGTCGATATATAAACTGTAACCAGCCTTTTTCAATCGTTGCATGAGGTCGGAATCTTCCCAGTACATAAAAAAACGCGCATCAAATAAACCGCCACATCTGAGTATTGCCTCGCGGCGTATTAACACATGCCCGCCGGACAGTGCTTCCACGGGCGTGGGGGTAGTGCAGGTCCAGGCTTGCAATGCTTTTTTCCGGAAATCGAATGATTGATACTGGGAAAATTTTGGATGCAGCCGGGAGAGGGCTTGTTTATAGAAACTGCTGATGGATGGGAATGTGCTGGGGGGCATCAGGAATTGGCAATCATCATCCCAGTATACTCGCGGTCCTATGGCACCTGCATCGGGCAGCTTTTTTAAACTCTCTGCAAGCTTTGATAAGGCAGAAGGTAATAGTTGTGCATCCGGGTTCAGCAACAGTATAAATTCACCACTTGAACGGGCAAAAGCCTGATTATTTGCTTTGGAAAAACCAACATTTTCATTATTCTGGATGAAAGTAACTTCTTGTGGCAACCTTGTTTCAAGGAGAATTTTTTCACTGACTGATTGGCTGTTGTTTACGACAATAACCTCAAGTTGATCTGAGAGCTGTTGATTAAATACTGATGAGACAGCGCTAAGTAATTGATCGGAAGACTGATAGTTAACAAGAATAACCGAAATCATGAAAGTTTTGTCTGTTTTTGTTAAGGGCGAATAGTCTTTCTACATGCAAGCTCAAGGCTTAAGGGTGGAATGGCTTTCCTGGAAATCAGCACTACTTAAGCGTAACTTTCTTGCTGGGTTTACTATACAAATCGTGGATATTGCATATTACCTGAAGTCAGTATCGCCCCCTATTAACCAGCATCGAGACTGTAATAGATTGGTCATTTCTTCGAGTTCTGGGGTGGCAATATGAATGCCGGTGATCTCGGTTTGCATTTCTGGTTTGAGCAAATAAGACAGTACATGAGGTGTTAACCAACAGAATATACGAGATCGATTTATTTGGGCGCTGTAATTTTGAGCTGCTTTTAGCAACCAGTGTAGATTTTCTGGAGGGGCTAGTACATCTATTAATTCCACACCTTGATCTGCACCATGGTCACGTAGTATTACGATACCAATTATTTTATTACACCATTTCCAAGATACAACTTTTGCAATATAAACATGAGTGGGATGCTTTAGATAACGCCATTTAAAAAATTGAGCATCCTTTTGAGGCAGTAAAAAACGATGCAATGATGTTCGCATTGTTTGCCAGAGTTTATCAATAATTATATTGTCATTTTCTGATAGTTGATTGTTTTTAAGCAGGAAAGAAGTTTTGCGTGATATTGCGGATGGCCAAGAGACTTCAAGTAAGGTGTCTATCCGAGCGTACAGTCCTACTCTTTGGCCAAGGCGTGACGCTCTATCAGATGGGAAGCCAAAAGCAAAACGATAAGTCTTGTCCTTACCAGTTTTTGCTGTTAGAAAAGTTTGGGCGGTCTGGGTAAATGCGCCATGTTTTCTTAAAATCCCACGCTCATGAGGCGCAACCATAACATCGCAAATTTGAACCGCAGCAATTTTTTCCCCCTCTAGCCAGAATGAGCGCGGTAATCCGCCATAGTAAGCAATGATTTCGTCACTTGTGTATGTCAAAGCTCCGAATTCATCCTGCCAAGCATACTTCCATTCCCATAAGCTGGCATCCATTGAATGGCCAAATGCTGAAAAAAAGAGGGATAGTAATGCTTCGCGGTCTTGTTTTGTTGCCCAACGGCATTGCCATTTCATTTTGATTTTGTAGTTACTATCATAAAAAAGGGATTATTCAGTCTGCAGAGATCCTGCAAGCGATTGCAGGTGAGATCTGGAGTCAATGATGGAGCGCAACAGTGGATAAGCTAATAAGTAGCATATGTATGATGAATTGGGCTTTAATTAAGATATTATTGTTTGCATTTTGCAAGAACAGTAAAAGCAACGGTTGATAAATTATCATAATCAATTTCTAGGCCAGCTTCTTGGTAATGCCTGAAGCCAATTCGTAATTGTTCTGGTATTGGACTGCAATGTCTTTCAAGAAGGATGGGCGTTAGGCCACAGCTTTTAAGTAGTTCTTGTAGAGTGTGTTGCGTATAAAAACGAAGATGCGTATTACACAATATACCTGCTGGCACATAATCCCAGCGGCCTGCAAGTAAATCTTCCACAACAGCCCAGAAACCGATATTGGGGACATTCAGGAGAATGCTGCCGCCGGGAGTGAGCCATTGTTTTATTTTTAGCAATAATTGTTTTGGATCAGGCATATGCTCAAGTACATCCAAACAACTTATACAGTCAAATCGTTCAGGAATATCTGCCGATAATACATCGCCTATCCATAACGCATCGAGTGTCTCTTTTGCAGCTTCTGCTTCATGACGGTTCATCTCAATACCTGCAGTGCGGCAATTGATTTTATTTTTTACTGCTGCGGCAAAACCACCTCGAGAACAGCCAATATCCAGTAGGGATTGAATATTCTGTGGCACAAAAGGCAGAATATCAGAACGGGTTTCATTATAGTAATTATAAAATGGGTGTGCATAAGCCTGGGGTATGATGGCTACAAGTTCGGCCGGTAATTGGTGTGGCAGTTGAAAAGGATCCTCAGGTAAATTGAGTTTGGATAAAGCTGATGCAGAAATTAGAAATAGCCAGCAATCACGGCCGTCATAATCAGTATGTGTATAGTCATGTTGACTCAATTCGTGACCGAATCGCTCAAAGCCACGCAACGTATGATAGTTTGGCGCCAAGATCTTGTGTGCATTAGGTGGATCATTGGGGAGCGCTATTAGAATATTGGGATTATCCTTAAGATGTTCTCTTAATAAGGGATACATTTTTTCACTTACTAATATCGCAGGTTCTTTAATAAAGAAAATGTAGCCTTCTGTTGGCGAATTTAGACTGACTAGTTCTTTTAGTGAGAGTGTCGAATCAGGTGTATGCATTATCCAATTTGCGTGCGGAAATGCAGATTGCAGCATTTCTAGAGACAACCGGAGTTCTGATGAATCATCATAGGATGCTGTAAGAGAGGTAAATATAGTTAGTGATTCATGCATTGGGTTTCCTCATTATATTGATTAATAATGACGGTTCCCATCCATTGCCATGGTTCTTGATAAATGATATTGGATAACCGGTCGGCATAGTTTTGTAAAATATCTTCTCTGTCGAGGGCCGTAATGGCTGGATCAATTTTTAAGTGGCGCCTGAAAGAGAAATCTGGTTTTGTCTCAATGGTACTCCATAGTGTTAAAAAAAATGCGTTGTATTTAATGCCCAAATCAATAATTCGCATAGGTAATGAAGAGTTTTTTCCAAGAAATTTTACATGGCAACGGTTGGAAGGTACAAATTTACGGGGAATATCAATTAAAACTAGCAATATCCTGTTTTCTTTGCAAGCTGTAATAATATGCCGATCGATTTTATTTGAATTGTTGGTATAAACATAGCTTCCCGGCATCTTGGTTTGCGTTAGATAATAATTGCTGTGTTCAAAATACTGTTGTGGAAGAGGATTTTGTCGTGAGTTATCAACGGTACGTGCGACCGGGTCAATGTGAATTCCCAATTGAGCTAATGCAATGGATATTGTGTAAAAACTACCCATGTGTGCTGTTAATAAAATGATAGGGCGGTTTTTTTCAAGTACATGGTGTATATGCTCTACACCAGAGATATTGAATTTTTTGTGTAGATTTTTTCGGTTAATACTCAAGCAAGCATAAGCGTCGCTATTTCTTATTACCCTGATTAATAATGATTTTTCTACGGCATTATCAATATCAACGGCATTATTTTTGTCATCATAAAATGTCTGCAGGCTGTTTTTAAGAGCTAATGCATCATTTTTAAGTATTGATTGCATCCGCTGCCAACGTTGTTGCGAGCGCCAGCCGATTGCCCAACATGGTAAATCCCAAAAAAAATAGCGCCACATGGGAAACGAATGCATTAATGACTTAATGATTTTAAGCATATTTGTTCTAGTTGTGTGACAGCGGCATTTGAAGAGAATAGCTTCCGCATAAGTTGCGGCCCTCGTTTGCGAAGATAGGCTTGTTTGTGCGGATTGCCAAGTAGTGTGGAGATGGCTCGAGCCATGGCACTGGGATTCGATGGCGGTACAAATACTGCATAATCATGAGTGTGATCAAAACTCAAGTGAGAGGGGATGGCAGTGGCTACGCATGGCAGGCCGCTTGCTAATGCTTCAACGAAAGGTAGCCCGAAACCTTCTTGAGCAAGAGATGGTGCTAGCATCAAATCATGTGTGCGATATAAATCAGCAACTATCTGAGGTGACAGCATCGATAAATAACAATCGATCTGAGTAATATTTTTTTCTTTTTCAGATAGAGGGTGACTCGAGACGCGCGTGACATAGAGCTGCACATTTTGCTGTCTCAGTATCCTGATTGCATGCAAAGCATCGGGTATACCCTTGACGCTACTTTCAAATAGACCTATCAATAAAATTTTCACAGGGCGGCGTAACAATCGGCGCAGTATTCGTTTAAACGAAAGATGCGGAGGAGTAAATAGCGCTGTGTCGACAATTTGACCAATAGTCTGCACAGTAAAATTGGAAGAGCCGTATATTTGCTGGAGGCGGGCTGTTAGCCAGTCTCCAATAGTAAGCTTGGGGATCGGGAGGTGATATGCCTGTTCAATTTGTTTGCGCTGATTGGTGTATTCTGGGAAATCAGCTTCATAGCCTTGACAAAAATGGAATACATTGGAGCAATTGAGTTGAATAGCCGCTTGCACCGTAGTCCAGAATGTTGCGATCACGACATCGGGGGCGGCAGTATTCGCTCGAAAGGGTGAAGCCAAGTCATCAACATAGTCGACATCAATCGCATGGTGATACCACTGATGATTTCCATATTTGGCGCGAATAATTACTTTGTGTCCTTTTTTTGTTAATAATCGTGCATGATCAAAAACAACACGTACTCCACCAGACAATTCAGTAGATTCAAGGAGGTAGCAAATAATCATTATTTCCAATAGTGTGGCAGCATGACGAAGCCTTGTTCGGTGCTTTCTTGTTCTATCTTTAAGTGTGTGATATTTAAAGCAGAGTCGTAACAATGAATGGCATTCTCGCAGCAAAGATAAACACTTATAGAATAATCGCCTTTAAGTAAAGGAATCGAGGGAAAGCTGATTTCAACTTTATTGTTTTGCTTGAGGTAATCCGCTAAATCTATATGATCATGATAAGAAGACATGCTGCTAATGCCAAGTCCATCGAGGGTGGAAAAGGTAATTGCAAGATTCGGAGTTGGTAGTTCTGGGTCATAATCAAATTGCACAGCAACTGTCACCGTGCTTTTTTGACTCTCTGCCTGTAAAAAAGTACCGCTAATGCCATCCACACTTGCTTGTACAGCTGTAATATGCGCTACCCCCTTGTTCGGGGAGGGGGATTGCTGCTTTGATGCATGTTTGAGCGGTGTATTTTCTGTAATGGAATGATCTGTATTCATAAGCGTTTGGCTATATGCATTGGCGACATCACCTGCAGATCCGATCATGGCGATTTGACCATGATCAAGCCAGATCGCACGATCACATATTGCTACAACTTGATAAATGGAATGTGAGCAAAATAATATCGTTTTGCCCGCATTCTTCAATTGCATAATCCGGTCAAAAGATTTGCGTGCGAAAGCGCCATCACCGACTGATAATGCTTCATCGATCACCAGAATATCGGGATCAACATTAATAGCAACAGAAAATGCTAAACGCACAAACATGCCGCTGGAATATGTTTTGACTGGCTGGTCAATGAAGTGGCGTATTTCGGAAAAGTCAATAATGTTTTCTAAACGCGTGGCAATTTCCGACTGGCTTAATCCCATAATAGCGGCGCTCATAAGAATATTTTCGCGTCCGCTGAATTCCGGATTAAATCCTGCGCCCAGCTCCAGCAAGGCGGCAATTCTTCCATTAACGGTTATTTCACCAGATGATGGTGACAGTGTTCCACAAACTAGTTGCAGCAGTGTCGATTTACCGGCGCCATTGCGTCCAACTATGCCGATTACTTCACCCGGCATGATACTAAAATCAACATCGCGCAATGCCCACATTTCGCGAAAAAATTGCCGCTTGTTGCGCCACAGGAACTGTTTCAAGCGATCCATTGGTTGATTATAAAGCTGATAGCATTTAGATAAATTTTGCGCCTGAATGGCATAAAAATTTGGTCTAATGAGATTAGATTCAAATGACATCGGCAAAACCTCTGCGTGTTTTATTAAACCATGACAAACCAGCCCAAAATACCAGCAAAGCAAACAAATAATAAATGATCAGACCATGCCAATCCGGCGGCTGATTATATAAAATCACTCCACGTGCCTGCTCGATGATAAAAGTAAGGGGATTGAGAAACAAATAATCCCGGATGGATTCCGGCAGAGCAGAGGCTGGATAAAAAATTGGACTCATAAACAGCAGCATGGTCAGAATTAAACCAATAAATTGACCAATGTCGCGAATAAAAACACCGATCGAGGCAAGTATCCAGGACAATCCCATGATAAGTAGAAGCATGGGCAGCACGATGATTGGCAGGAAAATAAGTGTCCAGTAAATGGGATGATCGATAACCAGCATAAAAGTAAATAGCACCAGAAAACTAATTCCGGCATGAAATAGCGCGGAGCATAATGAAACTAAAGGTAAGATTTCCAAAGGGAAAATAACTTTTTTGACATAATTTACATTGACCAGCACCAATCCGGGGGCGCGAGCAAGGCATTCGGAGAATAGATTAAATAGAATCAATCCGGTAAACAGTAATAAAGCAAAAGCGAATTTATCGTCATACATGTCACTGTTCTGCGAATCTAGCCGCACTTTAAACACCACGCTGAAAACAAATGTATAGATGAAAAGCATTAGAATAGGATTAATGAATGACCATAATAATCCCAAGAAAGATCCGCGATAACGGCCAATTATCTCGCGTTTCGTCATCTGCAGGACAAGCGGGTAATGTTGAATCAGACTGCTAAAAATGTTGTGCGGCACAATGAATTGAGGGGAATTTAATCTTCGATGTATGTGTATGAATTGCTAAAACGAGATGCCTTGCGTGCAGCGGTGATTGTTTTTTGTCAAGAGGTAGAAAGATTTTGAAAATGTTTTTACCAAAGTCGCAAAATAATTGCAATAATCATTACTATTATAGTTTATTGCTGGGGCTTGTTGCATGGATTGCTCTACTTTAGATTTTTCTTTCTTGTTCGGCAGTATGATATTGAGTGAAAAGCGGATTCGGATTGTGATTGAGTGTTGTAATTAGACAACATGGCATTGAAAAAAAGCTTTAGTAAGCTTGCAAGTGATAATCCTTTTGGGGCAAAATGCCACTTACTTGGCTTTATGGTATACTCTGAAAGTGTAATGGTTATACGGCAGAGAATCACAAGAAGACAAAGTGAACGACTTGCAAGTAATTTATTTTTTGTGAATTTTTTTAATTTAAATCAAGGGAGCTTCCATGGATAGTCAACAAACTCAAATTTTAAAAGTTGTTGCAGGGATGTTTAATGCGGCGCCTGGTAAGGAATTGTTGGGTGTGATGAATGATTATGCTACTGCAAATGGTGTTCAGTCATTGGCGGTGGCATTGGCAGCAACGCCATTATTTAAGAGCGCAATTGTGGGTGGTGATGATGCGGCAGATGTTGCGGCTTTGATGAAAAACTTTGGGTTCGTTGCTGATAGTGATCCGGCAAGTGCTGGATCACTGGCGCAAAAATACATTGCAGATAGTGTTGCAGCCAAAGTCGATTTTGGGGTAATTGCTTACAACATAGTGACTTTTCTTTCTTCGGGTTCAGCTCCTGCGATATTCAATGAAGCAGCAACTTTGTTATCAAACAAGGCTGCGGTTTCGGCTGCGTTTTCTGCGGCATTACCAAGCTCAGATCTGAGTACGCTGCAAAGTGTTTTGGCTTCGGTTAATGGCAGCCATACTCTTACAGACGCTGAAATTGCTGCGATCATAGCGCCTTATAGTGCTCCCGATACCTTTGTGCTGACGAATGGAACCGATATTGCAACGGCTCACCATTTTATCGCAGGCTTGGTATATACGCCTGGTGGTAATAATCGGATTAACTCCCTTCAGGATGAAGATATTCTGACAGGGGCGGGAACCGATACGTCTCTGACAGCTACACTGGGAAATGCTAACGATAATGGTGGTGCCGTTATTACGCCGGAATTAAATAATATCGGAACGGTGAATGCGGCATTTACTGGTTCTGGTGGTTCGGCAGTAACCGGTTTGGATCTGCAAGATGCGAATGGTCTTCATGCAGTTAATATTACTCGTGTTTCAGAATCTATTGATCGTGCTGAAATTGGTAATATTCAAGATTCTACGGTAAATAAACTTTCGTTATCCGATACCAATGCCAATCAAGCGGGAACCGTTGAGTTTTCGTATGGTGCCGGTGTGCTCGCGGGCGATAATGCTGTTAGTTTGGGGCTGGATAATGTCCAAATAGGAACCTTGAATATCGGACAGAATACCTCCGGTATTAATGGTTTGGGTGTTGGATTAGAAGGTTATGAAAAAGTAACGTTGACGAGTACAGGTGGAGCTAATTCGGTTGGCACATTGAATTTACCAATGGATACCGGAACAGCTGGTAGTTTGGTGATTGAGGGCAGTGGCAATTTAACCATTGGCGCAAAGGGCAATGTAGTTAATATTGGCAATAATGCACTGACCGAAGTTAAGGATCTCTACACGGCGGGTTCAGGTATTGCGCAGGCAGGTGGGCGAATTGCTACGATTAATGCAAGTGCCTTTGCTGGAAATCTTACTCTGGTGCTTGACAATATTTTGGATGTGGGTAAAGCGGATACGTCTGGAGCTGACCAGAATGTGACAGTAACTGGCGGTAAAGGTAACGACACTTTTGTATTGTATGATGCCGTGCAAGCCGGTGATAGTATTGATGGCGGTGACGGTAATGATACCTTGTTGTTTTACTCTGGCTCTTCGCTGAATAGTTTGGCTAAAGGCATTGAAAATGCTAATGTTTTGGTGGATGGATCGATCGCTGGTGGTAATGCTTCGATCGATTTCAACAATCTGCCTGATGTAACGAGTACTACAGTGCGCAACATCAGTTCTGAAGTTGACGTTCCTGGTTTCGGCGGTGATGGCGTTCTAGAGAATAGTGCTGACCCTGCGGTTAATGTTAAATTGACCAATATGTCGGTTGCGCAGGCAACCGGTATCACAGTTCAACATTCAACAACGGGTAATAACCAGATTCAGAATACAACGCTTACGGCAGCCGTTAAAGCCAATACAGCGAATGATACTTTGGGTGTGACCGTTGTTGATGGTAATAATGTTGATCCTCGATTTAACTTTTCGATTGTTACTGCAATTCCTGGAAACGATTCAACCATTGAAAATGTAACAGTAACGGATAGTGATACAGAATCCAATTCAATTGAATTGACTAATTTTGCCACTCATACCGGAACGATTACTCTGACAGGTGGTAATGCAGGCAACTTTATCAATCTGGACGTGGATACCGCGGGCGGTGATGTAACCAGCTTGATGGATGGGGGAACTCAAGTAGGGGCTGGACCTCTTGTACTCACACCTGATTATGGTCAAGTGCAACAAGGTTTCAAGGGTATCAATACAGATGGTACGGCAGTTCCTGCTGGTTTTACACCTAATTCTCAAGATGTTACCGCTGGAAATTTCTTCGATGTTAGTAATGTGGCAACTCAAGTAAGACTGGGGGCTGCAACGATTGATGCGAGTGGTGAAAAATCCGATGTGATCTTGCGTGTCAGCACCAATGCAGCTTCTGCGGTCGGTGCGCAAACCATTACAACGGGTAGCGGAAATGATTATGTTATTTTTGATAATCTTAACGACTCGCGTGCGGGGCTGTCTATTTCGGATAAAGTTGATGGCGGCACAGGAAATGATACTTTGGTGATTGATGGTAACGGTGTCCGTATTTCCTTGGGCGCATCCGAATGGACCAATGTTAAAAACTTTGAAAACCTGCAAATTGTGGGCACCAGTGCTGCACCTGTTTCAACATTACTGGGGCAAAATGCATACAATCTGACGTTGACCAATGATTTGATTCAGGCCAATGGCACAGGAATCCTGCATATCATTAACGATAATGACTCCAATAATGACAAGTCAGGTACTTCGACAGGCACGCACTATCTGGATAATCCAACCACAGGTCAGGAATCGGGTGTTACCCTGGATGCACGTACGCTCAATGCAACAAATCACTTTACTTACAACGGTGAAGAAGGTGTTACTCGTACGGATGATCGTTTCATATTTACTGATGCGAATATCAATGGTGGCAACGTGATTGATGGTGGCGCAGTGGATAATCTTTCGGATACCAACAGCGTCGCAAATAACGATATTATGGAAGTTCGGAATACCGCAACAGTTACAGTGGGCGACTTGCAGGGATTGTCAAACATCGGCACGATTGCTGGTGTGAATGATCAATCTGTAGCACAAAACCTTGACTTGGAACTGTCGGATGATGTAATCGATGCATTAGTGGATAGCTATCATAAAGCTACAACGACAGAAGTCGAAACTGTCTTCGTTCGCTTGAATGATGCCGCAGATATTGCAGCACCAGTGGCAGGAATGGGATTGACCTTGGATGCCAAGGGCATGACTGCCAAGACAGCGGCAGATGTCACCCTAGATGGATCTTTTGCTACAAATGACATTATCACGCTTGGCTCTGGCTTGTTGACGGTCAATAATTTCGTTATTGGCGATGATAGAATTGAGTTGTCGGTAAGCAAGTTTGGTTTAAAACTTGATGCTGATGATGTTGGTTTAAATAATAATCCTGATACCGCATTTGATGGCACGAATATTCTGTTTGGTGGCGCTGGTACAGTTGCGCTAACAGCGACTGACCGGATCATTGTAGAAGATGACGGTGTAGATACTAACATCTACTTCGATTCAGATGGAAGTGGTGCTGGTGCGCAAGTTCTGATTGCGCACATTGTAGGTGGAACAGGACTTACCGCAGCAGATATATATGTAGTATCGTAATATAATTTGTGCGGTAGATTGTAGGTAATAAAGTTTTTATTACTACAGATCCTACCCAGGTTATTTGAAAATTAAAAAAAGCCCGGACTTCTCCGGGCTTTTTTTACATAAATAGAGACTTTTGCAAAATGACGCAAATTTCTCATTCCAGAGTAACTTTGGATTAATTTGTGAGGGAATTGGGTATTTGTAGTCATTTTTCCCGCAAATGAGCCAAGAACAATCACTCTAAACCGGGCATTTCCGGTCAAGAGGGCGGATATTCCTATGCTTGCGCAACTATTCGACGATCGGCAAACAGTTTGGGGAGCCTTTTCAAGTTATACGCCATAGCCAGTAGCAGATGCCAGGCATGCGCTGAGGCTTTGCCGCGGTAACGTAGCGTTTTGGCATTGAACCAACGTGCCTGACTACCAAAAGTGCGCTCTACAACATAACGAGCTTTCGTGATCAGACTGTTGCGTTGTAATTGCCGGTGCGTCAATGGGTTATTCTTTGCGGCCTTATCCTGAATGCCATTTTTAATCTCTACCGGGTTTAATTCCTCGCCCCTTGGGGCGTAAAATATTCG
>CAYQZF010000006.1:0-33259 GCA_964421895.1 uncultured Nitrosomonas sp. | reverse complement strand
CGTAACCGCTTTCCACATCGAGCACGCCGGGAATTTCGCTCATGCGTTTCTCCGCACCCCAGAAACACCCCATGCCGAGGACGATGTAATCGGTTTTCGCAATGCTATTCGGATTCGATGTTGCAGAGTTGGATGTCACGGTTTTCTCCATTGCAAATGCCGTCATGGCAAATATCATTAAGGTGGCTGCGATCATAGCTTTCATTCTGTGTTCCGGGTGCAAATTATGGTGATTTTTCGACATTCCGCAACAATTTGGGTTCAAGGAATGCGATGTCCTGTCTCGTTCCGGCGTGTACAGTATAGTGAGAGATGGGAGTGCGGCGCATGAAATAATACCGGTCAAAGGTCGTGATGCATTTTGGGAATCGCGTCCGGATGGCTTCCGGGTTGCGGTGTAACGGCGTGCGTGACATGAGGATGTGCTGTGCCTTGGTGCAAAGCGAAAATTTTATCTTGCAATATTTTGTCGGCAGCGGATACGCGGGCATGCTGGCGCAGATGATCGATCCAGGATTCCGCCATGAACATTTCGATGAAACGTCCGCGCTGTTCGATATCCTCAAAATACCCCCATTGAATCGCGCCGTCGCGGCGGCGGATTATTCCCAATTCCCGGATCAGCGTAAAAAATTCATCCCGATCCTTGTCCGCGATGCGGTATTCCAGCGTCACCAGCACCGGGCCGCTATCATGCGTTGCCGCGGTAATCGGAACCGGTTCCGCCCAGTGTCCCGAAGGCGTATGGTCATGATGCTCGCCCAGATTGAGCGCGAAGCGGTGAGTGAGCGGAATCAGGACAAGCACCAGTAGTCCCGAGGCTATCAACGATGTCGATAGATCGCTGACGATCGCTACTTGCCCCCAGCCCAACGATCCGCCGGCCATGGCGCCGAAAACCGCCATCTGAAAGATGGCCAGGCCGCGCGCGCGAACCCAATCCGGCAACGCGACTTGCGCCGAATAGTTCAGTGTCGAAACCGCAACGATCCAGGATACGCCACCGATGAACCCCGCTAATACGCCGAAGGCTATGTGCCGGCTGAGTGCGAACGTTATCAAGCAAAACGCGGTACCGAGCATTGCCAATATCAAATTGGTATTTGCACTGTAGCGTTTCCGCAGTTGCGGCAGCAAGAATGCGCCGGCTACTGCGCCAAGTCCCAATGCGGTCAATAAGATACCGTAGAGATCGGGGCCGCCTTGCAACGATTCTTTTGCCACGATCGGAAGCAATGCCCAGTAAGCGGATGCGCAGGTGAAAAAAGCAAGTGCGAGCATCAAAGTGTAGCGCAGCGGCTTGCTATGCAATGCGAAACGGATTCCGGCGCGCAACGCGCCGCTCAGATGCTCGCGCGGCAAGTTATCCGCCTGCACTGTTGTTGTGCGCCACCATAGTAATGCTGCTGCAACTGCGAGATAGGAGAGAGCATCGATAAATACTGTCGCCATGGCGCCTGCCGCTGCCAGTACAAAACCGCCCAACGCCGGGCCGACGGCGCGGGCAATATTCATACTCACGCCGTTCCAGACGATGGCGGATGGCAGTGCGTCCCGCGGCACCAGACGCGGCACGATTGCTTGCCAAGCCGGTGACGCAAAGGCGGTTCCGACTCCGATCGCGAAAGTGAACGCCAGCAGCAGCCATGGGCTGGTGATACCCATCCCAAGCAGCACGGTAAAAATAAAGAGCACGACCGCCAGGAAAATCTGTGTCCAGAATAAAAGCTTGCGGCGATTGAAAAGATCACCGAGCACGCCCGCCGGCAGGGCGAACAGGAAAATCGGCAACGCCGTTGCCGCTTGCACCAGAGCAACCATCAAGGGTGAGGGCGATAGTGCGGTCATCATCCAGCCGGAAGTGACGTTGAACATCCATGTGCCGATATTCGATACCAGCGTGGCCAGCCATAAAACGCTGAAAACGCGATGCTTGAACGGTGAAAATACCGATTCCGGCATTTTATTTAGTATGCGAATGTGTTGTGGAGGCCTCAGAGCCGCGTATTTTCGGCGTTGCAATCCGGCTGTTGAATAAGATTATGCTGGGTTTACTGGCGGCCATGGTCTGAGGTTCCTGTTTGCGATGATATCGGTGATTTTGAGATCGAAAGTTTGTACTGGTTCACCCTATCGAATGAATCCGCTAATTGATTCAATGCATGTGATGGTTCAGATTTATCGTGCCTCAAACCGCCGGGCCAGCAATAGCCCTGTCAGACTGAACATTCCCGCCATCGTCAAGTAGAGGCCGACGATGGCTGTGCCACCGATCTCGCTCAGTGCCTGTGCGGCAACCGGGGCGACTGCTCCGCCCAGGATCCCTCCCGCATTGAAAGCGACGGATGCTCCGGTATAGCGCACTCGTGGCGGAAACAGCGATGGCAGCCAGGCGCCGAGCGGGCCGTAAACAAAGCCCATCACGAACAGCGCGAACGACAACGCTATCCATACCAGCCACAGCGACCCGGAACCCAAGAGCGGTCCGAACATTATTCCCATGCCGATGGTAGCGACACATCCCCATGTCAGCACCCGCGCCGAGCTGCTCACATCGGCCTGCATGCCCGCGGCGATAATGCCGAGCACAAGGAATAGGGTGGCGGCAAGCTGAACAGCCAGGAAAGTTTCGCGATCATATCCCAGCGTAGTTGTGCCGTGTGCGAGTGCAAACGCGGTGGAGAGGTAAAAAATTGCAAAACAGGCGACCAC
Organism: uncultured Nitrosomonas sp.; assembly: GCA_964421895.1. Taxonomy (GTDB): domain Bacteria; phylum Pseudomonadota; class Gammaproteobacteria; order Burkholderiales; family Nitrosomonadaceae; genus Nitrosomonas. The sequence continues at coordinate 30,547 of CAYQZF010000006.1, read as the reverse complement.
CGTGAAAGTTCCAGCAAAGGCCGCGAGCGCGTGATTGCGGATCAACTCTCCGATCGGAACCGGGATCGGCGGATCTTTTTCTAGCGCTTGCGCAAACTCGGGCGTTTCATTGATCTTCAGACGCACCCATAGACCGAGTCCGACCAGGATGGCGCTCGCCAGAAACGGGATGCGCCAGCCCCATGCGGCAAAATCCGCTTCACTCAATCCCATGCCCAGCAATAAAAACAGTCCGTTGGCGGCAAGAAAACCGACCGGCGCGCCCAGTTGCGGAACCATGCCGAAGCGCGCCCGCCACCCCGGGGGTGCATTTTCAACCGCCAATAATGCTGCACCGCCCCATTCTCCGCCAAGACCAAGTCCCTGGCCAAAACGCAGAATGCACAGCAGCAACGGCGCAATCCAGCCAGCCATGGCATACGTCGGCAAGAATGCGATCAGCAGGGTGGATACGCCCATCAGCAACAGCGATACCACCAAAGTTGATTTTCTGCCGATTCGGTCGCCGTAATGACCGAACAATACCGCGCCAAACGGACGCGCGATGAACGCGAGGCCAAAACTCAAGAACGACAACATCAACTGCGCGGCCTCGGAGTTGGCTGGAAAGAATAACGGCCCAAACACCAACGCCGCCGCCGTCGCATAAATGTAAAAATCGTAAAACTCGACGGCCGTTCCGACCAAACTGGCGGCAAGTATGCGGCGATGCTGGAAATACGGATTGATCATGAGTGGTTTTCCATACGATGATGCGGATATCTATAAGAAGTCATGGAGGTATTTACAGGGAGATTAATAAAATTTTGGACTGTAGTAGATCAGATTAAATCTGAGTTCAATTTTTCAATATTTTTAGTTGATGTTTAGGTGTTCCATAATTAAACCTGAATTCACATTTCTTTAAGAAATAATGGAAATGATTCTTTGGGAATTCCATTGTATTTTCTTAAGGTTCTAGACTAGCAGAACTAATAATGTCTGATGATTTACCATAGTTCATTAGCAAGTGCATCAGGTTGTTTTTTCCAACGCCACTCAGATTCTTTTAGATGCAGCTCAAAGTTAACCGGCATACCGTTAAACTTCGCCAGCCGCCGCTTGGTAAAACTCCAAAACGATTCAATACGTTAATATGGCAATGCCCACCCTGAGCAGATTCATTATCACCATGCGATACACGAAAGTGCTTGGAATATCCTACATCGACCAAACCATTGTAACCGCGCCAACCATCGCTATAAATGACACTTTCAATGGATACTTTACCCCGTATTACCACTTGTAAGGTCAAGCTGCCGTTTCGCACCAAACTTTAAGGGTAGTCTGATAGCTATAGATTGCTTGCCTGAAAATGCCATACCAACGATTAGTCGTGTTACGATTTTTACCTAACAGCAGAGCTGTTTTTCTGGCGAGTATATCAATGCAAAAGCATTCAATTACTTTTCTAATGTAATAATTACTTAGTCTACTGTTTATTAACATCTTATTTGGCCAACAGATCTTGTTTTCTAGTCTAGAGTCAACAGGGTGCTCTGGGATGAGCGTATTGATGGGCCGACGCCGCCGGAACGCCGCACGCAATGACGTATGCGGATTTGCAAGCGTTGGGCCGGGCGATTTTTGATCGCGGATTTTTGGCTGATCAGAACCTGGAAGCAAAAAAGGCGGCCGTGAATGCGGCAGCAACGGTAGCGGAAATAGATTCAATTACTTTGGAGGGTTAATAATGCAATTCAGTGTAAAAACAAAGAAACAAACCGGCGCTAGTCTTATAACCAAACTTGGTATCAGCATGTTGTTCTCTATGATGGTGCTGGTGATTATGCCCGTGACGCATGCGGCTAATCTGCTCTTTAAATCTAATTTTGGAGCGGGTGTTGTACTCAATGCACCCACTGCTTTTTCAACCAATTCAGCTTGGCAGCCGCTCACTGGGACCGATAAGGAAACTGGCTATAGCTGGCCTGTTGAGGCGCTGGGTTCGGATTTATCGGCTATTCAGCTCATTACGGCCGATCCCATTACGCCCGCGACCATCGGAAATTACATATCCAATCAAATTAGAACTGTTACCGGGCCTAAAGGAACAGCTGTCAATGAGCTTTTTCAGAATGTAAAAATCAAACCGCCGGTGGGAACGGGGGTGGCGCAAGCGCCGTTGATGATCAAAAGGCCATCGGCATTGGGCGACGTGAAGGATTTGTATATTACCTATTGGTTTAAGCATCCGGCAGATTTTCTAAATAAACTTGATAGCACAGTTCCTGCGGGAAACTGGCGCGTTCAGTTTGAATTTAAAACGGGTGGATATAATGGTAATAACTCTGAAGGCGATTACCGGATTGTTATGAACATAGTCAAGGGAAAGGATGGCAAACTATTTTGGAACACGGGCGCGGATAATATAGCAAATGGCCCTTTGAGCCCGGTTGAATATTGGTCTGTAGAAAATCATGTGGCCCCTGTTCCCGTGGGCAAGTGGTTTAAATTTGAAGTTTACTGGCACCGGTCAGGCGGTAGTGATGGGCGTTTCTGGGCAGCGGTTGATGGTCAACAAATTGTTGATCATCATGGTCCGAATATGGGGGATTACAATCTTCCGATAACCCGGATTATGGTTAATAACGCCTATAGCGGAGGCTATGCGCCGGTAGAGTCGCATTCCACAGGTTTGGAAATTTGGGATGGTTTCCCATGTGGGGATGGCGTGTCTTGTTTTGGTTCTAATTCTGGTTCCGGGGCCGATTCCGTGGCTCCGGATGCACCTGCGGCACTTGTGGCAACATCAAAATCGACCAAAACCACGGTGAGAAGAAGAGGTACAGGAGTCTCTTACTCTGCGTTAGTTGAGTTATCCTGGAATTCCTCTTCAGATGATGTGGCTGTTGCCGGGTATAACATTTACCGGAACGGGACAAAAATCGCAGTCAGCACTTCGACTGGTTACGCCGACTCGTTAGGAATTGCAACAGGGGTTGTTTATAGCTACACGGTGCAGGCTTTCGATGCAGCAGGCAACATGTCTGCGGCCAGCAATGTGGCGTCGATTGATTGTCTGCTAACGAAAGTATGTGCGGTGATACAGTGATGATGCTTGCCGTGAGGTGTGCTTAATAAAAGATCAGGCGGAAGTCGAAGTGCTGAACGATATCAACGGCGAACTGATCAATATGTACCGCGTGATCAAACACCATCTTGATGAGTTCACAAGGCAGTTCCGCTGGTCGCTGGTCAGTCGGGATCTATTCAAATGGCTGCAAAATACGCCACTCGAAACGCTAACCGACATCCAGCGCGCCGCGAGGTTTTATTACGTGCAAAAGCTGGCGTTCGGCGGTCGCGTGCAAAGTCAATCATTCGGCACCGCAACCGGCTGGCCGAACTGGCAAAAACGATCAAAGGCGAAATGATTATTACGGTAAACGATGTTCCCGAGATGCAGGAGGCATTCACCGGGTTGAGCACAAAAACGGTGGGAATAAATTATACAGTCGGCGGTTCGCATAAACCCGCGAAACGCACCGAGTTAATTACCAGGAATTTTTAGAAATTCAACGTTAAAACTGAAAATGTTTAGTGCCAAATAATGCGAAAATTAGTACCAAATTGCGCGATTAGTTACAGAAAATCTGGCGTTTGCTGCATCCAGGATTGAGATAGGGCAGGACAGTAAAGTAGTTCCACTGTCACGTTTTTGTCACGATAAGGAAGCTAACCAGAGCTATAAGCCAGCTAACTGCTTGAATTAAATGGCTCCCCGACCAGGGCTCGAACCTGGGACCTGCGGATTAACAGTCCGTCGCTCTACCGACTGAGCTATCGGGGAATTGATGAGTTGCGCATGTTAACGTTTTGAAGCCTCCCGGTCAACCACCAGATAGCGCCTTGCACTAAGAATTTACTTTGTATAACTAGATTAGGCTAAGCTTGGCGAGAGAAATTTTGCAATTCTGGTTGAATAATAAAGAGAGGTTTGCTGAGTCAGCACGAAATATTAAAGCCTACTGCTGCTGCGGAAAATTACAAGAAAATAATTTTATTCGTGAATCCTTTGAGTCAATGAGTTCATGCAGTTTCGCGATACCTCAAATGGAGAAATGGTATATACTCAAATTTGGTGCTCTGGTCCGCTGGAAAAGGTTGATTGTTCCTCAGCAAAGCGGCTTCCCAGTCACTGAGATTATTTAGCAGTATTCATGCAATGTATATTTATAAAGGAGTAATTATCATGCGTACTATATCTGCAATGATTGTAACCGGAACATTGGCATTTTTTATAAGCGCCCCTGTATTGGCGTCGGATGCTGGGCATACTTCGGAAGCGATGGAGCATGCTGGTAAAGCACAAGCGCATGGGGAGATGGGCCATGCTAAAGATTCACTTGAGCATGCAAAAGAAAGCTTGGCGCATGCAAAAGCGGCCCGGGATGATCATGCTGCATCTCATAAACATATGGATGAGGCGATCAAACACTTAGAAGAAGCGATTAAGCATGCTGATATGGGGCATGGTACGGAATCAGCTAAACACACTGAAGAAGCGATGAAACATATGCGCCAATCCGGTCACTAATGCTCCATCATTAAAACCCTCGGCTTTCGCCGAGGGTGGTTTCTCAGTTGTTAGTGCCCATTGCTAACGCCAGTTCTCTAGATAATTTAGCCGCTTCTTCGGTGACTTCGATATCCAGCCACCCTTGCAGATGTGTACAAGTAATATCGGCCAAGGCTTCAATCCAATCACTGCGTTCGTTGAGGCAGGGAATATAGTGAAATTCCTTGCCGCCTGCTTGAATGAATGTGTGTTTCGCTTCGATGGCGATTTCTTCCAGAGTTTCCAAACAATCGGAGACGAATCCGGGACATATCACATCGACACGTTGTGTTTGTTCTCTGCCTAATTGCTCCAGCACTACAGCAGTGTAAGGGGTTAGCCATTTGGCTTTGCCGAAACGCGATTGAAAGCATACGGTATATTGGTTCGTATCCAAGGACAAGGATTCAGCCAGTAACCGTCCGGTTTTTTGGCATGCGCAATGGTAAGGGTCGCCTTTATCCAAACTGGCACGCGGTGTGCCGTGGAAACTGATGATCAGCTTGTCGGGTCGTCCATGTGCATCCCAATAGTCACGGACATTTTGCGCCAATGCTGCAATATAGCCGGGGTGGTCGTGATATTGCTTGACAGTGCGAAGCGCGGGCTGATTGCGCATCTTATTAAGTACGGCAAATACATTATCCATCGCCGCCGCGGTACTGCTGGCGGCATATTGCGGAAACAATGGAATGACCAGAATGCGCTCGCAACCTTGCTGTTGCATGCGGGTCAGCACATCGGCAACCGAAGGTTTGCCGATATTCATCGCATATTCGACCAGCGGGGGATTTTTTAATTGCGCCGCCAATACCTCACGCAAGCGATCCGTTTGGCGCTCGGTATGGACTTTGAGTGGAGAGCCTTCGGCTATCCAGATTTTTGCGTATTTTTCAGCTGATGCTTTCGGCCTGAATGGCAGAATGAAGCCATGCAGAATAGGCCACCAGATCAGTCGCGGCACTTCGATGACTCGCGGATTGCTGAGAAATTCCTGGAGATAAGGGCGCAACGCCTGAGCGGTCGGTGCATCCGGCGTTCCAAGATTGATCAATAACACACCAGTGCGATTCGGCGAGCCGTGCTGATAAATGGATTTGGAGGTCATGCGTAAATCTTTTGCTAAGAGTATGAATTAATGTTGCGATAAGCTGCTAGAGAGCAGTTTCGCGGTAATGTCGACAATCGGGATGACGCGTTCATAAGCCATACGCCGCGGGCCGATCACGCCGACAGTGCCGACGACTTCTCCTTCGATTTCATAGGGTGCCGCTACCACGCTGAATTCTTCCAGTGACGACACATCGGATTCGCCGCCGATGAAAATTTTCACGCCATGCGCTTGTCTGCTCAGCTCGAGCAATTGCAGTAACTTGGTTTTGCGTTCAAACAATTCAAACAGTTTTTTCAGGCTGATCAGATTGTCGGATAAGTCATCGATCTGCAGTAAATTGCGTTCACCGGCTAGAACTACTGCTTCGCTGCTCTCGTTGATGGCGTCGCCGCCGGCTTTGATGGCCGCGCTCATCAGGCTGATCATTTCGCTGCGTAATTGCTTTAATTCGGTATTCACGCGTCCGCGGATTTCGTCCAATGTGCAACCGGCATAGTGCTGGTTGATAAAATTGCCGGCTTCGACCAGATCCGATTGACTGTAGGGTGTGTTGGTGAAAATGATACGGTTTTGCACATCGCCTTCCGGCGTGACGATAATCAACAGAATGCGTTTCTCGGATAGCGCCATGAATTCGACGTAACGAAATACTGCGCCTTTGCGCTTGGGGGTTACGACGACTCCGGCGAAGCGGGTCAACTCCGATAACAATTGCGACGCCACATTGATCAAGCGCGATGGGTTGTCGGGATGCAGGTGGTTTTCCAGGTGATTCAACTCCACTTTGTCGAGTGTTTTGACGACGAGCAAGGTGTCGACAAACAGGCGGTAACCTTTCGGAGTCGGTACTCTGCCGGCGGAAGTGTGCGGACTGGCAACCAGTCCCATTTCTTCCAGATCGGCCATGACATTGCGAATGGTTGCGGGGCTGAGATCCAATCCGGAAAACTTGGATAGCGCACGGGAGCCAACGGGCTGACCTTCGTGGATATACTGCTCCACCAGTGTCTTTAATAAGATTTGAGCGCGTTCGTTTAACATGGCGTAATTTTACACGAGTCAACAGGTTTCATTGGTTGGTTATAAGCGGTGATTTTGCTCTATCTTATCTATGCTAAACTTCTTCGCGATTTGTGTGATGGATTGAGGTTTTTACGCAGGAATAAGTCTTTCCGGTCGAATAATACGTATAAGACGCGATTTTACAAGCCATCGGCATCATATGCATTCATTATTTATTTTAACGGTAATCCGGCTTTTATAATTCATTCAGACCTTGCAGCTAATACCCTAAATAGCCAACGACAGTATCACGTGATGAATTCTTCATTTAAAACCATAGCACTGATCGGTAAACATAAGAACCCCGAAATTGCGATACCGCTATTAAATCTTGCCGAGTATCTGTCAACCAAGAAGTATAAGGTTTTACTTGACCATCTCACGGCAATGCATATCGGCAGCGATCTGTATCCCGCAGCGTCACTCGAGGAAATCGGCGCGCAGGCCGACTTAGCCGTGGTTATGGGGGGTGATGGCACGATGCTCAACATTGCGCGCATGCTGGTGGCGCACGATGTTCCGCTGATCGGCATTAACCAAGGGCGGCTGGGTTTCTTGACCGATTTGTCGGTGGATTCCATGTTTGAAACGCTGGATGAGATGCTGGCGGGAAAATATACCACCGAGCGCCGCATGTTGCTGTACGCGGAAATTGTCCGGGATAGTGCGAGCGTCTTCAGTAGTCTGGCATTCAACGATGTTGTGCTGTATCGCGGCATGAGCAGCGGCATGATCGAATTTGAAGTGAAGGTCAACAACGAATACGTGAATACCCTGCGGTCCGACGGATTGATCGTGAACACACCGACCGGCTCGACTGCCTACGCGTTATCGTCCGGTGGACCGATCCTGCATCCCAGTCTGGATCTGATTGCATTGGTGCCGGTTTGTCCACATACGCTCAGCAACCGCCCCGTCGTGATCGGTCCCGATGCCATTGTGGAAATCCGCATGCACAGCAGCGTCAATGTGCGGATCAATTGCGACAGTCATTCCTGTTTTGATCTGGAACAGACGGACAACATTATCGTGCGGCGTTTTCCCAAGACGGTGCGCTTGTTGCATTCGATCAATCACAGTTATTACCGCATGCTGCGGGAGAAATTGGGATGGAGCGAATTCCCCTGATGCCTGTCTTTAAGCCAACATGCTAAAACACCTGAGCATCAAAGATTTTGTCATCGTGGATCGGGTCGAGCTGGATTTCATGCCCGGTTTCACGGTTCTGACCGGTGAGACGGGGGCGGGTAAATCCATCCTGATCGACGCGCTATCGCTGGCCCTGGGAGAGCGCGGCGATGCCAGTCAGATCCGGCATGGCTGCGAGCGCGCGGAAATCAATGTGACCTTCGATATCGGTAGCTTGCCTGCATTACAGCAATGGCTGGATGAACATGATTTGCAAGGCGATCCGGACAGCTGCCTGATGCGCCGCGTGATTGAAACCAGCGGCCGTTCGCGCAATTACCTCAACGGGCATGTCGTGACCTTGCAGCAACTGCGCACTGCAGGCGAATATCTGATTGCTATTCATAGCCAGCACGCGCATCAAGCGCTGCTGCAAAAAGACGCGCAACGCGAACTGCTCGATGCTTTCGCCAGTTGTACCGGTTTGGCGCGCACCGTCAGGGAAGCCTATCAACATTGGCAAGACTGCCGCCAGCAAAGAATCGCTTTGGAGCAACACGCTGCGGAATCGCACGATAAACGCGCGCAATTGGAGTGGCAGCTGCAGGAATTAACCGCGTTAAATTTTTCTCTGCAGGAATGGCAAACACTGCAAGCCGATCATGGCCGGTTGTCGCATGTGGCGGCGTTGCAGAGTGCGGCGGATGGGGGCATCGAGATGCTATCCGAAAGCGAGCAAGCGGTGCTCGTGCAGATCAACAGCATAAACCATCAACTGCAAAATTTGCTGGAATACGACAGTGCGCTGAAAACCATCACCAATTTGCTCGATGCCGCGCAGATTCAGTTGCAGGAAAGCGTGTACGAACTGAAGCATTACCGCCAGCGCTTGGATCTCGATCCGCAAGCGTTGCACGACATTGAGCAACGGTTGTCAGCCATCCATGCGACAGCGCGAAAGTTTCGCGTAAATGCGGAAGAGCTACCGGCGCTGCTGGAGTCGATCAAGCAACAGCTGGCAGCGTTAGGATCGAATGCCGGCATCGATCATTTGATGGATCTCGAAGCTGCCGCGCAGGACGAGTACCGCCAGCATGCGCAAGCACTCAGCGGCATCCGGCAACAAGCGGCAAAAGAATTATCCGGGAAAGTCAGTGCGGCGATGCAGACGATTGCCATGGCGGGCGGCGAGTTTTCGGTGGCGTTGACTCCGGTGGAACAGGGCAATGCGCACGGCTTGGAACAAATCGAATTTCAGGTTGCGGCGCATCAGGGATTGCCGCTGCGTCCGCTGGCCAAAGTGGCTTCAGGCGGTGAATTGTCTCGTATCAGTCTGGCGCTACAAGTGATTACCAGTAAGGTCGGTGTTGTGCCGACACTCATTTTCGATGAAGTCGATGTTGGTATCGGCGGAAAAGTGGCCGGGATCGTCGGTCATTTATTGAAGCAACTGGGTAAAGAGCGGCAAGTTTTGTGCATCACGCATCTGCCGCAAGTAGCCGCCACCGGGAATCAGCAATGGCAGGTGATGAAATCCGCCGGGCTGGCGGAAGATCAAGCAGTTGTCAGTACGATTGCGGTGCTCGATCCACAGCAGCGTGTGGAAGAGATCGCCCGCATGCTGGGTGGTGTCAACATTACCGAAACTACGCGCCAGCATGCGGCGGAGATGCTGCAGCATGCCGCAGAGCGCTGAAGTCAGCGGATGAAATGATCGATTCCCAGCAATTCCACGATCATGCGCCGGTATTGTTCGGATTTCCGTATTTGCAGCATTTCCAGCGGATTCAGGTTGTCCGTTAAGACTACTCCCGGGGATTGATCGATTGTGATGCGCCGCGCTTTCAACCAGTTGCGTTGTTCAGCGGGGATGATGCCGTTGTCATATTCAATCATCTGCTGTGCGGCGAGGAAAATAAAATCGTTGAAATCGGTATTCGGCTCGGAGATGAATACTTGCTGATGCGGAAAGACCTGCGCCAAGGTTTTAGCGACCGAGGCGAGCGCCTTGTTCTTGCCGTCCTCTAGGAATGCTACAAAATTCAACGCCAGTACGCCGTGACCGGAAAGCAAGGAGCGTAATTGTGTCATTGTCTCGACAGTCAGTAGGTGAAAAGGCTCCGAGCCGCCGGTGAAGACATCCAGGATAATCAAGTCGTATTTGTCCGTTAATTTCCGGATTTCATAGCGCGCATCGCCGATGATGGTTTTTCCGGATGGCGTGAAACCGAAATAGCGGCTTGCCGCTTCGGCAACCGCGGGATCGATTTCTAATGTATCAGTGACGATGCCGTATTTCTTCAAAGTCATCGCCATATGCCCGGCACCCTGACCGATCAGCAATGCACGGTTAATCTTCGGTGTCAACGCGGGCAAGATATCGACGATTTTCTGGTAAGTCAGCACATTTTCACCGTGACTGATCGTGGCGGCGCCGATGGTCGAGGCATCCACAGTCAGCAAGCGGAAATTATTCGCCGGTTTGTCGATGACGCGCACCCAGCCGTATAGACTTTCGCGCTCAAACTGAATGCGGTGCGGATTTTCACCGGTGATCCGATGTGCGGAATCGGCAACACGCGGTAATAACAGAATTCCGATTGCCGCCAATACGGTTATAGGGGGTAGTGCAGTCATCAAGCTGATGCGCTTGCGCTCGAAAAAAGCGACACCCACGGCCAGTATCAATAAAGCGATGCCCAGACCCATGAAGATTTCCCGCGAGCCGACATGGGGAAACAAATAAAAACCGAGAAACAATGTACCAATGACGCTGCCGACGGTGCTGACGGCGTAGATAGAACCGGTGCCGGCACCGACACCATCCAAACTGGACGTAGCGAGTTTTACGGCAAACGGTCCGACCATACCGAGCATAATCAAACTGGGTGAAAATAATATCAAGGTGCTGACAAAAACACCCATGCGTAGTCCCATCGTGTCGGTGGCCAGAAGTACCGGTGCTGTTAACCAAGGGATCAACGAAGCGAGCAATCCCGACAGGGCGATGATCAACGCCAAACCGGCTTTTCGTGCCCGGTCCGCCCAGCGGCCGCCAACGAAATAACCGAGCGCCAATGCAATCAGCGTGACAGAAATCACTGAAGTCCAAACATACAAACTAGCGCCATAGAATGGCGCGATCAAGCGTGTTCCCAGTAATTCGATCACCATCACGGCAGCACCGGTCAAAAAAACGGTGCAGTACAGCCAAACACGGTTCAACATTGGAGTCGAAATGGGGAAATTCATAGTGTTACCTGTTAGATAAAGATGTGCGTGAATAAAAAGAAGGAAAAGTACTGCGTTCATTTTTGCGGCGTCGGGATTCTAGTGATGGGCTCTGGGGTTTTGGAATGCGGCAAATTGCCGCAGTGGGCTAGAGTCCACATTTATCGTGCTTTGGCGCAGTGCGACAATTTGCCGCATTGTAATCTCATGCAATGAAAAATAAGATTGCTTCCAGAGAATGATTCTTTCTCTATAACCTTCTGGAGAATCAATTTTTCTCAGCGATTGTGATGAAGGATTTTTTCAATTTAATCCTGAAACATCGCCTCATCGGATATCGGATTAATGGTTTCAAATGAAAATGTGGATATTTTGCAGTAAAAGAATAATTAAACTCAACGTCAACGGAAAAATCAGCATGTTTACAACGAAGCAACTTAACCTATCTATCACCAGCGCTCTGACTTTCGCCGTTCTGGCAAGCGCGGCGCAAACCGCATCGGCTCATACCCGGCTGGAAACTGCAACGGTTAATGAAAATACTCGGATTACCAACAACGTCGTCATTGGGCACGGGTGCGGAGAAAATAACGTCATCGGTACTAGCGTGGTGTTTCCGGATGGTGTCGACTCTACGATTACAGTCGATGGCAATCCGCATGCGGGTGCATTAACCGATTTCGTGCAAAATTGGGGCAACCTGATGCAGCAAAACTATAGCCGGGCTGTTTTTAGTTTCCAAGATGAAAAAACGGATTCAAATGGTAATGTTGTCGGTTTCTGGGCAGGTGGCGGCAATTCATTGCCGCATCATCTAAATGGTTATGTTCCATTCCGGGCAGGTGCGGTGGTGATTGAGCCTACCTCATGCGCCAAAAGCGTCAAGTTCTACATCTCCATTGCGGATATTTGCGAGATTACCGATGCTGCTGGATTCGGTGAATCCACTGTCAATCTTTGGACACCAAATGCACTGGGAACAATTTACGACCGTAAAAGTACAACCGATGATGGTCCTGCATCGCTAATCATTACCCGCACCAGTGCTTTACCGTCATCTTGCGGCACCGGTGTTGCGGTTGAAGTGAAACCTTCGGCAGCGCAAATAAACCGCGATATGCCGATCAAAGTAGACGGTACTCAGGTTTGGCCAAAATAGCTGACAGCAGTATTTGCTTTAATCAGTTGAATTGTGATTCTTGTAATAATTCTGACGATAAGCAAATAAGATTGCAGTAATTTGATATTATTTTGATTGCTGGCAGTTTTGACGGGCGCATCGGAGTACTAAAACCGGTGTGTCCGTTTGTTATTTGTAATAGAAATACTTTTTATTTTTTATGAAGATTATTTTTGCTGAGCAGATGATTCTAAGAGGAGTACGATCATGCGATATAAATTCTTTCAAAAAGCAACCACTGTTATTTTTTCTATGGCTCTATTGGGACATGCGATTGTAGGTAGCGCTCACGATGCCGGAGCGACCATGGATCCGAACGGCACAGTCGCAGCTTTTACCGGTTATGCGCTGGTGATTTGTTTTGATGATGGAAACGGTCCTGCGGATAGTCTCGTTGCCAGTATTAAAGATACCTCAGCGCCACAAGACAATCTATTGGTTAATCTGCAAATTATCAAAGATAGGCACGCCAGCAATACGACCGACCCCGTATCGGGGGATGGAAACTTTAGTCCGGAAATCAGGGTGCATGGCGGTAATGGTGTGTATCAATTGCTGGTCAATAAAACCAATGCAGGCGCGCGTTCATTTATTATTTCCTATCATTGCATGACTGCTAGTAATGTGCATACAGGAACAGATATAAGTGTGGTGTATCAATTTGAATGATTTTTGCGATTTGAGTAAACGATGTCTTAAACTAAATAAGTCAATCAAGCCATGAAAAAAATAAAACGATCAATTTTTGTTCTCGCCGTGCTCGTCATTTGCAGTCAAAGTGTTTCTGCCGACCACCTCGCGCAAGTATCTTCCGCTTGTGAACTGAAAACGCTGGATGGTAAACCGACTGTAGACTTGAAGGAACTGCGAGGAAAAGTCGTGTATGTGGATTTCTGGGCGTCGTGGTGCCCACCTTGTGTCAAATCTTTTCCTTTTCTAAATCAGCTTGAACATGAAATGAAAGAGCAAGGTTTGCATGTGATCGGTGTCAATCTCGACGAGAAAGCGAAGGATGCCGAGGAATTTCTTGCTAAACATCCGGCTCACTTTTCGATTGTGGCAGATCCGAGCAAAGCATGTGCAAAAGTACTTGAAGTAATGGCGATGCCGACTTCCTATATCATCGATAAAAAGGGGAATATCCGTCACGTTCATCAAGGTTTCCGTCCCGGTGAAACGGAAGAATTGCGTGCTTTGCTCACGCAGCTGGTAATGGAAACTCCCTAAACCGGCATGAAGAAAACACCCAATGTCGCGGCCATATTGACGATGACAATCGCGCTTTCAGGTTGCGTGCATGTTGCACCTTGGGAGCGGGGAAATCTTGCGAAACCTCAAATGGAATTGGATCCATATCCTCTGCAAAGTGAAATACAATCGCACAATTACAGCAGCCGGGAAGCGGCGCCGAGCCACAAGTCTTCTGCCGGTGGCGGCGGTTGTGGCTGTTATTGAGCGAATTCTTGCCAAGGGGTGTTTTTGAGGTCATTACAATTTGCAGCATAACCGCAACAATCATTCAGTAAACAATCCGGAAGCACAGTCCGCAAAGTCAAGAAATCATACCCTGCAGGCATTGACATCGGCGGCATTGGTTTTGCCTGGCTTATTAACCGCGCCATCCGGATATCCGGCAGGAACCGATCGAGTCAATTTCCAATATAGTCGCTATCAAGAAGGCGAACGTAATCTCTATGGCGTTCCTCAAAGCTACAAACCGATCTCGGCGGATGTTTTACATGGTAGCGGGATTTTTTCATTAACCGACCGCGCCAAATTTACCTTCGGTTATACGCAAGATACTTGGTCAGGGGCAACGCCCGTCTCAATTTCACCCTTAGCCACCACTGGCGGCAACCGGCCTTATACGGTCAATGGCATTGTCGTGGGTGCATCGCCCATTCTGAATAGCCAAGTACTGTTAGATCACGATCTGAATCCGATTGGCAGAGATCCGCTCACCAAGCAATCAACAGGCGTAGTCGATACTCGGTCGGTGCTGGTCATGTCATCGGCTTCCCCGGAAACGCGCCGTCAGGCCAATTTCGGCTTGAGCTATGAGTGGAATGAAGCGGCTGTGAATGTAAGCGGTGGTTTTTCCAGGGAGAGGGATTATCAGTCGAGCTTTGGCAGTATGGGGGGGAGGCTGGATTTTAACCAGAAGCTGACCACTGTCAAATTCGGCGGCGGATACACCAGCAGCCAGATCGGTGCGATTCTCGATCATGATTCGTCACCGTACATTACTAAAACAGCGTATGCGCAGCAAATTGTCAATCGCCGCGGGTCAGAGATTTTAAAGGGAGATCGGCAGGATTGGGTGGCGAATGTCGGTGTGACGCAAATCCTGAACAAAAATGCGTTAATCGATGCCGGTATCGGGTATACGCATAGCAGCGGATTTCTGGAGAATCCTTACAAAGCGACGTCGGTTATCTTTATTGATCCGGCTGATTTGAGTAAGAATGAAATTAAAGGTGATGTTCGCGCGCTGATCGAGCAGCGTCCGAATCAGCGCAATCAAGTCGCTCTCAGCGCCAAGTACGTACAATATATCAACCCGCTTAACGCGGCTATGCATCTTGGTTACCGCTTGTCGGTCGACGATTGGGGAGTGAATTCGCATACCTTTGATGCAAGCTGGGTGCAACCGCTGGGTAGCGGGTGGACGCTGACACCGCGGATTCGCTACTATTCTCAGGATGCCGCCAATTTCTTTCGCCCTTATTTAGTCACGAAACAAACCTACACAAAACCGCAAGTCGATAGTCTTGGGCGGCAAGTCTGGGTTGATGGCAATAACCCTACGGTTCAGTATTTCGGCAGCGATCCATTTAGCCTGGTCGATAAAAACGGTAACCCGGTCGATGGATTTTCCGTCAATCCGCAGCCCAAATTTACATCATTCGATGCCGGTAAGTTGCCCGCCAATTTTTCCAGCGATCACCGGCTGGCGGGCTTCGGTTCGTTAAGTGGGGGAGTGGTGTTGAGTAAGTTGCTGGCTAAAGGCGTTGCACTGGAAGCCGGTTTTGAATACTACACCCGCGCTAGTGCGATGCAGATTGGCGGCGGTGGAAATAGCAGTTATGCCGATTTTGATTACTATGTAGCTAATGCCGCCATAAAATTCGACATCGAACCGGATACCACCTTGCCGATCGGCAGTACGAGCAATTCTTCCGGATCGCATTCGCACACTTCCTCGCATCAACACCATAAGATCCCGCCGGCAACCATCATGTTCGGCCATATGCTCGATAAGCCGGGAGATTTCATGGCAGGGTATCGCTTCATGTATCACTGGACCGGCGGGAATATGATGCAGGGTGCGCACAAAGTCAGTGATCAGACCATCGTCAATCAAGGTTGCGGCGATCAAGGGTGCCAGTTTGCACCGACTTACATGGATATGCGCATGCACATGCTCGATTTGATGTACGCGCCCACCAAGTGGCTCAATGTGATGCTGATGCCGACCTTCATGGATATGGATATGAATTTGCGCCAGTTGGCGGGTGCGCCAGTTGATCCTTCAGGCGGGCATCAGCATGGCGCGGCAGGACATGAAACCGGCGCTGTCAGCGATACTTACTTCTCATCGCTGATCAAGTTGCTGGATATTCCCGGTCACCGCGTGCATGTCAATCTCGGGTTCAGTGCGCCCACCGGAAAAACGGATATCAAGCTTCGTCACACCAATAAAGAAGATGGCGGCTTGATCCACTTCGGTATGCAACTCGGCAGTGGTACATGGGATTTCACGCCGAGCTTGACGTATCTGGGTGAATACAACCGCTTGTCATGGGGCGCGCAAATCAGCGGCGTCAAGCGCATGGAGGCGCAAAATAAATCCGGTTACCGGCTCGGCGATGTTTTTCAGGCGACCGGTTGGGGCGGTGTTGATCTGACACATTGGTTGACGGCATCGGTGCGGGGTGTTTATACGTGGCAGGATGCGATTCACCGGGATTTCAATCAATTTAACGCACGCATCGGTCCGATGGATTTTCCCAAGAATTACGGCGGACAATTCTGGGATATGGGGTTTGGCGTGAATGCGCGGATTCCCAGCGGACGTTTCGCCGGGAACCAGTTCGGGTTTGAATGGGTGCAACCGGTGCGCAGCGATTTCAATGGATTCCAGCTTAACCGTCAGGGTATGTTGTCGGCAACCTGGAGTTATCAGTTTTAAGTTAGGATAGCTTCTTTTTCGCAATCGCAACGGCGCGTTCGCTATTGTCCGGCAAATAAATGGCGCATCTGAATTATTATCACTATGATTTTCAAGCAATGGGTTCCCCTTGTGCGATTCAGTTGTATGCAAGTAGTGCAAAGAAAGCCAAACGGGTTGCCCGAATTGTCATGGACGATGTGCGCCGTCTGGAGGCGAAATATTCCCGTTACCGTGCGGACAGCTTGTTATCCGAAATAAACCGTATCGCGGCACAAGGCGGCCGCATTGGTGTCGACGATGAAACCGCCGGTTTGCTCGATTATGCAGCCACTTGCTATCAGCAAAGCGAGGGCTTGTTCGATATCACGTCGGGAATTTTGCGCCGCGCCTGGAATTTCAAGTCTGGCAATTTACCAACCCAAGAAACGATTCAAACGTTGCTGGAAAAGATCGGCTGGCATAAAGTCGACTGGCAGCGGCCGGTTCTGACTTTCTCAATTCCCGGTATGGAAATCGATTTTGGTGGTGTGGTGAAGGAATACGCCGTCGATCGCGCGGCATCGTTATGCCGGGATGCCGGTATTGAGCATGGTCTGATCAATTTGGGCGGCGACGTCAAAATCGTTGGCCCACACGATGACGGTAGTCCCTGGCGGATTGCTATCCGTCACCCGCGCATTCCCGGCGGCATTTTACAAACATTATTGTTGCATTCCGGCGCATTGGCCAGCAGCGGCGACTATGAGCGCTGCATTACCGTGAACGGCATCCGCTACGGTCATGTGCTGAATCCCAAAACCGGCTGGCCGGTTAATTTCATGGCGGCGGTCAGCGTCATCGGTGAATTCTGCGTGGTTGCAGGCAGTGCATCGACCATCGGCATGCTGAAAGGCGCAGAAGGTCCGCAATGGTTGAATGAACTCGGTTTGCCGCATCTGTGGGTCAATGTGCAGGGAGAATCCGGCGGGTCGTTGCTGGAAAAAGCAGTTTAGTTTCCTTGCTTCGGCTGGCAAGGAAACTATTCACATCGATTTTGATTATCGATTAAACTGCTGCAACTCAGTCAAATAAACCGGCAAAGCAATTCATGAAAAATCGGCGTTCACTTTTATTCAAATTCATCAGTTTTGTTTTCTTTGCCGCTGCTGCACCGCTGGTACAGGCATTACCGGAAGGATGCACGCATTTGACCGCACCGGCGACTTTTATCGAGTCGAATGGTCTGGTTTGCTTGCAAAAGGTAATTGTGAAAGATGCTTCTGGTGAGCAATTCTACAAAGCTTCACTACAATGGCTGGGTGTGGATAAGCCCAATCAGTTTAAATTGCTAGACGCAGAATTTGACGATGCTTCCGCAATGAACAGTCCGGTTTTCTCATTAATCGACGGCTTGCTGACGTTGCCCAAAATCGATGTGCCTAAACTGAATGGCACGGAGCGCTATAACGTCAGTCTGAATTGGTTAAAGGATACGGATTCAATATTCGAACTGGCGGTAGTCGCGCTGTATATCAACCCTGATTATGTTCCTAATGTCACCTGGAAGCCTTACGGCATGTTGCCCCCTAACGAGCGGCGCGCGGTGGATACGCTGGCGCGATCGATTCCTTATGCGCAGCTGGCCGATGCGGTTTATGATTTTGACAATGCCACGGTGGGTTCCTGGGATTTGATTGAATCCAGTGGGAAAAGCTCGGGAATGGATGCCGGTGTCTTCAGGAATCGCGATACCAATGAACTGGCGCTGGTATACCGTGGCACGGAAACGTGCGACTTTCCATGCTCGTTTAAGGAATTGGAAGATACTGCGCGCGATGTCATAGCCGATGCCGCCATTGGAATCGGTACGGTCAGCGACCAATTCAAAGATGCATTCCGCTTTGCCCAAGGAGTGATCGGCCGCTATCCCAGTGCTAAAATTACCGTGGCAGGGCACTCGTTGGGTGGCGGGTTGGCGCAAGCCGTCGGCTCTACACTGGGATTGGAGACATTTGCTTTTAATTCTTCACCGGTTCCGGATCATTTCTTTGACACGTATACGATTACGCTTCCCGCCGAAAAGCTGGAAGATCTCATTTTCGTCATTGGCGATGTACACGATCCGGTTTCGAATACCGACAAAACCGGAGAAATATACTTAGACTCTCATCATGTAACATCGCCGATTCAATTTAATTTCGATCTTAAGGAAATACTGTCCAATCGCAAGGTCCATCTCGATGATCTGCGTTTTGACCGGCACAGCATTACCCGATTCACCAATAATGCGATCACGCTGCTGAATATTTACCGGGATGGCTGGTAACCGCCGGTGATCTTTTAGTTCGGCTTAGGCCACCGGGCGCTTCGTCAGAATCGTCGTTACATTACTCGCAAAATAGAATTAACTGTATAAAGTAGAATAGATAATTCTGCGCCGATCACACAGCAATCTTTTCCGTAATTTTCTGTCTTATGACTAGTTAATAGTATTGATGGAGAAGCGAGCGCTATGACGATGATCCGTTCGCCTGCGGTGGCAGGATTGTTTTATTCCGCCGATACACGGCAGCTTACGCAGGATGTGAAACATCTGCTTGCCGCGGCAAAATCACACGCTTTCCGACCCAAAGCACTGATTGTCCCGCACGCCGGATATATTTATTCGGGTGCGATTGCGGCCTCGGCATATGCCAGTCTGAGGGCTGCCGCAGCTACGATCCGGCGCGTAGTATTGCTCGGTCCGACACACCGCGTGGCTGTGCACGGTTTGGCTTTACCGGGAGTCGATGTGTTTGAGACACCGCTGGGCCGGGTGAAGCTGGATCAGAATCTGATGGTTGCGATTGCACACTTGCCGCAAGTGACTGTCAGCAGGGAAGCGCACGCTTTGGAACACTCTCTGGAAGTACAACTGCCTTTTTTGCAAAGTGTGCTGAGTGATTTTACTTTGCTGCCGCTGGCAGTTGGCTGGACATCGGCGCAAGAAGTGGCCGAGGTACTGGAGAAGCTGTGGGGTGGGGAAGAAACCCTGATCGTGATCAGTTCCGATCTATCGCATTATTTACCTTATGCCACTGCCCAGCGCGTTGACAACGAGACTGTTCAAGCGATATTGCAGCTGCGGCAACCGATTACGCATGATCATGCATGCGGCGGCACTCCAGTTAGCGGTTTGATCATTGCAGCGCAGAATCATCATTTGACGCCGCATTTGCTGGATTTGAGAAATTCCGGAGATACCGCAGGATCACACGATCGAGTGGTGGGGTATGCGGCGATTGCCTTTAATGACGAGGAGGATGGACGATGACGGATACGATTGAAAAAAGCGAGCAGGGCAGAATATTGCTGCACATCGCGCGCAATGCGATTTGCCGGGCTTTACGGATCTCGTGCGTGACTATGCGGATGGATGACGGCCATGGAGCGTGGCTGTCCCGGCCCGGTGCGACCTTCGTAACTCTGACGCAGTACGGTGAATTGCGCGGCTGCATTGGTTCTTTGCAAGCATGTGAGCCGCTGATCGACGATGTGAGTAACAATGCGGTGTCGGCTGCGGTGCGCGATCCGCGTTTCATGCCGCTGATGGCGGATGAGTTGGATTCGGTGAGCGTGGAAGTTTCGTTGCTTTCCGAACTGCAACCACTCAGATTTGCCAGCGAAGCCGATGCGCTGGTGCAACTGCGCCCGGCAATCGATGGTGTGGTATTCGAATACGGACCGTATCGCAGCACTTTTTTGCCGCAAGTCTGGGAAAGCCTTCCGCAACCGTCGCAGTTTCTTGCCAAATTGAAATCCAAGGCGCGTTTGCCGGAGGATTTCTGGGACGAAGAAGTCAAGTTATCACGCTATACCGTCAGCAAATGGCGGGAAATGGATGACATCAAAGAGGTGGCGCATGGATGAATCGATTAGTGCCGTGGAACGGTTTCCGGCCAAATATTGGCATCGGCTGGATGATGGACGCATTCAATGCGATTTGTGTCCACGCGATTGCAAGTTGCACGAAGGACAGCGTGGCGCGTGCTTTGTACGTGGACGGGCGGGCGATGCGATGGTGTTGACAACCTACGGGCGTTCATCCGGTTTCTGTGTCGATCCGATCGAGAAAAAACCCTTGAACCAGTTTTATCCCGGCAGCAGTGTGCTGTCATTTGGCACGGCCGGTTGTAATCTGGCCTGTAAATTTTGCCAGAATTGGGATATTTCCAAATCGCGCAGCTTCGACAAGTTGCTGGATCAAGCTAGCCCGGAAGCGATCGCGTGTTGCGCGGAAAAATATCACTGCAAAAGCGTTGCGTTCACGTACAACGATCCGGTTATTTTTGCCGAGTATGCGATGGATGTGGCGGATGCCTGTCATGCCAAAGGTATCAAGACGGTTGCAGTCACCGCCGGGTATATCCATGCCGAACCACGGCGCGATTTTTTCGCCAAAATGGACGCCGTCAATGTTGATTTGAAAGCATTCACCGAAGCGTTCTACGTTAAGCAAACCGGATCGCACTTGCAGCCGGTGCTGGATACGCTGCGCTACTTGAAACATGAAACCGATGTGTGGCTCGAGTTGACTACACTGTTGATTCCGGGCTTGAACGATTCCAGCGAGGAAATCGGCGCGATGAGCAACTGGATCATGAAAGAATTGGGTCCCGATGTGCCGCTGCACTTTAGCGCCTTCCATCCGGATTACAAACTGAATGATATACCGCCCACATCGCCGGAAACGTTGATCCGGGCGCGCAAGATCGCACTGGATGCCGGATTGCATTATGTGTATACCGGCAATGTGCATAACATCGAGGGCGATACTACGATTTGTCCCTGCTGCGGCAGCGCCGTCATCGTACGTGATTGGTATGAAATCAAGCAGTATCATGTGACTGCGGATGGGCGTTGTGGAAACTGCAATGTTCCGATTGCGGGCCGTTTTGAACCATTCACCGGGCAATTCGGCAGACAGCGTATTCCGGTCAGAATCGGAGAGACAGCATGACGACAGTAAAAATTCCAGTTGGATCAATTGAGCTTAGCGGTGAATTGATAGTGCCGCCAGCGGCGGCGGGTGTGGTGTTGTTTGCGCACGGCAGCGGCAGCAGCCGTTTCAGCCCGCGCAACACCTATGTCGCGAAAGTGCTGCAACAGCAAGGCATCGGCACATTGCTGTTCGATTTGCTGACGCGCGAAGAAGATCAGGAATATGCCCGGCGGTTTGATATCGATCTGCTGACGCAACGTTTGCTCGCAGCCACGGTTTGGTTGCGGGCGAATCCCGCAACCAAACCGTTAAAGATTGGTTATTTCGGTGCCAGTACTGGCGCAGCCGCAGCGCTGCAAGCGGCTGCGGAAATGCAAGATGCGGTGACCGCCGTGGTATCGCGCGGCGGACGCCCCGATCTGGCGGGAGAATCCGCCTTAAACCGGGTGACTGCCCCGGTGCTGTTGATTGTTGGCGGCGCCGATTACGGTGTGATCGAATTGAACGAACAGGCTTACGTCATGTTGAAATGCAAGAAGCAATTGAGCTTGGTGCCGGGTGCGACGCACTTATTCGAAGAACCGGGTACTTTGGAACAGGCTGCCCAGCTTGCGGCTGACTGGTTTCTGCAGTATCTGCACAACGAGGTGGATGAAACCGGATTTCTTACACAAGCGCATTAGTTTTTGCGATCCTGCAGACTGAATAACATTTTTGACAAAATCGCGAGCCTTAACTTCGGTAGCATGGGTAACATGATCAGTAATAGTATGAATACTGGAAAAGTAAATTTCATAAGAAGCTCGGTGGTTTTTAATACATAGAGCCAAACAGGTGTTGCTTCCGCACCCATACCGACATTGAATTGTATTTTTAATACATTATCTTCAAACACCGGTTCTTCGCCGCCGACCGTCAGGTATAACGCATAGTGGCCACTTTTATCAATAACCGCATGTGTTTCAATTGTGCCCTGCGGGTATATTCTGGGAGCAGCTTCTGAAATAATTCGCGCATCCTTATAATCTGATGGCGCATCTTTATTTTTGCCGATGAGCTCCTGTTCAACCAGTCTCAGGCTGATCGGTGTTTCTCTCAAGTCCTCATCCACCAGGTCGGCAGTGAAAAAGACGTTGCCGGTATGCGGCATGTTCTTGCAATGCGATTTGAATAGCGATTCGTCTACTTTTTCCGAATTATCGATTTTCTCTTCGGGTTCAACATAAGCACTGAAATAAATCGCGTAAAAATCATTCGCAACGATACATCCGACATTGGTATTGTAATGATGCTGCACAGGACTGACACGATTGCAAGCTGCTAACACTAGAACGGCAATTAACACCGGCAAGTGCGGTTTTACGGCTGAAAATGAAAATACTCTCATGGTTTGCTCCTGATTCTTAATCGATTGAGGATTCGGCTTTTTCGGAAGAGGTAACGGTGAAGGTGAATTTGCCGGTGATGATGTGCGTATCCGCAGACATGACGCGATAACGGACTGTATATGTATCGGGTGGCAACTTTGGAACAGTGGTGTAAAGGTGAGTACGATCCAGCGCTGCCTGTTTGACGTCATTATTGTCGACTCGCTTTCCGGTGCTGCTAATCACCGTTAGTGATTTAAATTCACTGGCGACATTTTCATTGAACCAGATGTTGATCTGACCGGGTGGCGAATGCACAGTGCTTTCGGCTTTGGGCTCGGATTCAACGAGGACTGCATGCGCTGATGCCATCGACGGCATCCCAAATGCAATCAGGACAGCCGGTATAAGCAGTTTCAGTTTGGTAGAAATAATACGATTATTCATTAGATTCTCCATAGTTCTCGTTGGTGTGCATTTGCTTGCACAGAAATGCCATCAACCAGTAGGCATTAGTTAATTAAATTCAGATGGTTGAGTGTTAAATAGTATTCCGGTATCAATGGCACGAACTCTCCTTCAAGGGTTAAGATTTTTTTCTGGCACGATCAATTTCCAGGCCAGTTGACTGGTTTGTTTGGCTGGTTTTTCCGTCCATACTGCCAATACACCGTTTGCCGTTGCAGCAAGCCGCGGC
The DNA here is from genome assembly GCA_964421895.1 of uncultured Nitrosomonas sp. Lineage (GTDB taxonomy): Bacteria > Pseudomonadota > Gammaproteobacteria > Burkholderiales > Nitrosomonadaceae > Nitrosomonas. Next base: position 7,034 of record CAYQZF010000006.1, on the reverse strand, counting down.
TGTGTCGCCGCATTTTCCGCCGGTGTCAGCAGTATCGGTTTGCTCCAAGTGGCGCCGTTATCCGTTGTCATGGCGAGATTGATACTCATGCCAGAAGGGTTCATCTCGTTCCATGCCGCGACGGCATGACGGCTATGATGTGCGATATCGCCGTTCATCCCGGTGGCGCTTAGCCGCACGGGTTCCGACCAAGTTGATCCGTCGTCAGAAGAAACCAGGTGATACAAACCGGCTTTTTCCTGCACGCCGGTCCAGATAAGACTATGCAACCAATGCGTTGCTCCGCTGGATACATAATCCGCGCTGCCGCCGGTGTGCGGACAGCCATTCAATTGCCATTTGAAATCGCCGACCGCACCGAGTTGTTGCCAGGTTAAGCCCTGGTCGGTTGACCGGACCATGGCCATATCCCTGGGCGTCATGTTGCGATACAGCACATTCAGGTGATTGAGCGGGGAATTCACGATCGTATTCCAGCAGCAGGAGCAGGTGGAATCGTCGATTGTTTTGAGCTGACTCCAGCTTTTTCCACCATCCTCCGAGCGGGAATAGCGCAAGCTTTGGTGCCCGTTTTCTTCGGGATCCTCGAGCCAGACCGCATGAAAAATTCCTGTTTTGCCGACTACGAGATCAATATGCGCCTGGCTGCCGTCATTATCTTTGGCTGGATTGGCGCCATTTTTCCATGTTATTCCGTCATCTTCGGAGTACAAGCAAATCATCGGGCCGATTCCCGGCAAGCTGGTTTTGGCCTGCATCAATGCCACCAGCCGGTTGCCATGCGCCGCCAGTTGAATGTCATTGCCACGTTTGGCATTGATTGCAGGCAATGGCGCGGAGAGGGTCACAGGCGTTATCCAGTTGCGTCCACCATCCACTGACCGTTGATATCTCAATGTGAGTGCGGCATCGTTTTGCGACTGTCTGCCGCCTACGATGATATGAACAGTCTGTTGGTCCGCATAAACATCGAATGTGGCAATGTCATACAAACCCAACGTTGATTTCATATATCCTTCCTCCGGCTGATCGCTGGCATGGGTGGAATAAAGTGGCAGTGTGAGGCAGAGAGTGAATATGAATGCTTGCAGTAACGAAAATGGTGCTCGTTGCGATTTTTCTTTGTGCTGGATCATGAGTTGAATTGCTGTTAGGTAATTAATTGGCGAGTGCGTAGAAAATGGCTTGGTAATCTTCGTACGATAAAGCCCCGCTGACGCCTTCGCGTTGATGCTTGCTATCGAGAAAATAAGTGCGCGGCAGCTCTCCGAACCATTGCGGGTCGATTTCATAGCGCAGGCGCTGTGCATTTTCATCGGCGAAAATCCAGTTTTCCAGGCCGGTCAGTTCGTGCTTAGCCAATGTGGCTTGTACTTGCTTCGTATCCGCGAGCTCATCGGCAGAGAGCATGATGATTTTGATATCCGGTTGATTTTCTTTCAGCTTACTCAACAGAGGCATCTTTTTCATACAGATTGAGCATGTCGTTGCCCAGATCACCAGCATGACCGGCTGACCGGTATGTTTTTCAAGTAATTGCCGGTAACTGCCGGAAACGAAATGCTGCAGTATGGCTTCTCCCGCTTGTGCCGGGGCCGTGAACCAGGCGGTCAGCAGTAATGCAATCCACGGTGATTTACTCAGTTGCATGATTTTTCTCCTTATCCTTATTGGAAACTTGCTCGCTTGCTTTCAATTGCTTAGTAATTCAGAACTAGTCCCACCCGGAAACTCACCGGTTCGACGGGATGGAAATGAAAGTCATCCACACCCGTGAAGGATTCCCCCGGCAGACGTGATGTATAAAAATAGGTAATCGCATCGTCCTTGCGGTCCAGCATGTTGAATACTTCGGCCTGGATGCGAAACGACCGGTTGAATTCATACCCCAGCATTGCGGACAGTAAAATCGTGCCGTCCGAGCGCTTGGAGTTGTCTTCGTTCAATGCGCGCGGCCCAAGATAGCGCAGCCTCGGGCCGCCGTAGAAACCACCGAAAACATCATGAAATGTTGCACCGGTGGCAATTACCGCTTCCACGGCATTGGGTACATGATTGCCTTCATCAGGCACAGAGTCGCGAAAGCGTGCATGCGAGAAACTGAAATCCGCGTCAAAAGTCAGCCAGTGCACCGGTTGGTAATAGTTGGTGAATTCGAGTCCGTAGCGGCGGCTGGGGCGGCTTGCCTCGGTAGTGCCTGCGTCCCCGACAAAAACCAATTCCGACTGAAGATCCATCCACCAGACAGTCAACGTGCTATGCAAGCCCCGGGCCCAGGTTGAGCGGATGCCTGTTTCGGCACTGTAGGTGCGGGCAAGGGGGTTGGCACGATCCACAGTATTGCCGCTGACCGGATCGATGCGGGTATTGATCCCGCGGGCATCGTTGCTATGAAAACCAAGCCCGCCGTTTAAGTAAAGCTCGGTATTTGCCCAAGGGCCGAAGACAATGCCCAATTTCGGACTGACCAGTCCGTCATAACGCGTGCCGTTATTTTGCTGGATATTGCTGTGATTGACGGCAAAGCGGAAACCATCAAAACGTACACCCACGCTGGTACGCAGCCAGCTTTGCCACTGTGTCTTATTTTGCAGAAAAGGGCTGAGGCTGGTGACCCAGACGGAATCCTGACGGGTAATACCGTACACCCGCTGCGCATGGGCTTTTGTCAGGGCATTTTGGATATTATCGTTACGTACTTGTATTCCCAGTGTCGTTTCGGAATCGAATAAGCCAATTTTATGAAACACGGTGTGGCTGGCTGCTAAGCCGGTTGTCCAGCGGCCGTCGGGCTGACCGAACTGATCACCGCAGGTTTGGAATATGCCGGAAGAAAACCGGTTCGCAGGTAGTAGACCGGTTAGTCCCGCACACCCGGAAGGATTGGTTGTTTCGTTATCATCGAGGAAAAAAGAAAAATTCGAATAGAGATTCAGTTTGGAGTAAATGCCATACGCCATGACCGATGTCAGGCTGTTTTCCGAGCGCCGGTTCCATTCACCCGTCAGACTGTAACGATGGCTCTTTCCGCCATCGGTCGGATCCAACGCATCGAACCGGCCGATGGAATTCATATTAATGGCGCGCCGCGGGATCTGATCGGTCGCGCGCCAATCCGAATGTGTCCCCATCGCGGTAATACGCCAGTCTTGCTTGCCATTGCGGCCGCTGTACCGGAGCAGACCGTTGAATTTCAGATAATTATTCCCGGTAGTCCACGGGCCGTCGTTGTGTACGATCTCGCCGGCGTACAGAACATTGCCTTTCAATAGCTGACGTGACCCGGCGATCAATCCCCGATAATAATTAAAACTACCGCCAGTGAAGCGCAGCATATTTTGGGGCAGGCGATTGAAGTAGCGGATATTGGCCGATCCGGCGCTTGAGAAATCGCCCGTATCAGCAAAATAATTTCCCTTTTTAAATTCGATCGATTCGATTAATTCGGGAATCAGAAAATTGGTATCCGTCCAGCCTTGACCGTGCGAATGCGATAGTTGATTGACCGGCGCGCCTTCGATTTGCGTCAGAAAATCGGTGCCATGATCCAGGTTGAATCCACGCAAAAAATATTGATTCGCTTTGCCTTCGCCGCTGTGCTGGGTGGCGATTAAACCGGGTACTGTCTCCAGAACCTCTCCGGGGCGGGTGATTGGCCGGTATCGGATTTGATCCTGTCCGATTTTGCCTTGCGAAGCAGAGTCGGCGACACCGATTAATTTGTCCGCACGGCCATTAACGGATATCTCATCCAAAACGACGTGTGCCAGCTTGTCAGCATGCGTATTGGGCAGGGCAGTATGCGGATGGGACGGCAAATCTTTTCCCTGAGCGTTCAGACTGGAGCTGACAAGGAAGGTGATTGCCAGCAAAAGCAGCCGCGAACTCAGAATGCCGATACCGTGTAACAGTAAAGTGGCGAATACGAAACCGGCGATGTAAAAACCAAGACTGGTGGACGCGGAGATTTCTTGCCCGTGCACGTAGCCATGAAAAAAGGCAAACAGCGAAATAATTGCTACATTGATGGATGCATCAAAGCGGATTCCGCTCACGATCAATGTGCTGAATGTCAGGCAGGATAATAAAATCATCGCCTCCGCACCCGGAATGATCAGATTGAATGCTCCGGCCAAACTGCCAAAACTCATGACACAGACAAACACAAACACAACCGGCAGTACCCACATCGCTTGCCCGCGTATCCGGGCCGCCCAGATACCGACTGCAACCATGCAAAGAATATGATCCCATCCGGTCAAAGGATGCTGGAATCCTTCATTCCAACCGCTATCGAGGTGCACTTGCGAGAAAGCGGCTGGCAGCAGTGCAATAGCCGTGCATGACCAGAGTATCGTGACTTTCAAGTATGGAATATAGTGTTCTAGGTGGTTGGGGATAAACGATGATATCCGCCTAAAAAACTGATTGCCCTGAGTTACCGGCAGGCTTGGTCCATAAAATTTTTCTGCTGCATGAAATAAAAATAGTTTCATTCTTTGATGCTGTTATTTTTGTTAGGCCCTGGAGATAAGATTCATGGTGAGGTGCGCTTGAGTCAGTTCCGTTGTGTTACATGCGCTTGAGCATTATGTCCGCACCATAAAAAAAGTAAATGTGACAAATTGACGCAGGTGGCTGATAATGCGAAGGAATTTTTTGTGTGAATTGTTGCTGACTATTACAGGCAGGACTTTAACGTGGCGATGGGGCTTGGATTGTCCGTGGCGAGCATGAATGAGAGGCCGGGAGCCAATTGCTCAGTGGTGAAGCTTTGTCAGATCGATCTTTTGATTTCGGGGGTTTATTTTCCGGTTGATGGGTATATGATCTGAAGAATTTTTATTCTTTTATCACGGCCAACACAAAGATCGTTTTGATTCGTTATGAACGTGGCGATTCCTAAGGAAGCTCTGAAAAAGGTAGCGAGCGATGGTCAGGTAAGGCGAAATCAGGCGAAAAAGCGCAGTTTACGAGTGATAAATGAGCATTTTGAGCCTGATTTCAACGCAGAATGACCGAGTGTAATAGTTTTTCAGAGTTTCCCTAAGGGTTGAGCACCCATAGCATCGTGCCCCGTATTGTGTGCAAAACCTCGTCAGTTGAATCAATTCAATTGCTATCGGCTAAAGAATCCGCCCGACCAGCGATACTTTTTCATCGGCCCAAATATTTTCCGGACTAATGAAACCGCGCTTGTCATAGGCAAATTCTCTGCCGCTGTTGGCGAAACACTCATAAACTAGTTCTGAGCAAATATATTCTTTGTCACGTTCTTTTTTCCCCGCCCCAAGCGTTACCCGCGCCAGGATCTTGGCAATTTCATCCTTATCGTAGGGACGTGTCAGTTCATCGATACCGAATTTTGCCAAACCATTCACAATATCCTGATTGACATCATGGCAGCGCCCCAGCACAACGCGCCCCCTGTAAGGTTTGCCGTCCGCGTAGTCATTCAGGTATTTCGACAGCGGCGCGAAGCGGACACCCATGTCTTCAACGCTTTCTAGCAAAAGCATCCGGTCAATGCTATCGAGTCTGAAAACGATACCGACATGACTCCAGGGTGAATCGGTGACTTTCTGAATGGCTTTTGAGACTAAATAGTCCCCTGAAGCAAAGAGCAGATCGCCAGACTTGAGTTTAGTGCGCAGCTCTTCGTACGATGCTACCGATAACGCATTAATTTCCTTGGATCCAATATGTGCAGCCATAGCTTCTCCTTTGGTTATTGTGATACCGCTACATCATGTGATGCTTGAAGTAAAAGTACGATAACACAATAACATAAGATAAAAATAGCGGTGTTTTGCAATCAACTGGTCTGGGATATTTTCATCACTTCGAGGCAACCATGCACCGGAAAATCATCCGTTTGAATGCGATTTTTCCCGGTGTATCGCGAAAATTTCATCAATTTTACAAACAACTATCTTCCATTGCTACCGTTTGTATATACAATATCGATGCCAGCAAAAGCTGATAGACATTGAATACAACAAGCATCATTTATTCTTAATCACAAAGGAACAGTAACAATGAAGAAAATGCTTCTCGCAGTTGCACTGTTGATAGTATCCCCCCCCTCTTAGCCACCGCTAATTTCACCAGCAGCAACGGTATTTTGGTCATACCGGATGTTTCGGTCGATGGCGCAACTAATTATGAGAGTGTTACCTTGCAACTCAATCTTGCAACCGGCGCTTTTTCGATACTGGATGCGACACCGAAAGATACTTCTTTTTCTCCTGTTGTACTGGGAACAATGTCCGGCGGTGGAGTCAAAGCCGACTTTCACGGCTGCGTACGCTCGGGGCATAATCAACTGACTTGTTTGATGAAGGTCGTGAGTCTTAATAATGATGCAAGTATTTATGTTTATCCAGAGCTTAGTCAACTTTTCGATAATCTTAGTAAGAAATATATCGCCTCATCCGCTGCCGCGCTCGACAAGATAAGCGAGGGATTTTCCAACATACTTTCATTTAGAGCAATTCAAGGAATACCGATTGATGTCAAATTTATCTATAACAATATTGATCCAAGCGCTTCATTAATATCAGTATTCCAGCCAAATTTTACTTTAAATGCCCGTGATACCACAGGTAATTTCAGAAACATTGATTTTTGATTTACTAACTGCTTACCCAATCATTCATTTCGCCTCGCGAAAATGAATGATTGTTTCTTATGGCAAACTATACCAGGTCGACCGTCCGCCGCCGTGCCGCGCCAGAAGGCCTTTTTCAACCAGTGATGTGAAGGTTGCTTTCAATGTATTCGGGCTTGCGCCGGTTTCGCGCACCATGTCGCGGGTGGTAACACGGCCATGGTCGCGCACATAATCCAGGATTTTGATCGCCAGCTCCGGCAGAGTGGCGAGTGCGTTCTTCTCGCGCTCGACTTTCACGGCCAGGCGGCGTTTTTGCTGCTGTAAGGCGCGCAGAAAGAACAGCAGCCAAGGTTGCCAATCCGGCGTTTCGGTGCGGATAGTTCCCTGGGTCTGGCGCAAGGCCAGGTAGTAGCTTTCTTTG
>CAYQZF010000005.1:0-33613 GCA_964421895.1 uncultured Nitrosomonas sp. | reverse complement strand
CCAGCACCCTGCGCCCTCCGGCATACGCTTTGTTGACATTGATTAACTCAAGCATTTACACCGGCATCCCACAAAAAATTCATCAAACCCTCGCAACGTAAAAATGGCACAATGCTTCAATCAGCACGCCAATCTGTGCTTAAATGTACCATGTACGACAAATTATTTTTGATAAATACAGGAGAATCCCATGGCACGAGCCAGCGCACGTCATATTCTGGTAAAAACCGAAGAACAATGTAACAACCTGAAAAACGAAATCGCAAATGGCGCCAGTTTCGCCGAAATAGCGCAACAACATTCACTGTGCCCATCCGGCAAGCAAGGCGGTGACTTAGGAGAATTTGGCCGCGGACAAATGGTGCAAGAATTCGATACCGTCGTATTCAGTGCGCCGATCGGCGAAGTACAAGGCCCGATTAAAACCCAGTTTGGTTATCATTTGGTGGAAGTGACTGAGAGAAAGGATTAGATACTCAGTGTGATTAATTTTAACAAGCCAACGCGCATGAATACACAAAGCCGAGCCAAACAAATCCTGATCCACGGCCTGGCATTGGTATTGGTCGGCATCGTCTGGGGACTGGTGATACCGCATACGCCGTTTCCGAGATTAGCATTGAGCGCACACATTCAAGCAGTGCTGAACGGTATGCTGTTCATCTTAATGGCAGTGCTGCTTCTTACGCTACCGCATAAGGTCAGCGCGCGCTCGGCTTTGGTTATGCTGATTGCCGTCTGCTTGACGTGGCTCACCGTCATTTCCGAAGTCGCCAATGCCTGGTGGGGTACTGCGGAGTCACTCTCAATCGCGGCGCAACAGGCCGGTGCAAGCGGCGGTGCTGTGTGGCAGGAACAGTTTGTGAAACTGACGCATATCCCGGCCATTATCGGATTGATCGTTGCCTGGATACTGCTCATTGCCGGATTTGTGAAAAACCCCGATTCTCAAGATTAATCCACCCAACTTATAGCAATTACAGCAGCACCCGCTATCCGGCGGGATTCATTCATGACAGATTCTCCTAAGAACACGCAAACGCGCTGGCAGGCGGTCAAGCAAGCAGCCCGGTTTATCGCGCCGTACCGGCGCCAGGTCGTCTACAGTTTGCTGGCGCTGTTATTTACCGCGACGATTACGTTGTCGATCGGGCAAGGTATCCGGTTGATGATCGACCAGGGATTCGCCACGCAATCCAAGGAACTGCTGAGTCAGTATGTGATGATCTTTTTGCTGCTGGTGATCGCCTTGGCCATCGGCACGTTTACGCGCTATTACTGGGTTACCTGGCTGGGCGAGCGGGTGATTGCAGATATCCGCAGCAAAGTATTCAACCATTTAATCCATCTGCATCCAGGTTTTTTTGAGGAAAACCGCAGCCTCGAAATTCAGTCGCGTTTGACTGCCGATATGACGTTGCTGCAAACCGTGATCGGTTCATCGGTATCGTTTGCGTTGCGCAATTTGATCATGATGATTGGCGGCATCATCTGGCTGTTTATCACCAATGCGAAACTGACAGCGCTGGTGACGATTTGCGTGCCGCTGGTGGTAGTACCGATCTTGATTTATGGCCGCCGCGTGCGGCATTTGTCGCGCCAAAGCCAAGATAAAATCGCCGCGGTCGGCGCCTATGTCGGCGAAGTGCTTGGGCAGATCAAAACCGTGCAGGCCTATAATCACCAATCCATCGATCAGCATAAGTTTCACGATCATGTTGAAGAAGCTTTCGCCGTCGCCAAACAGCGCACGTTGCAACGCGCGTTACTGATCACGCTGGTAATTTTGCTGGTGATGGGCGCCGTCGGGCTAATGCTCTGGGTGGGCGGTATGGACGTAATCGAAGGACGCATCAGTGCAGGCGAATTGGCAGCTTTTGTATTTTACAGCGTAATCGTCGGTTCCGCCGTGGCATCGATTTCGGAAGTCATCGGTGAATTGCAGCGGGCCGCCGGTGCTGCCGAGCGCACGGTGGAGTTATTACAGGCCCCCAACCGGATTCAATCACCGGAAAAGCCGCACCCTTTACCTGCTGCAGTATCCGGAAACATCGAGATTCATCAATTGCGCTTCGCTTACCCTTCCCGTCCTGATGTTCTGGCTATCGACAATCTGACCTTGACGGTCCGAGCCGGTGAAACGCTGGCGCTGGTCGGTCCTTCCGGCGCGGGTAAATCGACGTTGTTTGATCTGCTGCTGCGCTTTTTTGACCACCAGTCCGGCTCTATTAAGCTGGAAGGTATCGATATCCGGGATCTCGATCTGCTTGAACTGCGCCGCTGCTTTGCGCTGGTATCGCAGAACCCAGCGTTGTTTTACGGCACCATCAGCGACAACTTGCGCTATGGCCGTCCCGATGCCAGCGATGCGGAAGTAGAAGCAGCCGCTATTGCCGCTTACGCGCATGAATTTATCTGTCAACTGCCGCAAGGCTATCAAACACACTTGGGGGATTCCGGATTGGGTTTATCAGGCGGGCAGAAACAGCGTTTGGCCATTGCCCGGGCGATTCTGGCGGATGCGCCGGTTTTGTTACTGGATGAAGCCACCAGTGCGCTGGACGCACAAAGCGAGCATTGGGTGCAGCAAGCGTTGCAGCAGTTGATGCGCAACCGCACCACATTGGTCATCGCTCACCGCCTGGCGACTGTGCAATCCGCTAACCGGATTGCCGTGCTCAATCATGGACGGCTGGATGCGACAGGAACGCATGCGCAGTTGCTGCAATCCAGTCCGCTGTACGCACAACTGGCTGCATTGCAATTACAGTCACTCGTTATTGATTGACTGGCTCTGATTTTCCTGAAGATTACGATAAGAAGGCATGTAGTCGCTGGCAAAAGTCAGTCCGGTTCTTTGCACGACTTCAAGCAACGCAGAGCGCGCCACATGCATGCCAAGCCCAAGATGGATCAATGTCTTAATCGATACGGATCCGCTCAGCACTAATTTGATCAACTGAATCGCATCCACGCTGCCATCCGGATAGACCGCACTCATCAGTGCTTCCGGCGGAGAAAATTCAATAGGATCGACAATCGCGCGAATAGCGAGAAACGAGATACCTGCTTCGGCCGCCACTTTTGCTATCGCCGCCGTTTCCATATCCGCCGCGCAAGCGCCTGTTGCTTCCCCAAGCGCCAGTTTTTGTTCGGTTGAAGTCAGCGGCTCCTCGCAAGACGCCAAAATTCCGCCAGCAACAGTCAGATGCTTTGACATTACACCTGCCAACCGGTTACGCCACTCCAGATCCACCGGCAGGATCTCGCCGTTCATCATAACCGCTTCGGGCAGCACCAAGTCACCGGGAATCAATTCGTTATTCACAGCAGCCGCAACACCGAAACTGACCAGAGCATTGATGTCGTGCTCACACAGTTTCAATGCCGCCCCTCGGGCCGCCTTGCTCCCGATACTGCTAAGACACACAAAAGTTCTCTCGCCGATCTCCACCACCCGGTAAAGCGGGAAGCTCTGTTTTTCCAGTAAACAGCTTGCTTCCGATTTCAGTGCAGACACCACGCCAATAATTTTCAATTCATGCTTTCCCTTGTCAAAGTCCGGTAACGCGCCAATGCCCACAGCGGAAAGAATTTTGAATAACCGTGATAGCGCAGATAGAAAACCCGCGGAAAGCCAGGCGCAGTAAACCAGGGTTCTTCCCACAAGTGATTATCACACTGATTACGCAGCAGATATTGGATACCGCTGCGTACCGATTCACTATGGACCTCACCCGCCGCCATGAGACCCAACACTGCCCACGCGGTTTGAAACGCAGTGCTGGTTTCAGTAAACCGGCCTGCCAGCTGAGTATCCAAATAAGAATCATTGGTTTCTCCCCAGCCACCGTCCACTCTTTGCACCGATTCCAGCCACTTCACGGCACGGCGCACCGAATGGTGTTGCATATCGAACTTGGCCAACCGGAAGGCTTCCAGCACGGACCAGGTGCCATAAATGTAATTTGTACCCCAGCGTCCGAACCAAGAGCCATTTTTCTCCTGCTCACGCAATAGAAAGCTGATGCCGCGCCAGACTTCACGCTGATGCTTGCCGTATTTTGCCAGCAAGCCAACACAACGCGCCGTCACGTCGCTAGTAGGCGGATCGATCAACGCACCGTGATCGGCGAATGGAATTTCATTCAAATAGTGATATACATTATCAATGTCGAAAGCCGCAAAACCGCCATTGCGCGATTGCATTCCCGCGAGCCAATTCGCCGCTCGCTCCAGCGATTTATGATGCCGCTCTGCTCCACCCTGGTCTAATGCCCACCCCACTGCGGCAGTATCATCGAGATCCGGATAATGCGGATTGGCATACTGGAAAGCCCATCCACCACCCGGCAGATCGGGGCGCTTGTCACGCCAATCGCCCGGTTCATCCAGAACCTGTTGTTCGACCAGCCAATCTAGTGCTTTCAATACCGGTTCCTGATCGGCCGCGGGATCTTCCTGCAGCGCCAAGCTTGTCAACACCGTATCCCAAACCGGCGATGTACAGGGCTGACACCAGGAACGCTCCCCTTCGTCGACCAGCAATCCACGCAGCGCGTTACGGCATTGCACGCGGTTCGGATGATCATAGCCATAACCGAGCAAGGTCAATGCCTCATGCGCATTGACCATGGCTGGAAAAATAGCACCGATCCCGCACTCACCGTTCAAGCGCTCAAGCGTCCAGCGCTCAGCTTTCCGAATCGAATATTGCCGTATCGATTGCGGCAATTTTGGTTCGATACGTGACAAGATACGCTCAACAAGCATAAAAGCACGCTTCAGCAGCGTATCCGCCTTGGGAAAATAATTTTTTTCCTCTTCGGGCGGCACGATGAACAATTCGCGGATATTCACTTTGCGCGGATTGATCGCACGCGCTTTCATCGTGCACAGAATAGACAACGGGATCATCACGGTGCGTGACCAATACGAAACCTTGCTGATATGAAAAGGGAACCAGCTTGGCAGCAGCACCAGTTCTGATGGCACTACGGGTACACCGCGCCAAGGAATCTGATCGTACATGGCTAGCAACAATCGGGTAAAGACGTTCGCTTTGGCCGCCCCGCCGCGCTGCAGAATAGCTTCGCGCGCGCGCGCCATGTGCGGCGCATCCGGAGAGTCACCCACCAGCTTCAACGCATAATACGATTTGATCGTGCAACTGATGTCAAACGCACCGCCATAGTACAGCGGCCAGCCGCCGTGCGTCATGTCCTGCTTATCCCGGATGAAACGGGCGATTTTGTTTTCCAGAATGACGTCGATTTCATCCATGAAATGCATCATTAAAATATACTCAGCCGGGATGGTACAGTCCGCTTCGAGCGGGAAACACCAGTGTCCATCCGGATTCTGTAATGCCAGCATGGCTGCACGCGCCTGAGCAAACTTCGTCTCCAGCTCGGCAGCATTGATTCCATCCTGATTTAGGGCTGGTACTGTATACGATTGAGATACTTCACCGTTAACCGCAAAATCATCTGGTTGTTGCGAAACAGCCGCTGTTCTTTGAAATCCGTTCATATACTCCTAAGCACTTAATTTCTTTACAAATTTCTCAATGGATAAATCATTTTTTTCCGTTTAAGCTAACTTTGGTTTTACATACGAGCGCCTTGCCGTAAACGGTTCACAAGAATAAACATGCGATGATAATTCGAATTCATCATTTTTTCTTTTTCCCGTCTTTTTCAAAAGGATTATCCTGAAACGGTTCGGAGTCATAAAGATCCAACGGCAGCTTGCCGTCGTGCACAAGAAATTCACGTTGTTGTATGGAGGCTTCGCGTACGAACAAATAAGGATCGATTGCTGCTTCATCCCGTATTCTCATTGGTCCTATCAGACGAGCACGTTTATCAATAGCGCCCAGGATAGTCAGTGGCGCCGCAAAATAGGAACCGACTACAAGACCGGCATAAAACAGCACATTCGTGAAAATACTCACGGGAATATTGGTTACGTCACGCTCACTACTCGGGCCGATAAAAGGAATGAATAAGTATGACCCAGGATTCACTCCCCAAACACCGAGCGTTTGACCAAAATCTTCATCATTCTTCTGTAATCCCATGTGCGATGCCATATCAAAAAGCCCGAACATTCCCACTGTTGAGTTCACAAAAAAACGTAAAGTATCCGAGGCACCTTGCGTTACCTTGCCTTGCAAGAACGAATTCAGTGCTACATTAGGATAAGACAAATTATCGTAGAAATTGCCGATCGACCGCTGTGCGGCATTCGGAACGTAATCGATGTAGGCGTTCACAATGGGCACAAACACCGTCCGATCCACTTTATCGGTAAAATCGTAAGAAGCACGATTAATCGTTTCGTGCGGATCAACCGGATCCGTTTCAAGATTACCATTCTTTGGCGCTGATGCGCAGCCTTGCAATGTGACAATACAAACAAGAAAAAAAATAATAATCAGGTAGCTATGATTTATGATCGGATTTTTGTGTCTCAAAATACCAATATTCTCGTTCATGTACATATAAAACAAAACAATCAGCTTGCAAAGCTTTTACCAAGAGAACCATTGACCATCACTTTAGTCAGCTTGATCTCGTGATCTCCAGACTCCGGGATCCAACAGCAGTTAAAAATATCCCCTTTTCCACCTATCTATCAGTTCCTACTTATATTTCAAGTCCAAATTGATTGGACCGAAGTATACACTACTCAGTTGGCATCACACTGAATTTACCATTCCAGTTTCGTACCACGAATACTCTCTTGATTCCTGACTTGCAAATGTGCACTGAGAGCCGCGCATGCAAAACTTCATAGGCTTCATTCAGATTTCTCGTTCACCATGCACCATTTCGACCAGCTTTAATGCCTGCAACTCCATTTCCACAACGATATCATCGATTTTTGCACGGAAATGGCGGTAAAAAATCATGCTGGGAATAGCAACGAGAATCCCGAAAGCAGAATTATACAAAGCGACGGAAATTCCGTAAGCGAGCTGCGCCGGGTTGCTGCCGGTGGGCGAGTTCGATCCGAAAATCTCAATCATTCCGACCAAAGTGCCGAACAACCCCATCAGAGGACTCAGTGCGGCAATCGTTCCCAATGTTGTCAAATAGCGATTCAGATCATGTGCAATTACCCGGCCAGACTCTTCGATCGATTCTTTCATGATCTCACGTGTACTTTTAACATTCTTAAGTCCGGCTGCAAGAATTTTCCCAAGAGGAGAGTGACTCTGCAAACGCCCAAGCATCTCGGGATTAACGCCATTGCGCTTATATTCATTCAACACCCTTGGAAGCAATTCCTTCGGTGCGATAACGCTCAATCGCAATGTCCACATGCGCTCCCCAATAATGCCCAAAGCCACGACCGAAGCAATGATGATTGGCCAGATCGGCCAACCGGCTGCTTGAATTAACGATAACACGTGATAATCTCCTCACTCACTTTAGATCCAGATATCATTCGGTGTCTTACCAAATTTTCCAATTATATTCTATAACTGTGTAGCTGGCTCAGCATGCAAAGTATCGCAATACTCAATTTTCTGCAAAAATAACTGGCTTTCTATCCACAATTTCTGTGGATAAGTCTGTGAGTATGTAATTAATAAGAGAATTAAGTAAACAAATCCAAACATTTTTTCTTCCTTGATTATTTTTTAATCTCACATAATATTTCTAATAAACAAATAGTTACTCATTCAGATAGCATATTTTGAGAGTTGCAAACTACACTGACCTCATTCCAACAAATGATGCGAATATCTGCATGTACTCATCATGAATCTTTTTCCTTTTCCATTAGTAAACCTTGCACGTACAGTACTTTCAGTCAGTGAGCTGAATAGCAGCACCAAGCAATTCCTGGAACAGAATATTCCATTGCTATGGGTAAAGGGTGAAATCTCGAATTTGAAATGCTATCAATCTGGTCACTGGTACTTCTCGCTTAAGGACCCCGGTGCGCAAATCCGCTGCGTGTTGTTCAGTCATAAACATCAGTATTTAGATTGGCAACCGAAAGATGGCATGCAAGTCGAAGTACTGGCACTGGTTACCCTCTATGAACCCCGCGGTGACTTTCAGCTCAATGTTGAAACGATGCGGCGCGCCGGGTTAGGAGAATTATTTGAAGCCTTCGAGAAGCTTAAAGCGAAATTGGATAAAGCCGGATTGTTCAATCCGGCAAAGAAAAAATTACTACCTGCATTCCCCAAACAAGTTGGCATCATTACCTCTCTCGACACAGCAGCATTGCGAGATGTTTTGTCAACATTGCAACGGCGCATACCATCCTTGCCGGTTATCCTCTACCCAGCTTTAGTTCAAGGAAAAATCGCAGCTGGTTTGATTGCCGCAGCAGTAGCTACCGCCAATCAACGCGCCGAATGCGATGTGCTGATAGTATGCCGGGGCGGAGGCAGCATTGAAGATTTATGGGCATTCAACGAGGAAATCGTTGCACACGCCATTGCTGCCAGCAACATTCCGGTGATCAGCGGCGTCGGGCACGAAACGGATTTTACCATTGCGGATTTTGCTGCTGATGTTCGCGCCCCTACGCCAACGGCGGCGGCTGAAATGGTAAGCAAGGATCAAAAGGAATTAATCCAACACTTGAACGCATTACAAATGCGGCTAGCTCGCGCCATATTGCACCGTGTAGAGAGCTCCATGCAACAGATAGATATTTTGTCGCATCGTCTCATTTATCCGGGCGATCGCATCCACCAGCAATCAATTCATCTGCATCACTTGCAAGACCGGTTGATCAATACTTGCAACCATCAATTGGAAAGAAAGCAGTGGAAATTATTCGAATTCAATCAACGATTGGCGACAGTAAATCCCAAGATCGCCAGAATCGAGGCGCAACAAAAGGAATTAGCGGCGCGCTTTCATTCTGCCTACATCCGCTATTTCGAGATCCTGTCGGCCAAGCTCCAACATATGCAAGCCCAGCTATCACATTTGAATCCACAATCGGTACTAGAGCGTGGATACAGCATCACGTACACCTCACAAAACACTATCATCCGAGACAGCAAACAAATTCATAGCGGTGATCGAATTCAGGTAAAATTCGCGCACGGCATGTGCGAAGCAGATGTCACCAAAACCAAGAACTCCTGAAGCGCGCACAGTTACACAATATTTACTTTATTTTTATTTTACAAAAACAAGAAGGGCTGGATCGTCGATGCCAAAAACTTTTCTCATACTGGGTACCTTGAATACGGTTTTATGCATCGCTTTGGGTGCTTTCGGCGCACACGGACTGAAGCGGGTTTTATCAGCCGATATGCTGTCTGTTTATCATACTGGTGTGCAATATCATTTTTATCATGCGTTTGGGATCATCGTCATCGGCTTACTATTGTTACATTTTCCAAAATCTCATCTGATGCCGTTATCCGGCTGGCTGATGATGGTAGGCATCGTATTATTCAGCGTTAGCCTTTACGTGCTGAGCGTAACCGGCATGCGCGGACTTGGCATGATTACGCCGTTCGGCGGTGTTTCGTTCCTCACCGCCTGGTTATTGCTGGCTTATGCTATTTGGAAAGAGAAATGAAATAACTGGCAGTATTTTTTCAATTCACCGCGCCATTTTCCGGTGCAGAGCAGCCATTTCCTTATTACGTTCCACTGCTTTGGAATATTCTCGCAATAAAGCTTCATGGTACGACTGGAAATCTTGGCCTTCTCGACCGTAATATTCGCTATGCCGCTTATATTCTTCCAGCAACAGTTTTTGTTCCTTGGCTTTCGCATCCATTTCATTAGCTTCCTTCTCATACATTTCGGCTAATCCGATATGATCGAATTTGTTTTTAGCTTGCGCTTCGCGCTTTATCCATTTTCCCTAATTCTGCGAGGGATGTACCGGAAATAAATAATGTGGCAGTAATCAAAGTGATGATCAGAATTGTTGTTCGCATGGCAAATCTCCTCAATTAAGTCAATGAAAAGTAAACTCCAGTGCTACTATAAATATTCGTCAAGTTGATTTTTCCCATCATAGCAAACTATATGAAATCCACAAATGCTTAAAGGACAAACTAAGTGATTCATTTGACTGAAGAGAAAAACAAAATGCGACCACTATTTTTATTGATCCTCCTCTGCTGTATCGGCCTGCTAAGCTATGCGCAATTTTTGCAGCATGTGCAAGGATTGCTCCCCTGCCCGTTGTGTGTAGCGCAACGTGTTGCTTACTGGTTATTGGGATTAACTGCTTTGCTCGCATTCCTTCATAATCCCAGAGCAATCGGGTGCCGTTTTTATGGCTTCTTACTGTGCGCATTTGCCCTAGCAGGTGCAATCATCGCCGCGCGGCATGCGTGGTTGATGCGATATCCTGAGGCATTTGAATGCGGTATCAGTCTTGAAGAAGCTTTTCTGAATTCCTTACCGATTGCCGGCTGGTGGCCAGGGATGTTCGAAGCTAACGGCGATTGCGCCAGCATTGATTGGAAGCTCTTATCGCTCACTATCCCCGATTGGTCGTTGTTTGCTTTTGTGGGCCTTGGAAGTCTGGCGCTTTATGTGCTATTAGTTAAAAAATGACTTGCAATGCTGTTGACTAGCCGCGTGGGTGATGTTTAGCATGCAATTGTTTCAAGCGCTCACGAGCGATATGGGTGTAAATTTGCGTGGTGGAAATGTCCGCATGTCCAAGCAGCAATTGCACAACTCGCAAATCCGCACCATGATTCAACAAATGTGTGGCAAAGGCATGCCGCAGGGTATGTGGGGAAAGTTGCTTCTCAATGCCGATGGCTTGAGCATAGCGTTTAATTAAGTACCAAAACGCCTGGCGTGTCATCGCTGCGCCACGTGCTGTCACAAATATGGTATCTGTCACTATGCCGTTCAGCAGCGTAAGTCTAGCTTCTTTGGTATAACGGCTTAACCACTCAAGTGACTCCTCCCCCAATGGCGCGAGACGTTCCTTTCTGCCTTTGCCCATGACACGTAAAACCCCCATATCCATGCTCACTTGCGAATACTTCAAATTGATTAATTCCGATACGCGCAATCCACTGGCATATAAAACTTCCAGCATGGCGCGATCGCGCAGACCAAGCGGATGCTGTAAGTCTGGAGCACTCAGCAACAACTCAACCTCTTTCTCGGTCAAACTTTCCGGTAAGCTGCGCTGCAATTTAGGCGTCTCAATATTGAGACTGGGATCTGTTGTAATCTTTCCTTGACGCAATAAAAAACGATAGAAACGTTTCAGGCTGGATAATTCACGGCTGGTTGTGCTGGCCTTAATCTTGGCGGAAACTCTGGAAGCGAGAAATTCAAGCAGATCGGTATGGGTTGCATCAGTGAGCACCCAGTTATCTTGATTGCGTTTTCTGAGCCATTCGCTGAAAAGTTGCAAATCATTGCGATAACTATCGAGTGTATTACGCGACAAACCATCTTCCAGCCATAAGGCATCGGAAAACTCATCCAGCAGGCCGGCATTCAATTCAGGTGCTCTCATGACGCAATAGCCAGCGTTTGATCTCGAGAGGATCTCCATCACTCGCATTCATAAAACCTCCTAATCCGCCATTCTTGGATATAACCCGATGACACGGGATGATGATCGGTATCCGGTTGGCACCGCATGCACGGCCTACCGCTCGAGGAGCGGAGTGTAATTGCGCGGCAATATTTGCATAACTACTTGTTTCTCCGCTTGGAATTTCCTGAATAGCCTGCCAAACACGCTGTTGATGTGTCGTTCCGCTAATATGCAAACTTAAATCAAATATAAAATCCGGTTTGGCCAGATAGGCTTCTAGCTGCCTGCATACTTCTTTCGCTAGCAAAGTCTGCGGCGCTAGCGTTGGCGTATCTACTAGCAAATAATCAATAGCTGTAAGCCAGTCTTCTTCCGTTTTAATACCGAGTACAGCAAATGGTGTTAGCAACTTTGCTTGATAGGGCTCGACTAAATCTACAATCTGATTTTTTTTTGTTCTACCCACTGTCTACCTGAATATTTATCTTGGAAATTGTTGAATATTTTCGTATGCAAGAAATGGACAGCCGAACCGAATAGAAGTTTCAAGGGAGTTTTGAATCTTCCGGCCTCAAAAGGCTTTAGCCGGAAGATTTATTGGAAGCAAATAAAATTTATCGGCTTCAGGATTTCAGCAATAACAGCTCATTAAGTCTTTTTACAAATGCGGCTGGGTCTTCGAGCTGCCCTCCCTCAGCCAGCAATGCTTGACCAAATAATAAATGACTCCAATCCTCAAAGTTTTCCACTTCGGTCTTCAATCGCTGCACCATCGGGTGATGTGGATTGATTTCCAAGATTGGCTTGGTATGCTGCACCTTCTGCCCTGCGGATTTCAACAATCTCTCAAGATTTCCGCCCATGTCATAAGTATCCGCAACTAGACAAGCTGGCGATTCGGTTAACCGAAAAGTAACACGAACATCTTTTACTTGCTCACTGAGCACTTGTTTCATTTTCTCTGTCAACTCGTGAAAGGCGCTGGTTTCCTTCTCACGCTCTTCTTTTTCAGTTTCATCTTCCAGGTCACCCAAATCCAATCCGCCTTTAGCGACTGATTGCAGCGGTTTACCGTCAAACTCGGTTAAATTACTCACTAACCATTCATCAATACGATCAGACAGTAATAACACTTCGATACCTTTCTTGCGGAAAACTTCTAAGTGAGGACTATTTCTTGCAGCTTTTAGGTTATCGGCAGTAACGTAATAAATCTTTTCCTGGCCTTCTTTCATGCGTTGTACATAGGCATCCAGCGAAACAGCCGGTTCATCGGTATCGCTATTCGTAGTAATGAAACGCAACAATTTAGCAATACGCTCGCGATTGGCAAAATCTTCACCGACACCTTCCTTAAGAACTTGACCGAACTCGCGATAGAAAGTATTGTATTTTTCTTTATCTTCTTCATTTTTAGATAAGTCTTCGATCAATCCCAATA
Source organism: uncultured Nitrosomonas sp. (assembly GCA_964421895.1). Taxonomy (GTDB): domain Bacteria; phylum Pseudomonadota; class Gammaproteobacteria; order Burkholderiales; family Nitrosomonadaceae; genus Nitrosomonas. The sequence continues at coordinate 20,658 of CAYQZF010000005.1, read as the reverse complement.
CTTTTTTGACTACACCAGCACGGATTGAGTCGATATCCTTGGATTCTTGCAGGATCTCACGTGATACGTTCAGTGGCAAATTATTCGAATCGATTACACCGCGGACAAAACGAAGATAGTTTGGCAATAATTTTTCTGCATCATCCATAATGAATACACGTTGCACATACAATTTAATTCCATAGCGGCGGTCGCGATCGAATAAATCAAAAGGAGCGCGTGCTGGAATGTACAAAAGCTGCGTATATTCTTGCTTACCCTCTACGCGCGCATGCAAATAGGCTAGTGGAGGCTCGAAATCATGTGCTACATGTTTATAAAACTCATTGTATTGCTCAACTGTAATTTCATTTTTAGGGCGCGCCCACAATGCGTTGGCCTGATTGATCGTTTCATCTTCCTCGGTGATTTTATTTTTACTTTCATCTTGCGACCATTCTTCTTTCTTCATTACGATAGGCAGCGTAATGTGATCGGAATATCTACGAATGATGCTGCGAATTCGCATGCCATTTAGGAATTCGTCTTCATCGGTGCGCAAATGCAAAATAATGTCGGTGCCTCTTGTTGTTTTCTCGACAGTTTCCAATGTGTAATCACCTTCACCGCTGGATTCCCACCGAACGCCATGCTCAGCAGTCAATCCTGCCCGCCGGGTGATCAAAGTAACTTGATCTGCAACAATAAATGCGGAATAAAAACCGACACCGAATTGGCCAATCAAATTCGCATCTTTAACTTGATCGCCAGTTAAGGAGTTAAAGAATTCGCGTGTTCCCGATTTTGCAATGGTTCCAATATGATCAATAACCTCTTGCCGCGACATACCTATACCATTATCCGAGACAGTGACCGTTCGCTCGTCTGCATCATAACTCACACGAATTTTAAGATCGGAATCCGATTCATAAAGTGCAGCATCGGTAAGACCTTCAAAACGCAATTTATCAGCCGCATCCGATGCGTTCGAAATCAACTCACGCAAGAAAATTTCCTTATTACTGTATAAGGAATGAATCATTAATTTTAATAGTTGTTTCGCTTCTGCTTGAAAGTTTAATTGTTCTTTGCTTGTTTCAGCTTGCACGTTAATCTCCTCAAATATTTTGCTTTAAAATAGGGATCGCGTTAAGAAAATCAAGATTATTGGATAACAAAATGATACTTTTATGCACTGCACAAGCATGCTTTGCAATGTTTGTAAGGAAATAAGCGATTAGAGAAAAGAAAATACTTCAACTAGGAAGAAAATTTCCAATTTTGAAGGATGTTTTTTATAGAGTCTATTGAACAAGGATATTTTTAGTAGAATATCCTTGTTCATCATAACTACATGGAATTTTGAATCGCGTATAAGCTTAAGCTCATCAACGCCTGAGGAAAAATACCCAGAGCCAGTAATGCAAAACCGTTTGCACTCAAAAGGATTTTTACATCGCTATTAGGCGTCAACGCTTCAATGCTTTCTGGTTCGTCAAAATACATCAATTTAATGATACGCAAGTAATAAAAAGCACCGATCAACGAGAACAATACTGCAGCAACAGCCAGCCAAATATATCCGGCATTAACTACGGCTTGCAATACAGAAAATTTTGCATAAAATCCGATCATCGGAGGAATACCTGCTAAGGAGAGCATTAGCAATAATGTGACAAAAGCATACCAGCTGTTTCTTTTACTGAGTCCTTTGAAATCATTAATGTTTTCAGCTTCAAATCCACTTCGGCACAGCAACATGATCATTGCGAATGTACCCAATGTCATTAGAACATAAGCGATTATATAAAATAACGCCGAGCTATAACCATTTGAATCGGCACTGATAAATCCTAGCAGTAAGAAGCCCATATGCGAAATAGTTGAATAAGCCAGCATCCGCTTGATATTAGCTTGCGCAATAGCGGCAATATTACCTACCGCCATCGACAAAACAGCAAGGATTATCAACATTCCTTGCCAATCAGAAACCATTTCCCCCAAACCTTCTATCAATAAGCGCATGACAAAACCAAATGCAGCAAACTTGGGTGCAGAACCGATAAATAATGTGATTGCTGTCGGAGCACCTTGATAAACATCCGGTGCCCACATATGGAAAGGTGCTGCACTGAGCTTAAAACCGATTCCTGCCACAATAAATACCAGACCGACAACCAATACTTCCTTACTACTTGCTTCACTTTGAATAATTTGGGTCAGTTGCGAAACATGTAACGTACCGGTTGCACCATAGACCATTGACATACCATAGAGTAAAAACCCGGAGGCAAGAGCACCTAATACAAAAAATTTCATAGCAGCTTCCGTTGCCACTATAGAATCACGCCGTAATGCAACGAGTGCATAAAGCGATAATGAGAGCAATTCTAATCCAATGTAGAGAGTCAGAAAATGACTGGCAGAAATCATCACCATCATTCCTAGAGTCGCAAACAGTACTAAGCTAAAAAACTCACCTTTCAGCAAACCACGGTCACTGATATAAGAATGGGAATACACAAGAACAGCCGATACCGTGCCATACACCATCAATTTCAGAATATCAGCCATTGCATCATCGACATACATGCCGTAAAAAGTCTGCTTAACTTCAGTAGAAAATGATACAAAAGTCAATATGGCACAACCTAACAGCGTCACTTGTGTCAATAGATAAGCTACATAGCGTCTATCGTCACCAGCAGTGAGATCAGCCAGCATGACCACGCACACCATGATGAGCATGAATATTTCGGAAGAAGCAGGTGCAAAATCAGGCGGTATAAAATTCATTAATTCTTAATCCTTATATCAGGAGCTTTTATTGTTTCAAAATGATTTTTTATAATTTGCTGTGACTGACATGTGTCAACAATTGATCAACTGTTGTATGCATAATTTCAGTTAATGGATACGGATGGACACCGATCCATAAAACCGAAATTGCCAGAATGGCCAATAAAACAAATTCGCGTTTTGAAATATCCCGCAAACTCTCAACCCCAGGGTTTGCTATAGCACCGAAAATTACTCGCTTATACATCCACAACGTATAGGCTGCACCGAAAATGAGTGTGGTCGCGGCAAAGAATGCATACCAAAAATTAGCTTTGATTGCGCTCATTATGACCATAAATTCACCGACGAAACCACTCGTACCAGGCAATCCAGCATTCGCCATTGCAAATAGCATGAAAAAAGCAGAAAAAACAGGCATTTTATTGACAACTCCACCATAATCAGCAATTTGGCGGGAATGTAATCGATCGTACAATATGCCAACACAGAGGAACATAGCGCCAGAAATAAAACCATGAGAAATCATCTGAACCATGGCACCTTCAATTCCATATTCATTCAATAAAAAGAAACCTAAGGTAACAAACCCCATGTGCGCTACAGATGAATAGGCAATCAACTTTTTCATATCGGCCTGCATCAATGCAATCAAGCCAATATAAACAACAGCAATCAAGGATAGCACGATCATCATATCTGCCAAATAAAGACTGGCATCAGGAGCGATTGGCAACGAAAAACGTAGGAATCCATAACCACCTAATTTAAGCAAAATTGCCGCTAAGACCACCGATCCGCCTGTTGGTGCTTCAACGTGAGCATCCGGTAACCACGTATGTACTGGCCACATCGGAACTTTAACTGCGAATGCCAACAAGAATGCGATAAAAATAAAAATTTGCGGAGTCAGCGGAATTGCAAGCTTATGGTAATCTTCAATCAAAAAACTTCCTTCCGATGCTTGATATAGATAAATAAATGCAATCAGCATTAATAAAGAACCTAGCAACGTATAAAGAAAAAACTTGATCGCAGCGTAAACCCTGTTAGGCCCTCCCCAAATTCCGATAATCAAAAACATCGGTATTAAAGAAGCCTCCCAGAATACATAGAATAGAATGGCATCCAGTGATGCAAAAACACCATTCACAATACCGGACATAATAAGAAATGCGCCCATATATTGCGACACACGCTCCTTAATCACTTCCCAGCCTGCAACAACAACGAATGGTGTAATAAAGCAGTTTAATAAAATTAGCGGCATTGATATCCCATCAACACCAAGATGATAATTAACATTGAAGCGTTCAAACCAGACATGGTTCTCTACGAATTGCATTGCACCTGTGGTGGAATCGAAGTTACTACACAGTGGAATTGCCACTAGAAATCCTAATATGGATCCTACTAGAGCAATCCACCGAGCAAGTTGCGCGTTATTATCATTTCCGGTTGCAAAAACAGCAATGCCAAACATGATGGGCAGCCAAATAATTAAGCTCAATAATGGGAATTCAAACGACATGCTTATTCCGTTGTTTTTTTGTTAGTACTTATAGGTATAGGGTTGAGTTATTAATACTTAACACTCAAACTCTTCTTAAGAAAGCGAATGAAGCTAATAAAGCCATAGTGTCAAAATAACAAATATGCCGACAATCATTGTAAAAGCATAATGATAGATAAAGCCAGTTTGATATCTTCTAACTATAGCTGCTGATAATGCTACAACTCGTGCTGTGCCATTGACAAAGAATCCATCAATTACTTTGATATCTCCATATTTCCACAATACAGTTCCTAATGCTCGCGTTCCACTCGCAAATAGCCACGAATAGAATTCATCAATATAATATTTATGATTCAACAAGTTATACAAATAACCACAACGTGCTTTTATTTTTCCAGGTAATTCGGTTCTTGAACTATACAAAAACCAAGCAGCAAAAATTCCTGCTATGGACAACCAAAATGGTGCTGTGGAAAATGCATGCAGCATCATGCCACCAATTCCTGAAAATTCTGCAGCTAATTTTTCGATAGCATCATGCTGAGGTGTTACATAAATTACCTTATTAAAATAATCACCAAATATAATTGGATCAATAAGCCAGCCTGCCGCAATAGTTGGAATCGCAAGTACTATTAACGGCAAAGTGACAACCCATGGCGATTCGTGTAGATGGTGTTTAGTATGCTCATCCATACGAGTACTACCGTGGAATGTCATAAATATCAAGCGGAACGTGTACAAAGCTGTGATAAATACAGTGGTGAGTACACAAAAATAAGCAAAGCCGACACCTGGTATATTGGCAAAATGAACCGCTTCTATAATGGCATCTTTAGAAAAAAAACCGGAAAATCCTGGTACACCGGCACTGGCTAAAGCAGCAATAAACATCGTCCAATAAGTAATTGGCATGTAGCGTTTCAGTCCTCCCATTTTTTCCATATTTTGTTCGTGGTGCATAGCGATGATGACAGAGCCCGCACCTAAAAATAAAACAGCTTTAAAAAAAGCATGTGTCATTAAATGAAAAATCGCGGCAGAATAAGCTGAAGCTCCTAAAGCAACTGTCATATAACCTAACTGAGATAGCGTGGAATAAGCAACTACACGCTTGATATCGGTTTGCACGACTGCAACAAGAGCCATAGATAATGTAGTGATACTGCCAATTATCAAAATAACTGATAATGCAGTTTCTGACAGTTCGAACAAAGGTGACATACGAGCCACCATAAAAATACCGGCAGTCACCATCGTAGCTGCGTGAATCAATGCGGAAATCGGTGTAGGGCCTTCCATAGAATCCGGTAACCACACGTGTAAGGGAAACTGCGCTGATTTCCCCATCGCACCAACAAACAACAAAATGCAGATCAGCGTAATCACTAACCAAGACATACCGGATACTAATTCAATTTTTTCGTCAATAATTCCAGGTGCCTGAGCAAATACAGATGCATAATCCAGAGTACCAAAGTGCATTAACACTAATGCAATACCAAGAAGAAAACCAAAATCACCAATCCGGTTAACTAAGAATGCTTTCATGTTGGCATAAATTGCAGTCGGACGGGTATACCAGAATCCAATTAATAAGTAAGAAACCAAGCCGACAGCTTCCCAACCAAAAAACAATTGCAGGAAATTATTCGACATTACCAACATCATCATTGAAAAAGTAAACAATGAAATATAGCTGAAAAAACGTTGATAACCTGGATCATCATGCATGTAACCTATGGTATAAATATGCACCATAAGTGAAACTAAACTGACAACAACCATCATTGTTGCTGATAATTGATCAATCAAGAATCCAACTTCAAATTGTGTATCGCCAGAAACTAGCCAAGTGTAAACGCTTCCGTTATAGCTGTTACCTTCCAGCACATCCAAGAAAATAATGATAGATGCCAGCAAAGAAACAAAAACCAATGCAATAGTCGCTCTATGACTCCATACGGGACCAATAAAACGTCCGAATAATCCAGCTATAAGCGCACCAAGCAGCGGAGCAAGTGGCACTAGTAAGTAAAGTTTTTGCATCTCAGTCAAAAATTCTTTATTAGTGATAGGTACTTAAATTAATTATTGCGTACTAACCCTTAAGTTCATCTAAATCATCAACATTAATCGTACGCATGCTGCGAAACAACACTACCAAAATTGCCAAACCTATTGCAGATTCTGCAGCGGCAACTGTCAAGATGAAGAATACGAAAATCTGCCCTGATATATCTTGCAGATAATGGGAAAAAGCAACAAAGTTTATATTTACTGCCAGCAACATTAATTCAATCGACATCAACAGAATAATGACATTCTTTCGGTTGAGAAAAATACCAACTAAGCCGATTGCAAATAAAATTGCTCCAAGAACAAGATAATGAGATAACGATACCAAGACTTACTACCTCTTTTTATATTTTATAAAAATGTTACAAATCCATTCCATAATTTCGTTATTCTTTCTTTTCCGCAGTCATTGTAACTATTCGCAGTCGATCTTCTTTACGGACTTTAACTTGTTTGGATGGGTTTGGAGATTTCTTATCTTCTCGATGACGTAAAGTCAATGCTATTGCTGCTACCATTGCAACTAATAAAAGCACTGCGGCTAATTCAAATGCATAAACGTATTCTGTATAAATCAACCGTCCCAATTCGCGAGTATTACTATAATCAGAATCTTGTGGTCTTGGCGCAGGCATTTCTTCAAATCCGAAATATTTCCCCATCAATACCATGGACATTTCTGCGACCATAATTAACGTAACAACCGCACCGAAAGGAAACCATTTCCAGAATCCTTCACGTAATCGGTCCAGATTAATATCGAGCATCATGACTACAAATAGAAACAATACCATGACTGCACCAACATATACCAATACTAAAGTGATTGCTAAAAATTCAGCTTCCAGCAGTAACCACAATCCTGAACACGTGACAAACGCCAACACCAGGAGTAGCGCTGAATTTACCGGATTACGTACAGTAATTACACCCAACGCCGACACAACCAAAACGGCTGAGAAAATATAAAACAAAATATCTTGAAAACTCATTTTTATCTACCGGGAAGATTCAGCGATAACGTGCATCAGCTTCACGATCTTTTGCAATCTGTTCCTCGTACCGATCGCCAATAGCCAATAGCATTTCTTTAGTATAGATTAAGTCGCCCCGTTTTTCTCCGTGATACTCCAATATACGAGTCTCTACAATCGAATCGACCGGACATGATTCTTCACAAAAACCGCAAAAAATACACTTACTCAAATCAATATCATAACGTGTGGTCCGGCGTGTTCCATCTGCACGCTGCTCCGAATCAATAGTGATTGCCATTGCCGGGCAAACAGCTTCACATAGCTTACATGCGATACAACGCTCCTCTCCGTTTGGATAACGGCGTAGTGCATGAAGACCACGAAAACGCGGCGACTGAGGTGTTTTTTCCTCAGGAAAATGTACAGTAATCTTCGGTTTGAATAAATACCGGCCAGTAACCGCCATCCCTTTCAGCAACTCAAATAGCAAAAAAGTACTGAAAAACTTTTTGATACGATCCATTTTATTTCTCTATTTTAAAACCAGACATTCAACGGAAATGTATTCCGAATCGACTCAGGCAGTTGCATTATTGAACCCAGTAAAACAATCCATACAAGCGTGATTGGGATAAATATTTTCCAACCCAATCGCATAATCTGATCATAGCGATAACGCGGGAAAGTTGCACGAAACCAAAGAAAAAAGAACAGAATGAATGCAATCTTCAATAGTAACCATACTATACCCGGTATCAGAGTAAATGGCGCAACATCAACAGGTGGCAGCCATCCCCCTAAAAACATAATGGATGTAAGAGTCGCTACCAATATCATGTTGGAATATTCAGCTAGGAAAAATACAGTAAAAGCCATGCCTGAATAATCCACATGAAATCCTGCAACAATTTCAGATTCTCCCTCAGCCACATCAAAAGGTGCGCGATTAGTTTCAGCAACGCCTGAAATCAAGTAGACAAGGAACATTGGGAATAGCGGTATCAAATACCAATTCAAAAAACTACTGCCTTGCTGTCCATTCACAATATCACTCAAATTTAAGCTTTGTGACATCATCAAAACGCATACTAGAGCAAAGCCCATTGCCAATTCATATGACACAACCTGTGCAGCTGAGCGCATGGCGCCTAAGAATGCATATTTTGAGTTCGATGCCCATCCTGCAATAATAATGCCGTATATGCCCATTGACGTCATCGCCAAAATATAAAGCAATCCAGCATTAATATCGGCCAAGACTAATTCTGGAGAAAAGGGAATTACAGCCCAGGCCGCAAGTGCCGGCATAATAGTCAAAACTGGAGCCAGCAAAAAGAGTAATTTGTTTGCTCCAGTTGGAATAACAATTTCCTTCATGATTGCTTTAACTGCATCGGCAATTGGCTGCCCCCAACCACGCAACCACGGTATCCCAAAGAAAGTAACTCTATTGGGGCCAACGCGAATCTGCATATAAGCGATTATCTTGCGCTCGGCAAAAGTCAAATATGCCACACCCAATAGCAACGGAACAACAATGGCAAAAATAAAGATCATGTTGATTGCTAATAAATACAACATAGCCCCCCATTCGGCTCCGAATATTTCGTAGAAATATTGTTGAAGACTCTCCATTAATAAACTCCAACCATTGCCATTACAGTTTTTCCAAAACAATTTCGCCAAACAAAGCACCCAGTGCAGCTGTTTTAGAATGAGCACCTGCTATCCGTACACAATTTACGGGTAACTTTTCATCGCACGCTGCTTCAAGCTGAACAACCCCATTTCCCTGCTTCACTTTCACTTGATCACCAGCGATAATTCCTAGTTCTGCCAGCTTCTTAGGTGTCATCCAAGCCTTGGGTGACATTGCATCATGTGTAGCCTGTAAAGACTGAGCGCGTCGTACAATCGGATCAGCCTGATAAATCGGTATTTCTCCAATACGTTGCAAGCTCTGATCTTCGATCACAATATTCACAGTGTCGCCACTCTTCAATTTATTATCCAGATACTGATTGAGTTCTACACCTTTAGGAAAAATCTCTTCACGAATCTGCTCGGGTGTTTCGTAATCAAATTTTTCCAATCCCAACAAATTAGCCAAAACACGCAAAACTTTCCAAGCTGGCCGAGTTTCGCCAAGCGGCGATACGACACCATTAAAACTTTGCGCTCTTCCCTCTGTATTAACAAAAGTTCCCGATGTTTCGGTAAATGGTGCTATCGGCAATAGCACATCCGCATATTCTTTGGCATTTCCATGAAAAGAACTCAGCGATACCACAAATTCACTCGACTGAATTGTTTTCAGTGCTAGTTGAGAATTGTAAGTATCAAATTCAGGCTCTACATTCATCAATATAAACGCCTGACATTTATTTTCCCCAGAATCATTACTGAATCCTAACATTTGGGCGGCATTTAATCCGGATTCCGTATAGCTCAAATTTGCAGCAGCAACAGTTTCAGAATTAATTTCCGGTATTGCACCAGCTAAATAAGCACCGACATTATTAGCCGCTTCGCCCAATACACCAAAACTTGCACCTGTTATTTGTGCAATTAAACCGGAAAGCAAATTGATCATCGAATAATCCGGATGATGTTGTGCTAGATTACCCAGGTAAATTGCTGCAGGGGCATTGTCGATTAGACTCGAAGCAATTGCAAATGCGCTAGCTGTACTTGAAACTCCAATAGAATCAATGTGTTGCCTCAATTCTGGAGTTAAACCTACTACTTTGATCTCTGTAGCCGCTTTCAAGATTTCCGCCAATGTTCTAATCATAGCAGCCGGCGAAACTATCGCTTTATTCGCAATCTTAACAAGTAAATCATCATCAATTGGATTGATTATATTTAACTGCATGCCGTTTTTGACAGCTTGACGCAAGCGCTGTGCAATCAGCGGATGATCTTTACGTAGTGTGCTACCAATAATTAACGTTGATTTTAATTTTGATATATCCGCAATACTGGTACCCAACCACGGAATACCGAGCATTTTTTTATCTGCACGAAAATCAGATTGACGCAAGCGATGATCGATGTTACCGCTACCCATAGCACGCAACAACTTCTGCAATAAATAAAGTTCTTCGACCGTACTGTGCGGAGAACCTAATGCCGCTATGCTTTTGGAGCCATGCTTTTGTTTAATGAGCTGCAGAGAATGTGCCGTATATTCCAAGGCTTCTTGCCAATTGCATTCAAACCACTGACCATCACGCTTAATCATCGGATTCGTCAGCCTATCTTCCGAGTTCAACCCCTCATAGGAAAATCTGTCTTTGTCTGACAACCAACATTCATTAATCGCTTCATTGTCGCGGGGAAGTACACGCATGACACGATTCTGCTTAACTTGCACAACTAGATTTGACCCCAATCCGCAATGCGGGCTTATAGATTTTCTGCGCGATAATTCCCAGGTGCGTGCTGAATAACGGAAAGGCTTACTAACCAGTGCACCAACAGGACAAAGATCAATGACATTACCCGACAATTCAGAATCGACAGTTTTGCCGACAAAGGCAAGAATTTCGGAATGTTCTCCGCGCCCCGCCATCCCAAGTTCCATAATTCCAGCAATTTCCTGACCAAAGCGGACGCAACGTGTACAATGAATACACCGCGTCATATCTGTTGAAATCAATGCCCCCAAATTCTTATTGACGACCACTCGCTTCGCCTCTGTGTAACGCGAACCGCTTGACCCATATCCCACCGCCAGATCTTGCAACTGACACTCGCCGCCTTGATCACAAATCGGACAATCCAACGGATGATTTATCAGCAGAAATTCCATCACACCTTTCTGCGCCGTGACCGCTTGTTGCGAATGCGTATACACTTTCATCCCATCCATAACTGGTGTAGCACATGCAGGCAGCGGCTTGGGTGCTTTTTCAACTTGAACCAGACACATACGACAATTGGCGGCAATGGATAATTTCTTGTGATAGCAAAAATGCGGAATATAAACACCAATCTGCTTGGCACCATCCATGATGGTACTTCCTTTGGGTACAGATACTTGCTTACCGTCGATTTCTATATTGACCATCGGCTAAAATTCTTGGATTTATCTCAAATTGTAAAATTGACGTGTCTTAATTATTCCATACCAAAATAATCAAACCATACATTTCTTATGTTCTATATGGTAAACAAACTCGTCTCGAAAATGTTGAATCATCGCTCTCACAGGCATCGCAGCAGCATCACCTAAAGCGCAAATTGTCCGCCCTTGTATGTTATCCGCAATATTATCTAGCAGCTCCAGGTCTTCTAATCGGCCCTTGCCATGTTCTATGCGATTGACAATGCGATAAAGCCATCCTGTTCCTTCTCTACAAGGTGTACATTGCCCGCAAGACTCTTCAAAATAAAAATAAGATAGACGTTCAAGCGCTCTAACCATACACGTCGTATCATCCATAATGATGACGGCTCCCGAGCCTAACATAGATCCAGCTTTGGCAAGCGAATCATAATCCATATCTGTTTTCATCATAACATCGCCCGGCAGCACTGGCATAGAGGATCCACCTGGTATGCATGCTTTTAATTTTCGCCCACCGCGCATTCCACCGGCTGATTCAAGTAACTCGGCAAAAGGTGTTCCCAGTGGTATTTCATAGTTACCCGGCTTATTGACGTGACCGGAAACTGAGAAAATTTTTGTGCCGCCATTATTCGGTTTACCGAGTTGAAGATATTTTTCACCACCGTTTCGGACAATCCAAGGAACTGATGCAAAAGTTTCGGTATTATTAATTGTCGTAGGCTTTCCATAAAGACCAAAATTGGCTGGAAACGGCGGTTTAAAACGTGGCTGTCCTTTCTTGCCTTCTATAGACTCCAAAAGCGCTGTTTCTTCGCCGCAAATGTAAGCACCATAGCCATGATGATTATAGAGTTGGAAGCTAAATGATGAGCCTAAAATATTATTGCCCAGATAGCCGGCAGCTCGCGCTTCCTCAACAGCTTCTTCCATACGCTCATAAGTTTCCCATATTTCACCATGAATATAGTTATAACCTGCCTTAACTCCCATTGCGTAACCAGCTATTATCATCCCTTCAATAAGGAGATGTGGATTGAATCGCAAAATGTCGCGATCCTTGAAAGTACCAGGTTCTCCTTCGTCTGAATTACAAACTATGTACTTATCACCTTCATACCCCTTCGGCATGAAGCTCCATTTCAGTCCCGTTGGAAAACCGGCACCACCTCGTCCACGCAGTGCAGATTTCTTTACTTCTTCAATTACTTCCTCAGGAGAAATTTTTTTTGCCAGTATTTTTCTAAGTGCTGCATAACCTTCACGTTTTTCGTAGCTTTTAAGTCGCCAATTTTCAAAATCGGAAGGATTTACTCCGTTCATCAATGTTTGTGGATACTGATTCATTCGCTCAGCTCCTTCAGCAATTTATCGATCATTTCGTTAGACATAAAACTGCACATACGTTTGTTATTGACCAATAATACTGGCGCATCACCACAAGCGCCAAAACATTCACCTTCTTTGAGTGTAAATTTTCTGTCCGGCGTTGTTTGATTGAACCCAATACCCAATTTTTGCTTCAAATAAGCAGCCGTATCGTTACTACCGGATAAAGCACAAGGTAAATTGGTACAAACCGTAATTTTGTATTTACCTACAGGCTCAAGATTATACATATTGTAAAATGTCGCCACTTCATAGACCGCAATAGGCGGCATACCTAAATATTCAGCAACGAAATTCATAGTTTCATTCGCCAGCCAGCCTTTTTCTTCTTGTGCAATTGCAAGTGCCGACATAACAGCTGATTGTTTTTGATCAACCGGATATTTCGCGATTTCTCGATCTATTTTTTTTAGAGATTCAGTGCTTAACATCGTTATCTATCTATCTCACCAAACACAATGTCTTGTGTACCAATGATTGCTACTACATCAGAAATCATATGTCCAGTTGACATTTCATCCAAAGCAGCCAAATGTGCGAATCCTGGCGCGCGTATTTTCAAACGATAGGGTTTATTGGCACCATTCGATACTAAATAAATACCAAACTCGCCTTTCGGATGCTCGACCGCTACATAAGCTTCACCCGGTGGTACATGAAATCCTTCCGAAAACAATTTGAAATGATGAATCATTTCTTCCATATTTTGTTTCATACTGATACGTGAAGGTGGAGCAATTTTATGATTATCAGTGATCACTGGTCCCGGGTTTTTTCGTAACCAATCGACACATTGCTTGATGATACGATTTGATTGACGGAATTCTTCCATACGCACCAAATAGCGATCATAGCAATCGCCATTAACACCTATAGGTATATCAAAATTAAGACGATCATAAACTTCATAAGGCTGCTTCTTTCTTAGATCCCATTCGATACCCGAACCGCGCAACATTGGTCCGGTAAAACCTAATGCTTTAGCGCGCTCTGGAGAAACAACACCGATATCAACCAAGCGCTGTTTCCAAATTCGATTATCAGTGAGCAAAGTTTCATATTCATCAACGTAGGTTGGAAAACGATTGGTAAAATCTTCTATAAAATCTAACAGTGAACCTTCTCTATTAGCATTCCGTATTCGTGTCTGTTTTTCATTATGAATTTTAGATGCTTGATATTTTGGCATAGTATCTGGCAGATCACGATAGACACCGCCGGGTCGATAATAAGCAGCGTGCAACCTAGCACCTGAAACTGCTTCATAGCAATCCATTAGATCTTCTCTTTCGCGGAAAGCATACAAAAACATTGTCATAGCCCCCACATCCAAAGCATGAGCGCCAATCCATAGTAAGTGATTCAATATACGGGTAATTTCATCAAACATTACGCGTATATATTGAGCTCTCAGCGGAACCTCAATCTGCAGCAGTTTCTCGATAGCCATCACATAAGCATGCTCATTGACCATCATTGATACATAATCCAACCGATCCATATAAGGAACTGATTGAAGATATGTTTTATTTTCTGCTAATTTCTCAGTAGCACGATGCAATAATCCAATATGCGGATCGGCACGTTTTACAACTTCCCCATCCAATTCCAGAACAAGTCTCAACACACCGTGAGCTGCCGGATGTTGCGGTCCAAAATTCATGGTGTAATTACGTATTTCGGCCATAAGTTACTTCAAAAAAATTCTTATAAATATAATTCATACAAAAACTAGCAATCGCTAGGATTCGCAATCTCCATAATGTTCTTCACGTATCACAAGCGGTGTGATTTCTCTCGGCTCGATAGTAACCGGTTGATAGATAACTCGCCTCTGCTCCACGTCATAACGCATTTCAACATAACCTGTTAACGGAAAATCCTTGCGGAATGGATTTCCAATAAAACCATAATCAGTTAATATACGACGCAAATCTGGGTGATCAGTGAAAACTATTCCATAGAGATCAAATGCCTCACGTTCAAACCAGTTAGCAACCGGCCATATCGCCGTCACCGAATCTATAACAGGAAACTCATCGTTCTCAGCCAATGCGCGAATTCGTATTCTTTGATTCAACTCTACCGACAACAAATGATAAATCACAGCAAAACGCTTATTACGCAAATTTTGCTTTGCCGACAGATTCTTATCATATGTAGAATAATCAATGCCACACAGATCAATTAAGGTGTCGAATCTTAACCGTGTATTATCCCGCAAGGTTCCGCTCACAACGATTATATCTTCCGCCTGGATCTCAATAGTTATTTCACCGTACTGTATTTGTAAATCAATCAGCTTGTCACCAAGAATACCCTTCAAGGTTTCTGCAAGATTTTCCAGTTGCGTAGTAGACATAAAAAATTAGCGAGCAATAGTATTGGTGCGATTTATTTTATTTTGTAGCTGGATAATACCGTACAGTAAAGCTTCTGCAGTTGGCGGACAACCAGGCACATATATGTCAACCGGAACAATGCGATCACATCCACGCACAACAGAATAAGAGTAATGGTAATATCCACCTCCATTTGCACAGGATCCCATGGATATCACCCACCGAGGTTCAGCCATCTGATCATATACTTTACGTAAAGCTGGTGCCATCTTATTGCAAAGTGTACCCGCAACGATCATTACATCCGATTGCCGTGGACTTGGTCTAAACACGATGCCAAAACGATCAAGATCATAGCGTGATGCACCAGTCTCCATCATTTCTACTGCACAGCATGCCAAACCAAAAGTCATAGGCCACATTGAACCCGTTCGTCCCCAATTGATGATTGAATCCAAACTGGTAGTAACAAAACCTTTCTCAAGCGCTCCTTCAATACTCATAGCCCTAATCCCACTCTAATGCACCCTTCATCCATTCATAAATAAAACCCACAACCAGGATACTCAGGAATGCCATCATGGCAACGAATCCAAATACGCCGATTTCATCAAGAACAATCGCCCAAGGAAATAAAAAAGCAATTTCCAGATCAAAAAGAATAAACAAAATTGCGACTAAGTAATAGCGTACGTCAAATTTCATCCGTGCATCTTCAAAAGCTTCAAATCCGCACTCATAAGGAGAAAGTTTCTCACTATCAGGACGATTCGGCGCCAAAAGCCATCCACATAACATTGGGACAACACCAACTAAAAATCCCACGATAAGAAACAGTAAAATTGGAAAATAATTTTCAAGCATTTTGTAAAATTAAATCACTCGATTTAATAGAATAGAAATATTATTCGCAAAAAACAACAAACTTCTTACAAATACAATTTTTGTGTGGTGCCGACGGCGAGACTCGAACTCGCACAGCTTTCGCCACCGCCCCCTCAAGACGGCGTGTCTACCAATTCCACCACGTCGGCAGCAAAAAAATTTTCACAATCAATAGGCTGCCATATAATGGACCGTAGAATTACTCCGGTATTTGGTTGACCTTTGAATTACCTTCTACTTCAGAGATATCTTGATTACGATCCTTAGCAGTTTTCTTTTCACTTTCTACTGAGGATGCACTCTCAGATTTTTCAACCTGATCCATCAAACTCATAGCACCTGAACTGCCACTTTTATTGGTTGAAAGATAAGTCAAACTCATACTTGTGATAAAAAACAATGCAGCAACAAAACCAGTAGTGCGACTCAAAAATGTCGCTGACCCGTTCGCACCAAACAAACTACCTGCTGAGCCACTTCCAAACGCAGCTCCCATATCAGCGCCCTTGCCATGTTGCAATAATACCAAAACTACTAAGATCATCGCCAGCAAAACATGTGCCGCCCAAACTAAAATTTCCAACGTGAAGCTCCCTTAGTATTAATGATGCACAGCGCAGCAAATCGACACAAATTCGCTAGCAACAAGCGATGCTCCACCTATTAAGCCGCCATCAATATCTGGCATAGCAAACAAGTCAGATGCATTATTCGCTTTTACGCTGCCACCATAAAGAATAACTAATTCTTTGGCTATGGCAGCATCCTTTTTAGCTATACCGGATCTAATAAATGCGTGTACATCCTGCGCTTGCTGAGGCGAAGCTGTTTTACCCGTACCAATAGCCCAAACTGGTTCATAAGCAATCACTGATTGACTCAAAGACTTAATTCCTGTTAACTCGATTATCGCTGCCAACTGCTCTTCAATAACTTGTTCAGTTATTTTCGCTTCTCGCTGCTCAAGCGTTTCACCCACACACAAGATGGGCGTTATTCCCGCACGTTGTGCTGCCAGATATTTTTCCGCAACGATGAAATTATTTTCACCAAACAATGCCCTTCTTTCCGAATGCCCAACAATGACATAACGACAGCCGAAATCTTTCAACATTGTTGTTGAAACCTCACCTGTATATGCACCTTTTTCGAACTGACTAACATTCTGCGCACCCCAAGCAATATTGGTGCTTTGCAATGCATTCTGTATCGATGATAAGTAAGGATAAGGGGCGCAAATCACGAAACGCGCTTCATTCACCGCATCCAAGCCCGTTATAACCGCATCAAGCAGCTGCTTATTTTCAACCAAGCTACCATGCATTTTCCAGTTACCAGCAACCATTTTTCCGCGCATTTTTTTACTTCTTACCTCAGCTTCTTAAAAGGATGAAATGCTACATTTGATTCTTTACCAAGTCAATTGAGAATCAATACTCCTGTCAATTTGAGCTAGTAGATTTCTACTACTTATGTTGCACATGCCATACTTTCTTTAATCACATTACCTTGTGTAAGTTGTGTCCAGAGTGGCGCACTTCATTAATGCTTAAATATATTAGCCAAATCTACCAGTAATATAATCTTCAGTTTGCTTATTTTTTGGTTTGATAAAAATTGTATCCGTTACATCAAACTCGATCAATTCCCCCAAATACATATAAGCAGTGTAATCGGAAACTCGTGCAGCTTGTTGCATATTATGGGTAACTATAAGAATAGTAACCTTATTTTTTAGATCGGTTATTAATTCTTCAATACTTGCTGTCGCTATTGGATCAAGCGCGGAAGTTGGTTCATCAAATAGTAGAATTTCAGGATCTGTGGCCAAAGCTCTTGCAATACATAACCTTTGTTGTTGTCCACCGGAAAGATTAAAAGCTAAGTCATGCAAGCGATCCTTAACTTCGTCCCAGAGTGCCGAATTTCGCAAAGCAGATTCAACTTTCTCTTCTAGAATAGCGCGCTGCTTAATTCCTCGCACGCGAAGCCCGTACGCAACATTATCATAAATGGATTTTGGAAAAGGATTAGGCTTCTGAAAAACCATACTTATTCGCATCCGCACTTCAATGGGATCAACATTAGAGGCAAGAATATTAACGTCATCCGGATGAAGAATAACCTCACCTTCGTAACGATTACCGGGATACAAATCATGCATACGATTAAAACAGCGCAAGAAAGTTGATTTTCCACAGCCAGATGGTCCAATCAATGCAGTAATTTTTTTATCGTGCAATACCATATTGATATTTTTTAGTGCATTAAATTCACCATAATAAAAACTGAGATTTTTAACTTCCGATTTATATTGAATCAGCTCTAGCGGTTTTTCTGGATCAATCTGCATAATTCTTTTACCACTTAATATTTTTTCGCATGCGATAGCGCAAATAAATGGCTAATCCGTTCATTGCAAGCGTCATAATCACCAATACCAATCCGGCTGCCGCCGCATTCAATTGAAATGCTTCCTCTGGACGCGATACCCAATTAAACATCTGTATCGGCATCACTGTAAAGGGCGCTGTTAACCATTCAAAGGAAATATAGGGAAATTCACTTTTCACCGGTGAAGGCGGTAAAAAAGCAATAAATGTTAACGCTCCGATCGTAATAATCGGCGCGGTCTCACCAATAGCTCGAGCCAAACCGATAATAATTCCAGTCAGAATTCCCGCCGAAGAATACGGCAATAGATGATCTGAAACCGTTTGCCATTTGGTTGCGCCGAGTGCATAAGCGCCTTCCCGTATAGTAACGGGGATCGACCTTATCGCTTCGCGAGTAGCGACAATTACAACCGGCAAGATTAACAGTGCCAAAGCTAGCCCTGCAGCTAATATACTTTGTCCAAAACCAAGCTGATACACAAACAAACCTAAAGCGAGCAGACCATAAATAATAGAAGGAACGCCTGCCAAATTAGTGACATTGATTTCAATAATTTCCGTTAATAGGTTTTTCGATGCATATTCTTCCAAATACACGCCTGATCCTATTCCTAATGGTACCGCTGCAACAGCAGTTACAAGCATTACCAGCGTAGTTCCAACCCAAGCTGATAAAATTCCTGCTGATTCCGGACGTCGTGATGGGAATGACGTAAAGAAATCCCATGATAATCTAGGCATGCCATCTACAAGCATATGCGCAAACAAAGCCATAAAGGTTAGCACTGCAATCATAAGTGCAATAATTCCAGTAATCATAAAAATCAGATCCCATCTTTTATGCAATCCAATAATTCTTCTGATTTCTTCTAAATCACTTACACTTTTCATTACAAAACACCGGTGAAATTATTTTTATGATCAATCTAATAATTTGATCTTTAGTAGATTTCTCTGTATCGTTTGCGCAAGATGTGACCAATAATATTAAATGCTAATGTTATCAACAACAGAGTCAAACCCGCAGCAAAAATAGTTTGATAACCGATGCTCCCATGCGGCAAGTCTCCTAAACTGACTTGAACGATATAAGCTGTTATGGTCGCTGCCGGTTCCATTGGATTCCACGTTAAATTTGGCTGCATTCCAGCCGCAATTGCTACCACCATTGTTTCTCCAACTGCTCGTGATATACCTAAAATGTAAGCCGCCGCAATTCCTGAGAATGCAGCTGGCATAACTACGCGAATGGCAGTCTGGAAGCGCGTTGCACCCATCGCATACGAACCTTCACGCAAATTCATCGGAACAGCGCGCATCGCATCTTCAGTCATCGAGCTGACATAAGGAATAATCATGATCCCCATAACTAACCCAGCCGATAACAAATTAAAACCGGGCAATTCAGGAAAAATGGTTTGCAGTATCGGTGTAACGAATAGTAATGCAAAATAACCATATACTACGGTTGGTACACCACCTAATAACTCCAAAAATGGTTTCGCCATTTCCCGCACAGTAAAGGGTGCAAACTCGGAAAGATAAATAGCGATAATAGTTCCCAGAGGAAGTGCAACTAGCAATGCAATAGATGAACTGACTATCGTCCCTGACACTAATGGCATTATTCCATAGTGTGCGTCATCGAATAATGGTGTCCACTGGGTATCGGTAATAAATTCCCATATCGATACATGCTGAAAAAAAACAAATGATTCTTTGATGAGCATCGCAATAATCGCAAGCATAATCGCTATTGATAATATTGCAGATAAGAACAAGAAAGCCTCAATAATCCTCTCGTGCAGATGACGACGAAAGCTATACCCCAGCTTGCCAGCATGAGCTATTTTAGTTCGTGACTCTTCTGTCAAAATGACGGCCTTTCTTTGAGTTGAAGCATTTATTACGAGAGAATTAGCTAATCAATCTAAAAACACTTTCAATATGCTTTAGTTCAACACTGATTTCTAGAATTTTTGGACAGATATTTTTTTTATGAGTAAGAAGTTTCATTATTTTATATTTGCTTAAAAGCTATCGATAAATCTCTCTTTACTATGTACTATGCTTTTCTTTTTTAGTGTCACAAAAAACACTGGAGATATGATTATCTCCAGAATTTTATTTACAATATTTAAAAATACTGATATTTACTAAGGATTACTGCTCATCGTCCTCATCTTCATCGACCGAGGCTTCTGGGCTTTCGGCTGCACTGCCA
>CAYQZF010000004.1:0-33936 GCA_964421895.1 uncultured Nitrosomonas sp. | reverse complement strand
CCATCGGTTATGCCATCGATCCGCTGCGCCAGGCGATCGCCGATTCCTGGCCGCGCCATATGGACGATAGCGCTGCCCGTAGCGAATGGGACTGGCAGCCGCAGTACGATTTGGCGGCGATGGTGACCGATATGCTGCGGCATATCACGGCTAAATTACGTAACGAATAACCGGAGGGTGTCATGACGCTTGCAAAAATCGAACCGTTGTTCCAGGCAAAACTCAATTACTTGCAGCAGCAAGGCGTGCGCAAGGGGGATGAGAAAATCGTCACCGGCGTGCTGCCGCCGGCTGCCGGTTTCGGTCCGCGCTATCGGTTGCAGGGCCATAATGAACGCGCGTTCCTGCGCATGAACTCAAATTCCTATCTGGGGTTGGCGCGGCATCCGGCTGTGATCGAAGCGGAGACACGCGCGGTCGAGGAATTCGGCGCCGGTCCCGGTGCGGTGCGTTTCATCAGCGGTACCTACGCGCCGCATATCGAATTGGAGAAGCGGCTGGCGGCGTTTCACGGACGCGAAGCGGCGATGCTGTTCAGCGCCGCCTATGCAACGATGACTGGCGTGCTGCCGCAGTTGATTTCCGAGCAAACGCTGGTGGTCAGCGATGCGCTCAATCACAATTGCATCATCAATGCGATCCGCTTGGCGCATCCCGCCGGAAAAGCGATTTATGCACATAGCAATATCACAGAGCTGGAACATATCCTGAACGCCAACCGTGACCGCTATCAGCGCGTGTGCGTCGTAACCGACGGGATTTTCAGCATGCGCGGTGATCATGCGCCGCTGGCTGAGATGACTGCTTGTTGCGCTGGGCACCAGAGTGACTATCCCGAAGGCATCGTCACTATCGTTGACGATTCGCACGGCGTCGGCGCTTTCGGCAAAACTGGGCACGGTAGCGAAGAAGTGACCGGCGCTCAAGCGGATATATTGATCGCCACGCTCGGCAAGGCGTTCGGTGTCAACGGTGGTTATGTTGCCGCCAGCGCCACGGCTATCGCTTACTTGCGTGAAACCGCACCGCTGTATATCTATTCCAATCCGGTCACACCCGCCGAAGCGGCGGCTGCACTGGCAGCGCTGGATATTCTGGAAAGTACGGAAGGCTTGCAGTTACTGGAACGATTACGCGACTTCAGCCGTACACTGCGAGCCGGATTGCAGCGATTAGGCTTCGAGACACTCACCGGAGAGCACCCGATCGTACCGCTATTCATTCGCGACACCGCTAAAACCGCTGCGTTGGTGACGCACTTATTCGATCACGATATTCTCACCACCGGTTTGAATTATCCGGTTGTGCCGCAGGGCGATCAGGAGATCCGCTTGCAGGTTTCTGCCGAGCATACTGGAAAAGATTTGGAGTACTTACTCAATGTATTGGCGGATTTCCGTCAGTAGTACGGGATCCGGCTGGGTTATTTCGCAGCATCCTTAGCTTGATGCTTAATTTCTTCCGTAATTTCTTCGATTTTTCCTTGGGCTTTCTCGGAAGCTTCTTTCGCGGCGCTCGTAATATCTTCGATAGCATCGCGTGCTTTCTCGTTAGGGCGCCGGTCTAGCGCGTCGTTGACCTTGTCCATGACCTTTTCTGTGGTATCCGCAGGTTTCTTTTCGCAGGCAGATAAAGTCAATAGCGCTATGGCAATCATAAAAAAGTAACGTAATTTCATGTTTGTTTTCTCTTATTGGTTAGAGCGAAAATTCTAACTCACTTGGCTGGTTTTTTATTTAGCCAAGTGAGTTACTTGCGTTATTTTATATTGGGGCAATCCATATAATTCGGATGCGAGGTGATCACAATTGCCACGCGGTTTTCCTGATCGGGTGTGTTATCAGCACCGGGAACTTCGCCAATGGGTTTGGCAATTAATTGACCAGGCCTAGCGCCATTGGCTATCAATCGATTTATCACTTCTTTGGCTCTCCTTTCCGATAAATCCTGATTGTAGCCCGGTTTGCCGACAGTATCGGTGGATGCTGTGACGGTTGCAGTCGCATCGGGATGCTCTTTTAACCAACTACCTACTTTGCCGATCGTGTCGTCTTTGGTTTTAAAGGGCACTGCGCTACCCGTTTTGAAGTAAGCGACGGTATCATGAATCGCTTCTTTTTTATGGTGGTTATGGCCATGCACTTCCGTTAGCCACAGACACATTTCTTTCTCGGCTTCCAGACGATGACGCGCGGCTGATTTTGCGGCATCCAGCGCTTTCTGCTTCTCGTTGATATTCCAGTAGTAATTTTTTTCAAGATGACTCAGAATCTCATTGGCGGTTTCCAGATCTTCTTCGGATTGTTCTTGATGAAACATGGCTTGCCCGTAGTGACCCATCCGGGCAGCTTTTATTTCGGCTTTCAGATCTTCCGTATCAATTTTTGGCGTAGCGCAAGCGGTTAGAAACAGTATCGAAATGGCAAACGGCAAGTAGTGATATTTTTTCATGATGATATCCTTGTGATTGAATTAGTCGCAGCGGAACTACTCGCCATTATCCAGTGGGCCGTATTTTGTCCAGTAACCGGGGTAATGCAAACCGAAATAACGGCTGTCTTCACTGAACCGATCCCAAACATAAGCCGGCGAAGCAAATTCAGCCGTTGGAATCGGTGAAGTGATGACTTCTACACCGCCCACCAATGTCCGGCTTACCCCTTGTATGATTCCACGGATAAGCCCCCATGTCAGACCTACCAGAATATTTTGATCATTGGTAATGTTGATCACGTTCTTGGGAAGTTCGATAAAACCGAAGGTAATGTTGGCGGCACCCTGGCTTAGTTTGTCGAAAAAGTAGCTTTCCGCTTTGGCTGGTGACGTCATCATGAGAGCACACGTTAGCATGCAGGCAGTCAGGATTTTATTTTTATTCATGAGTAGCTCCTTGTTTTTAGAATTGAAACTACGCGAGGCCATGCGCAGACGCTTGATAGTGCAGGCCTCACACCGATCTTTACTTCGTTTGCCGACTTGCTTGGAAATCTGTTAGAAAGCCGCTACTCATGATAGACCGATCAATCCGACAAAAAAATAAGCATTTGCTTATTTTTGTCTAAGCTTATTGCTTATATACGAGACAGTAGCGGTTATTATCACAACCAGCCAATCCGCTTGAATCGGATATAGAGAAAGAGACAAGCGAGAAAAATGGTCAGTAGTGCCATCGGGTAACCGAATTCCCATTGCAATTCGGGCATATGTTCGAAATTCATTCCCCAGATTCCTGCCAATGCCGTGGCGGCGGCAAAGATCCCCGCCCACGCGGCCAGGCGTTTGCTGACTTCATTACTTTCGATAGCGCCGATGGAGAGATTGACCTGGATAGCCGTGCTGATCGTATCGCGGATGGTGTCGATGGAGGCATTAATCCGGATCAAATGATCGTAGACATTGCGGAAATAATCCCGCATATTGACGCACAGCACAGGGCCGCGGTTACTCGATAGTTTTCCGGCAACTTCCATGAGTGGAGCGACCACATGCTTGAGGATCATGATTTTCCGCTTTAACGCATAGAGTCTTTCGATATTGCTAAGACCGGCTTCCTTGGTGAAAATTTGCTCTTCAATCTCTTCCAGTTCGGATTCCAGAAAGTCGATGGTGGGAAAATAGCGATCGACCACGGCATCCATCAACGCATACAAAACAAATCCCGGGCCTTGCTGCAACAGATGCGGTTCACGCTCACAACGTTCGCGCACGCTGAGAAAATGCTGCTGGCTCTGATTCCTGACCGACAAAATATAATTGGGGCCGACAAAAACATGCATTTCGCCAAGACTCATTTCACCATCGTAGTATTCAAGCAGATGCATGACCACAAAAACCGATTCGCCGTATTCCTCGAGTTTGGGGCGCTGGTGGCCATGGTGCGCGTCTTCTACCGCCAATTCATGAAGATCGAACTCACTTTTCAATTTATCCAATTCTTCGTGCGTGGCGTCGCGCAACGCAACCCAGACAAAACATCCCGGACGTTCGAGATAATCGCTGATTTCCTCGACGGCAAGATCGGTCAAGCGGGCGCCGTTCTCGTAAGCAACACAATTAATGAGCACGTTAAAATCCTCGCCATGGTTAAGAAATGGCAGTCTACCCGCTTCATGCCGGATTCACTAGCATTGAACATGTGAATCATTTTGCCGGTGGATATGTTGAACCAACTCTCTGATCATCTTTGAATGTAAATAATTAAAAATAAGCAAAATGCTTATTCACATAGTGAAGTAGCAACTTTAAGATGAAAAAAGGGTTGGTGATGATTGATTTTTTAAGTCAAGCAATATTAATAAAACGCGTGTAGATTATCTGGAATAACCACTTGATATTTTGAAGTTTTCCAAAGTTCACCCGCCCATATGAATTATTGATTATATATTTCGATGCGCTCTGCATTGGTGATATCAATTTCTGGGGAGTAAGTGATCATGAAAGCCATCACTTTATTGATATGCAATCTATGTTTAGTTTTCACTTCCTTAAGTAGTTTTTCCTCCAATAGCATATTCGCAGGGTTTGATGATTTATCCGAAGCGATTCTGCACACTTATTCCGCATCCAAGTCTGAAAATGGGAAAGCTGTTGCAAAACATGCCGAGATCGCGAGAATTCATGCAAATGCTACGAAAAATGACCATTACCGGAAAATCAATCATAATTTTCTGAATGAAGGGATCAAGTGCTTGAATTTGGCTGTTAAAGAAAGTAAGGATGGTAATACTGATGCTGCTAAACTAGCAATCGACGATGCCTTGTTGTTTTTATTACAATCAGCGAGCACTCCAGCTGTATTTCGCGACATTAGCGATGGTGGATAGAAATTCACCCGATTTGATCTCGTTCTAGCTGATATAAGAACTTAAGCTGATGACCCAAAGTCAGTAAAATCCTTGATGATTATTAAACCTGTTTAACTTTTAGGAGTGAAAATTTGTTATGAAAAAAATTATCCCGGCGGCTTTCTTGAGTATACTGTTGATGGGATTATTATCCGCTTGTTCAACAACACAAAAAGTAACGAGTTCAGCTAGAACAGCTACCGAGCAATTACTCCTCAGCGAAGCAATCTCACGCAGTCTTTCTAAGCAGATTGATTCACCGCTACCTATGCCAAAAGGAGCGATTATTAAACTGGATGTTACCGGATTGACACCGGATAAAGATATGGCGAAAGGTGTGGTGGCCACATGGTTGGGGTTGCTGGGATATACAGTGCAGGATGGCGCGGAAAAAGCTACGCATCGCATTAACGTTGTAGTTGATTCATTGGGTTCCGAAACAGGCAATACTTTCTTTGGAATTCCTCCCATTCAAGGCTCTTTCATACCGATTTCGCTACCTGAATTGGCGCTCTTTAAAGCCGATCTGCAAAGCGGCTATGCAAGATTTCATTTAGATGTTTTTGAAATGCCATCCGGACGGTTTATTACTTCATCCGCGCCATTTATTGCCGACACATACTATAACGCTTACACAGTATTGTTTTTAATCAGTTTTAATAAAACCGATTTGAATTCACCGCCAAAGGTGAGTATTTTTCCTAAATGGGCAAAGTAGTGAGATGCGGAAAAGTGTGAAGATGATTGGGAAACTTTCTATGGAAACGCTGATTAATTGACTATACGAGCGAATCACTTCGTTGCGCGGTACTCGCTCTCTCGTCTATCTTGTTGATAGGTCTCGGTTGCTGCGTTCCGTGCGCTTCGTGCTTCATCTCGTTCGCCGAATGAATCAGTGTTTTCCTATGTTAAGTGTTATTTTTTCTTAGTTGAAAGTTTAGATTTAACCGATTCTCCGATAGGCAGAGATAGATCTGCGTTGGGTTCTTCTCCGATTGATTTGGCTAGGTCATAGTAAGCATTAACCCGATTGATCATGGCCGTATAGTAATCGAGCATTACCGACTTGTAGCTGCGCTGCGCATCGATGAATTCCAGTACACCAATTACTCCCTTAGTGTAGGCTAATTCGGTTCTGTCTCGCACCTGACGTGCTTGTTGCACTAGTTCTTTTTCGTAAAGCCTGACAATCTTATCGGTGCTTTTCCAAGCAGCCAGCGATGCAACGATGTCATTGCGGACGGCAAGCTTGGTTTCTTCAACTGCCAAATGCATCTGACCGAGATTAACCGATGCTTTATTAATCTCGCCTTTATATTGATAAAACAATGGAACTGGAATACTGATTCCGACAAAACCGGTATTCAACACAGTATTACTTGGATCGCGTGCAAAACCTGCATTCAAGGTAACGTCGGGATATTTCAATCGATTGGCGAGAATCAGGTCTTTGTCGGCTTGATCAGCCCTGAGCTTATCGCCTTGCAGATCGGGGCGGAAGGATAACGCTTTTTCAATGAGTGCTTCACGTGCAAGACTTTGCCCAATCTCGCGTATTTCCGGCCATTTATCGTCAACAACCAATTGCATATCGATATCTGGCCAGTTCAAAACCGTCGCCAAGTTACCCTGCGCTTGTTCGACGGCAGCCTCAGCATTGTCCAGATCAGCTTGCGCCTTCAAAGATTCCATGTTGATACGCAAAAAATCCGGTCCGCGAATCTCCCCGGCCTTAAGCCGCAAGCGATTGTCGCGCACGATATCTTGATAATGAGTGACAATTTCTTTTGCCAGCCAATGATTCTTTTGCGCCTGAAGCAAACCGAAATAAGCATCCCTGATCACATTGGTCAATATGCGTAGTGCATCGCGAAAATCGCTTTCCGCCGCTTGGGTTGCAATGGCGCTGCTTTGCATGCGTAAGCCACGCTTACCGGCTATTTCAATTAATTGGTTGAATGCATAAATTTCGGCGGGGCCGCAATTGACATTACGTCCCTTCGTGCACCCTAAAGCAGCAGAATTGATATTGGGGTTTTTGCTCAGTTCCGCTATTTGCACGCTGATCGTTGGATTAGGGATGGCGGAGGCGATAATTTCCTGAGCTTGAGCCCGATCAATACTGTAACGAGCTGCTAGCAGATCAAGATTACGTTGATAAAATAACTGAATAACTTGGTTTTCGGTTAAGACAGCAGGTTTTTCAGGGGCCGCCGGTAGCATCAACGAGAAACCCATTAGCCCCGCTGCTAATAACCCGGTGATAACAACTTTCTTACACGTGCACAGAAAATTTGATCCGTGGAATTGGTATCGCATGTAATCCTCTGCTGTGGATTTCCGGGTTAGTACCTGAAGTGATCGACCGGTCTCGGTAAATGGCTATCCGTTTCTCTGGCGACCCAGACGTAAAGCGTAGGCAGCAGCAGGGCGCTCATGACAAGATCGACAATCAAACCGCCGACGATAACGATAGCGAATGGCCGCTGCGAATCGGAGCCGATATCGTAAGACATGGCGGCCGGCAACAGACCAATGGTGGCTACCAACATCGTCATCATGATAGGGCGCAAACGGAGTACGGCGCCTTCCACCGCCGCCTCGGTAATCGATAGTCCTTGAGACCGGAGTTGATTAATGTATTCCACCATGATGATGCCGGTTTGCACCGAAACGCCAAACAATGCAAGAAATCCGATACCCGAAGAAACGCTGAAATATGTACCGGTTAAATATAAGGCCAATAATCCGCCGATTGGTGCAAGAATCACATTAGTCATGATCAGCAATGCCCACTTGATCGATGAAAACATTGAGAAAAGAATCAGTAAAATCATCATAACGGTAAGGGGAACGATGATCGCCAATCTTGCCTGAGCGCGTTTTTGGCTTTCGTATTCGCCAGCCCATGTAAGACCATAACCTTCCGGCAGTTCCACTTCCCGGTTTACCCGTTCCATCGCTTCTTCCACGGCGGATCCCAGGTCGCGTCCGCGGACGCTATACTTGATGGCAATATAGCGGGAATTATCTTCCCGGTAAATCATCGAGGCGCCGTCATTTTCGGTAATGGTAGCGATTTGGCTGAGAGAAACATGCTCGCCGCGGGGTGTCAGCAAACGAATGTTACTCACATCCGCCAAAGTCTGGCGGTATTGTTGTTGATAGCGCACCACCAGATCGAAGCGCCGTTCACCCTGTAAAATCTGGCTGACGACGCGGCTGCCGAGAGCGGTTTCTACGGCACTTTGCACATCGGAAACATTCAATCCGAAGCGATCGATTTTTGCCCGGTCAATTTTGATATTAATATTGGGCTGCCCGGCGATGCGGAAAATGCCTAAGTCAGCTATTCCTTCGATTTTTTTCATGGTGGCGGCGATAGTGTCGGCAGTTTGTTCCAGTTGCTTCAAGTCGGAACCATACAATTTAATGGCAAGCTGGCCTTTGACACCGCTCACGGCTTCTTCCATGTTATCTTCGATGGGTTGCGAGAAATTCCAGATCACCCCCGGTATTTTTCGCAGATCCCGGTGCATGGCTTCAATCAAATGATCCTTGGTTTTAAATTGCGGCCGCCAATGTTGCTTGAGCTTTAAATCTACAAAATATTCGGTGTTAAAAAAACCAGAAACATCGGTACCATCATCAGGCCGTCCAATTTGTGAGACCACCTGAATAACCTCCGGATAGCCCGCTAATGTCCGCCGCGCGGTTTGCGCCACTCGGCTGGCTTCGCTGGGCCCCACGCTCGCCGGCAATGTGCCGCGCACCCACACTGCACCCTCGTCAAGATGAGGCAGAAATTCCGATCCGATAGCTCCGCTGAGACCGAGCAGGAGAGACCCTGATAAAGTGGCGGCGGCAGCCGAAACCGTAATCGTGCGGTATTTGATGCAACCGATAATCGCTTGGCGGTATATGCGTTTAAGCCATTCGATGACCGGATTGCGCCATTCTTTGGTTCCTTTGTGCATGATAAAGCTGGCGATCATCGGAATCATGACAATAGAAAAAACCAATGCGCCTAATAGTACGAATCCTACCGTCCATGCCATCGGCTGAAACAGTTTACCTTCGACGCGTTGCAGCGTGAAAATTGGCAAATAAGCGGTGATGATGACGGCGATGGCATAGAACACCGGGCGCTGTACTTCGTGAGCGGCATGAGAAATGATCTGGCTGATAGGTTGTTTTTGTTCGCTGCGCATTTGCATATGTCGCGATATGTTTTCCACCATCACCACGGCGCCGTCCACCACCATGCCAAAATCCAAAGCACCCAGGGATAGCAAGTTTGCGGGAATATGTCTGAGGTCCAGAAAAACCGACGCGAACAGCAACGAAAATGGAATTGTCAGCGCAACGATCAATGCACTCCGTATGTTTCCCAGGAACAAAAATAATACAGCCACGACCAGCAGCATGCCTTCAATCAGATTGTGCATGACAGTATGGGTTGTATGTTCGATCAGATCGTGCCGGTCGAGATGGCCAACGATTTTTACACCAGGCGGTAAATAATGTTCGTTGAGTTCTTTTACTTTGTTTTCTACAGCCTTGATAGTGGCATCGAACTCAGCGCCTTTGCGGAGTAAAACAACACCTTCAACCACATCGTCATTGTCTATTACCCGGCCATCTTCCCGGTGAATTGCCTTGCCGGCCTTACCTTGGCGGATTTTGGACCCCTGAGTCACGACGCCGATGTCGCGCACCCGAACCGGGGTTGTGCCGTGAATCTTGATGACTGTCGCACCAATATCATCGATATTGGTCATTAAGCCGATGGCGCGAATGTTGATCTGTTGATTGCCACGCTCGATGAAGTTGCCGCCGGCATTCAAGTTGTTCGCCGCTAGCACGGTATTGACTTCGGTGATACTTATGCCATAGCTGATTAATTTATTGGGATCCAGGAGAACTTGATATTCGCGCGTAAGCCCGCCAAAACTTGTCACGTCAACTACATTGGGTACTGACCTCAGCCGCTTGGATAACTCCCAATCCTGAATCGCTTTGAGTTCCATCAAATCAAATTCGGGATTGGTGCTGGTAAGGGTATACCAATAAATCTGACCGACCGGACTGTAATCCGGCCCTAGCACTGGATTCAAACCGGGAGGAAGGTTGACTTGCGAGAGTCTCTCCAACACCCGCTGCCGGTTCATAAAATTATCTGATGCATCGTCAAAAATGAGGGTAACTACTGAGAGTCCGAAAACGGAAATGGATCGCAAATTGCTAAGCTGGGGCAGGCCGCCCATTTCAGTCTCGATGGGAATGCTCACTTGCTGTTCGACTTCTTCGGCGGCATGACCAGGCCACTGAGTAATCACCAATACCCAGTTATTCGCAACATCCGGATAGGCTTCGATTGGCAAAGTGCGAAAAGTATAGCTACCCCATAGCATCAAGATCACACCCAAGATTGCAACAAGCACTCTTTGTCGCAGTGAGAAATCAACAATATGTTGAATCATGGCGTATCTTTTTTATTCTTTTCCTGAAAGACGAACGGATTTTCCGATTTAGCCTCGGCAAAAAGCAGAAGCGGGTTGGCAACCACTTCATCTCCCATTTGCAAACCAGCGGTAATCTGCTGATAACCGTCGCTATGCATGGCGCCTGCTTGCACTTCGGCACGCTGGAATAAGTTTCCGCCTCGAGGGAGAAAGACCCAGTATTTGTCGTGTAATTGAAAAAGAGCCGACGCGGGAATTACTATTTTTGGGGCTTTACTTTCGGAGACGAGAGTTGCCGTGGCAAACATACCGGGGCGCAGAATGCCTTCCGGATTGTCAAGTTCGACCCTCACTTTGACATTACGCGTATTTGGATCGAGTATGTTCGAAATATTGCTGACTTTGCCGAAAAGAATTAGATCTGAATAAGCATTCAACCGGATCTTGGCGTGATAACCTAATTTTACTTGGGACAAATTGTTTTCATAGACGTCGCAAAGAAGCCAAACTTTGCTTAAATCGGAGATCGTAAACAAGCTTGGTACGGTATCCGAAGATTTCACGACAGTGCCCAGTGCAACATTTTGTTCAACGATTGCACCATCGATCGGAGCGCGAAGCTCAATAAATGGGGATGGATGTTTAGGGTCACCGCTTAGCAGCTTCACTTGAATGACGGCATTTTCTGTATTCGCTCTGGCGTCAATCAAGGCATTTTCTACGATATGCAGCTCTTTTTGCGCTACGATTTCACCGTTTTCATATAAAAATTTATAACGGTTATACTGCCTTTGGGCCAGCAATTCATCGGCACGCGCTTGCTTCAAGGCAGCCGTGGCGTTGGCCAAATCGGGACTGTGCATCTTTAACAGCAACTGGCCTTTTTTGACGCTATCGCCGAGTTTGACATGAATCTCGGCAACGCGTCCTCCCCCCAGTGCATTAATGGCTACCGTACGTCCTACATTGGGGGCAATTACCCCATTTACCGCTAGCTCATCTGACAGCATGCGTGCTTCGGCCTTAACTACGGGGAAATCTTCTGCAAGCGGCATTTCAACTAAATTTGGATTTTTTGAAATAATCTCTTGCTTGGATAATTTTGTTTTTTCATTCGCTTCTTTGATTTTTTCGCAGCTTGAAATTAATAAGCTGGTGAATATCATAAAAAGAACCATCACAACCGGGCAGTTCTTGAACATATTTACTTAAAAAGTTTCATTCTGAAATGAGATTACAGTGTACAAACCTTAGTCTCATTGTAGCGATTTTGTTACCACCGATTTAAGTTATTTCAACTGTTAACAATGTAATACAGAATTGGAGTAGTAGTAGATTAGCTTAGATGCTAAGCGAGGGCCCGTTAACACTATCTAGCCGTGCTTTCCTTAATAATCTGCAATGGCTTATCTTCATTTGACTAGCTTAACAACTAAGCTAATCTACTACAGCTCCTAAAATTTTCGTCGGCAACCAAAACAAATTTGCCCGAAACCGTGATCTAGTTTATTCTTTGCCTCCTTATCGAATTTAACCGGAGAAGTGACCGAGTGGTTGAAGGTGCACGCCTGGAAAGCGTGTGTACGGCCAAAACCGTACCGCGGGTTCGAATCCCGCCTTCTCCGCCAAGAAGTCTAAGCAGTTGATTAATAACAACAATTAAACTTAATAGTCCTCCACATTTTGTGGGCTTCAGGGACATTGAGTTATTCTCAAGCAGACCCTAATCCTCTGATTCCAGATAAAATTAATTAAATTCAAACGGGTTTTCTCTGTTGCCCATTTCGCCAGTACCACTTTAGCCCTACTGTTTCCGATCCGATGATGATTGCTGGTTTATTCACCACGAAATATGATCAGCCCAATAACGCAGGCCCGCACTAGCGAGCCTGGAGATTGTTGCCTCAAGGAATTGATTAGTTATTCATACCCAGTAATGCTCTCTGCTCGTCCCAAGCCATCGGCAACGGAACCATGCGAATCAATCGATCCGCATTTAAATCCAAGGGATGATCTCCTCGAATAATCCGATGTACGATGTCCGGAGCCAGGAATGCAAGGTAGATCACCCGTGTCACATACGAACTGGTCACCTGTTCCTTGCGTGCAATTGCTTGAACACTGTCATATTCTCCCGAGGCTAGCCGTGCAAACCACTCATGCGCCTTGGCTATCCGGGTCACCAACTTCGGATCGGGTTTCCGAATGGCTGCTTCGCCCGGTGCACGCACGATCAACCGCATTGCCATCCCACATCGTTTCAACTCTATGGGGACTTCGATTATTGTCGTCGGCTCATCCATGACGGGCTCATCCTGCGAGGCCCACACCGCAGCTGGGTTTATGACTATTTCGATCTTGCGTGGATGAATCGTGATTTGTCTGAGAATACGCTGCAGGATTTCAATTTTTTGTGCAGACTTTGTCACAGATAAGAAAAGAAGTGTTCTGATCCTGGTCATGCAGCGCCTCCATGTGAATGACCTGACAGGGTTTATTCAAGCTAGTAGCGGATTTCACAAGCTTTCCCTGCCGGCTATTGCCCTGAGGGATGAGCACATTCCTGTCAGTGATACCGAGACTTATTTCCGTCACCAAGGTGAGCCTCTGCATGAAAGATGGGAGGAACTCGCAACGATTGAAGGGATAAGGGATCAAATTGGATCCCATAATTTTTTATCTCAATATCAGCAGAGCCCCGAAACACCCGATGGATCGTTTATTAAACGTAAATGGATCAATATTACCCAACAGATGCCTCAATTTGGCCCGCGAGGATTATTATGGATCAGTATCGATTCAGCTTTATCGACATCGGAAACAGCGGATTATTCGGCTATCAGCGTGATTTATTCCAATCAGAATGGCCACCATGTTCTTTTTGCTGAGCGCGGTCGCTGGGATTACGAAATGCTTCTTGGCAAGGTATTGTCTTATGTTCAGCGCTATGGCCGTGAGGTAAATTTTATTGTGGAAGCTGCAGGTAGCGGTATTTCACTTTACCAATCCTTGAGAAAGAAAGGATTACGTTGTTTTTACTATAAACCTCATGTAGATAAGATGACTCGAGCATCCTATGTACTTCCGATTATTCATGCAGGACGTCTTTATATTCTCAATCAGGAAGGTCAGAACGCCTGGGTTGAACCCTATATAAACGAACTGGTATCCTTTCCACATGGACGTTTTGATGATCAGGTTGACAGTTTGGTGCAAGGATTGAATTGGGCAGAGAAACGGGTCAATCCCGGTGGTAATTTTTATTCATTCTGATGAAAGCAGGGTGTGAAATCGGGTTCACGCGTAATGCGTATCATCGAAGGCGTTATGAATAATTGAACAGCACATTTCCGATTCCAGTGATTCGATGCTGTCTCTCGGTTCAACCACGATCATGTAGCCATGGAGGTCGTAGTTATAGGGTTCACCGTCGCATATCTCCGAGAACCTTTGAAAAACAAGATTGCGTATGGCGATATCGGGAATGCGATTAACCAAGGCAGGATCATTGAGAATGAGCATGACGTATCTCCTATGAATGATGGGTGAGATAAAAAAGCAAAACGCCCAGGGCCAATGAATGACCGAGGGCGCTTTGCAGGATTGCGACGCTTTCAGATTATCGAACCCATAGCGTCGCCGATGGTTCTTGGGGTTGTTGGGTTAAGTTATAGATGATCAAAATGGTCAGCCAGCGGAATAGCTCTGAAGCAGTTTTATCCAGAGTTCTTGCGGCGAATTTTGCGGCTTTCCACCCCGATGATTTGAGATTGCGCATAGACTGTTGTTTGTACTGCCTTACCATTGAGTATCATCTGATTTATTGCAGATGTAAGAATTGGAAAAGAATGAGCGGTGTTATTGGCTTGCAATATCTCACTTCTATGGCATTGATTGTATTAAAGCAGGGTAAGATGTAAAGAAAAAAAGCTTGGTATTTAACGCCTGAAGGAGGGGGCGCACTTAAGCTTGGTGAAGTTGTGCTGCTAAATGCGGCTAATGCAGCGTATCACAGTTGGAGAAACGAAAAGCAACCTATTGAAGTATTGGAGGATATGGAAATAAATGAAAAAAGATGGAAACTTTGTATAGCACCACAGAATATGGTGAAGAATAGATGTTCTGGGGAGGAGTAATCATTGTGGTCAGTATGGTAATGATCGCAGCCCTTGCGATTTCCAGAAAGCGCTACTATTCGGCTCTGTTCCACGAATCTACTTTCCAACGATTCTATGAATCGATGAGTAAGGCTGTGATGGCTTCCATTCAAATGCGGAGCGCCCCGTCCATCGATAGCGGCACAGCTTTTGTTCTGCCTGAAGGTATTGCTGCCAGTGTTACATTTGATAAGGAAGATGGCCATTTTCAGTTGCATATCTCCCTTAGCCAATCAGATCGCCGGACTACTCATGCGGTTGCTTCACGTTTCGGTTATTTCGTTCTCGCAATGCTCAATAAGAATCGGGCAAAACTCTCACCTTTCTTCACTGCGTCGGGCGTGCATCACCTCATTTTTGCTCTCGATACTGCTGATATCGTGTTGAACAGATTCGATGAGAGCTATTCTGATTACAACCACCATTATAGGCCGATTCCGTTTGAATCTGATAATTCACCCATGAAATAGTCAATCGGCTCTGTTGGCGACTGACTAAACTTTAGTCAATTGCTATTGTCTTTTCATTATTTTTATTTGACTAACCATATAGTTTTATTTATTTTTGTAAGCAAAAAACAAAAGCGGTTATTTTTTCATAAAAGATATTTAATAAAGCACTGCCGTGAAACTAACTCAAGAGGCAAAGAAGAGAATAAAATGACATCACTACGTATATTTATCGCAGATGATCAAATTCCCTCGCCTGGAATATCGAATACTAAATTCAAGGAGCAGATTTTAGAAAAATTTGGAGATAAGCCGAAAGTCCACGAATTCATTGATCAGTGTCTTTTTATGGTTCAAATCGTTGAGATACTGCGCGACTCAGGATATCAAGTAACGACAGCCAATAAATTCTCTGAGGCCAAAAAATTAGCCGAAGATTCAAACTTTGATCTAGCAATAATTGATCTTGGATGGTACATGGATCCCACTCTTCCCGAAAAAGAGCGCCCGTCTGCAGGTTGGTCTCTGTGCGATAAAATTGATGAAATAGATGCAATCAATGGAAAAACGACCCCGCAAATTTTATTTTCCAGTAGGTTTCCTACTGTACCTCAACTCAGTAGAGAAGCGGCACGACGCCAAAAGCTCCCACTATTCAAGGAAGCATCTGATACATCTCGTAATTCATTGCTTGCTGCAGTTGGGTTTGTGGAAGCTACAATATTGTCAAAGCGCGAAAAAGAATCATCCAGTCAATTCGCTTTCAATCATGAATTGCAAAACACTGCGCTTGACATGACCCGAGAGTCATTAGCTGTCTATCGCAAATGGGTTCATGCTTCACTATTTTTTATAGCCTTGAGTTGTATCGCGCTGGGGATAGGGATTTTCTTTATTTTCAAACACGAAATTGATGCTGCGATGTTAGGCTCAATCTCGGGTGTAATTTTGTCAGTCTTTTCTACCTTGCTATACAAGCAATTAATCGCAGCACAGGAAAAACTGGATGCTGTTCGCAAAACAGTTTTAAGAGAGGTATTGGATAAACAATCAAGTACTATGCATTAAAATAAAACATATGCCTCTACTCAGTTTTCAGTTTGACCTGAGTTATGTCAGGCAGGCATTGAGATAGCGTAGTGGTAACTCAGCCTTTCGTACATCTGTTTTCTGCCAATCTAGCAAATTAGTCCCCAGTACTCTCATAACTAAGCCCCCTATATTTTTGATCTTAAACATTTGTAAAAAAATTACTAAAAAACAGTTCAAAGATATTAAAAATTTCAGCAATTGACTAGCCGACAGAAATATTATAAGTTTCTTAATGTGTTTGCATTTACACAACTTTTTGATTCTGTCTAGCAACCTTCTGCTTTGTTGCGCGTACAGTTCAGTTATCAAGTATTCAGGTAGCCATGACTTTCAATAATCGTGCAATCTATGAAATTGTATGCGGACCGAACAACCTGGTTCTCGAGTACCCATCATCATCACGTCTAGGTACCGCGTATGGGAAGTTTCTAGCTGAAGTATTTGCATATCATCCGGTTGGAGATCCATATTGCGATCCATATTGTATTTATGATTGGTGGATAGTATATAAGGACCGTAGGCGGGCTACTTTCTTTCAACTAGCAATCACAGGTAATGATCCTACTGTGTTTGAAGCACTAGTAAGTGGGGATGATCCAAAATGGCGTTACCCTAACCGAGTCGACATTATTGATGCCGAGCGATATCACGTCTACGAAATTAAACCTATCTCTTCGCGAAACGATGGTGCAAAGCAATTGACAGAATATCTCTCGGCTTTGAATACCACGGCCAATCGGATAGTTAGTAGTGATCTTTACAGACCTGATTTGAGAGATTCCACTCGGGTGTGGCATGGGGGTACTTGGGATCCTACCCCCTACCCATTCGTGGTACCAGGGAAACCTGGTGAGTTCTGCATGATCTATGCTCAGCAGGATGCACAGGTACCTGGGCTGATCCTCTACGGCATTGCGTGTTGCACTAAACCAAGCGATGACGAGGCTGAAGCAAAGGCGTTGATAAAACCCGAATTGGTAAGCCTGTCTGGTCCTCTAGAACAAACCCGCCCAAAGTTTGAACGCATGATGCATTCACACTTGCCATTCGTACCACCGGGCCGTGAATACGCTTTCCTGATCCCTGAGCGAGCCTTTATAGTAGTTGTTGCAGGCCCAGAAGCTTCTGCACAAGATCAAATGCTACAACGTGCATGGGATATGCTAATCCCCCCGGCTTTTCGCTTGGATTCAACAAACCAGCGTCGCCTATTGGAGCTCTATGTCCTCGGTTTCACTCTATTTCCTCTGGCGACTGATGCAGTCTTTTTAGCAACAGGCTACATGCGTTCTGAAGATATATTACCTAAATATGAATTGGCACTAAATGTCGTGAAAGACATAGGATTAGTAGTAGCGGTTGTTGGGGCGATAATGGCTTTCCCTGAAGATCTACCGGCTGTGGCTGCAGTTGCACCTGAGATCGAGGCGGAGACGATACTGGCAGAATATACTGCCGAAATGGCCGTCAACGATAATGTTGAAGTGGAAATTCTAAAAAAAGTGGCCTCCTATATGCCGGCCCTTCCACCGCTGGTAACCACTGAGACTATTTTACCCAATGTCTCTAGAGGCGATGCCATAGCATCGTCTGACTCAGCCATTCCTTGGTGCGAGGCTCCGCCTGGTAATCCTGACAGTGATTTTGCCTACAAGAGAGGTTTGGGTGTAGTGGGATTGATTTCTACATCGATTCTAACCGCCGAGCAGGTATCCAAATCCTTGGAGACAGGAAGTAAAATTGATAAACTCGATGCACAACCCTTGGGATGTGATGAGATCTACTTGGTGCCGCTTGAGTTCTTGCGATCGGAAAATAAGGAGTACAAATTAGGTGGCAAAGTTGAATTCGGTGGAGCCAACTACGTAATAGCTGGTTTAGTCAAGGGTAAGTAATGAGAGGCAGTACGTGAGCACAGAACTGGATGCTATCCACAACACTTTCCAGCGCGAACTGCTGTGTTTCCTTAAACCATTAGCACTTGCCAGTGCCAGTGATACCGAGGCTGAACTTCTGCTTAGCCGATTGGGTTGGCAAGCATCGGCACTGCCCGAGCTGGACAAAGCTAGATGGTCGGAGTTATTACAACCATTTGTGCATGCAGCACAGGCACTGGCCGAAGGGCATGGCAACAATGGAACTCAAGAATTACTGGATTTGCCACGATCGATCTTCTCACTATTTCCTTTGCTGGACAAAGAACTTGAGTCGGTGGCACAGGCACTTCCCTCCTCAGCTCAGAATGCGTTTCGAGCTCTAGGTGAAGACTTGCTGCATTGGGCTTTGGTCGATTATCTTCGGCGTTATCATCCGGTGTTGTTACATAGCCTTCGCCTGCTAACTCTGGTGCAGACAGAGCTAGATCGAAGTGATGCACCAGTGTCCGCGTTGGTAAATACCAATGGCATGTTGTTACGCGCAGAGGTTATCTTACCGCGCATTCGCCTGGATCGCTTGTCAATGTTACTACAAGACCCGGTAGGTATACTGCGCGATGCTTACCTAGGAACGTCTCCAGGAATAAATCTAGAGCAAGCACAGAATCTTGCTTCGAAAATTTTCGACCGAATAGCACCCGTGTTGGTGCAGAGTGGTGCACGGGTCGCGATGGGCAGCGGCCTGGTACCCTCTAAGGCGTTCGATCCACAACGCACCCTCGCCTTCTTGTTTGATGTATACGGCCTTAACGGCTTGGTTCAACTCGGTGCTGCACTTAGCGTGTTGTCTGATATCGAAGGAGGTGCGGGATTGGGGTTGGTGCCAATGGTAGTTGGTAAGGCGCAGGCTGAATTAGGGTTATGGTCCCTTGCATTCCAGGCAAATGCCGTACCGACCAGGGTGATATTGCGACGCGATAGCGTCGAATTACCGACCGCTTCAAGCGGCCTGGATGTGAGCCTAATCTTTTCGCGCTGGTGTGCTGCCAATCATCCAGCTTGGGTGTTTAGTTTTTCCTCGACTGGAAAATTATTAATTAATCAGATAGATGCACACCTGTATTTGCAAGCCAACGCAGATCAGTGGTTGGTGGAGATTACAATAAACTTGCAGCAAGGAAGTATCAACTTGCGACCGCCTGATGGAGACGGTTTCCTCCATCAAGTATTACTCGAAGATGGCATGCAAATAGATTTTGATTTAGCCATCGGTTGGTCAAATAAAAAGGGGATTTATTTCCACGGGGGTACCGGACTTGAAGCCAATCTGCTTATCAATAAGGAGCTATTCAACACTCTTAAAATTGATTCAGTATATTTTGCAATTTTAGTAAAAGAATCTAATATCAAATTGATTGCTGCAACATCGGTCACACTCAGATTAGGACCGGTTACAGCAGCAATCGAACAAATGGGATTGCAAGCTACACTCACTTTCCCAGAGAAAAGTGGCAATCTCGGGCCGGTTAATTTGGAGATTGGTTTTAAACCACCCAACGGCGCAGGCCTTGTGCTAGATGCTAGTATTGTAGTAGGAGCTGGCTTCCTTAAGTTTGATGTCGACAAGCAGCTGTATTATGGTTTTTTGCATCTTGAGATTGCCGAGATGCTCAATGTCACTGCTGTCGGATTGATTACGACGCGCTTGCCGGATGGTTCACCTGGATTTTCATTATTGGCGCTGATCGCAGTGCAGTTTTCTCCGCCGATTCAGTTAGGTTATGGATTTACCCTTAATGGCTTAGGTGGAATCTTAGGGGTGAATCGAACTGCGGCAGTTGAAGTGTTGCGAAGCGGTTTGCGTGCTGGCACGCTAGGTTCTGTGCTTTTCCCAGTAGATCCAGTCAATAACGCAATGCGAATCGTGAGTGATCTCGACGCAGTATTTCCGCCTGCAGAAGGTCGTTATCTCTTCGGCCCCATGGCAATTCTTGGTTGGGGACCCAATTCACTTATTAAACTTGAGCTCGGCTTAATTCTAGAGCTTCCTGAGCCGATCCGGCTTATGATTCTTGGCCGTTTGCGCGTAGTGTTGCCAAAAGAACAAGATGCGATAGTAAAACTACAGCTGGATTCATTGGGGGTCATTAACTTCTCAACTGGGGATGTAGCTCTTGATGCAGTGCTTTACGATTCCGAAATCAAGGGCTTTGCGATAACTGGAGAAATGGCGTTAAGGGCTAATTTTGGTGCTCATCCCGAATTTATTTTATCGGTGGGCGGATTTCACCCTGCATTTAAAGCACCCTCCAATTTTCCTGCATTAGAAAGAGTGGCAATCAGCTTGGCTGCTGGGGATAATCCACGCTTGCGCTTGTCTGCTTATATGGCAGTTACTACCAACACGATCCAATTTGGCTCATTACTGGAACTTTATGCTGGAGTTTCTGGATTCAGCCTAGAGGGAAGGATGAATTTTGATGCGCTCATTCAACTTGAACCTTTTGGTTTTGTAGTTGATATTGGTGCCATGGTAGTTATCAAACTTGATAAATCAGTACTATTCTGTGTTAATTTGGAAGTAAATTTAACAGGCCCTAACACGTGGCATGCTTGGGGAGAAGCTCAATTTAAGTTTCTGGGTTTTAACGTTTCTATTCCATTCAATATTCTAGTTGGTGAAGAATTAGTACCTTCATTACCAGATCCAGTCAATTTATATAAAAAATTAATAGCAGAATTGACTGAGAATAATAATTGGTCGACAGTACTGCCACCAGGAGTACATCCGCTCGTTGTAATTCGCGAGCAAAAGAATGAGGCGGATCAAATATTAGTACACCCACTAGCAGACTTGGCAATTAACCAGAAAGTTGCTCCATTAGGTATTAATATCACAAACTTTGGAAGCGCACTGCTTGAAGGGGGTACTCAACAGTTAAATCTCGAAGCTACTGAAACCGCGCATTCCAGTGATCTCAGTGATTGGTTTGCTCCTGCTCAATACTGGGCCATGAGTGATGATGAGAAGCTTTCTTCGGACTCATTTATGCGTTTTAAATCTGGAATCCAATTTGCAAAACGAGGTTATGAATGCGGCCAGGCGATTGAGGAAGCGGATATGCAATATGAAGAAAGAGTTTTCATCGATAGAAGCAGAATTCAGGTGAAGCCTGCAGCTAGGCTTAAAACTCCAAAGAATGGTGCGTTACAAGCTCCGGGAAAGAGCTTATCTTACACCTTAGATGAAGCTTTCTTGAAACAAGTTGCTCCTACTGGCGCTGTTGGTGTTGGGGCGCTACAACGAACAGGCAAGGCAAAATATCGAGCCCCTTTGGAAAAGATTATAGGTCCTGTTTTTTCCATAAAACCACGAGCTAACTTGGAGGAAATATCCCATGAGTGATGGTTCGACCGCCTCATATTATTTTTTGCCATGGGTTCGTTTCGGTCTCTTGAGAGACACTAAAGATTCTCCAGAGCTTGGCAAAAATAATCTAAGCGC
This sequence comes from uncultured Nitrosomonas sp., assembly GCA_964421895.1. Taxonomy (GTDB): domain Bacteria; phylum Pseudomonadota; class Gammaproteobacteria; order Burkholderiales; family Nitrosomonadaceae; genus Nitrosomonas. The sequence continues at coordinate 12,547 of CAYQZF010000004.1, read as the reverse complement.
TCATTCACTGTCTGGTCGGCTAAAGATAAATATAAATGTACTGTTGAAACAAGAGTCGACCGGTATCCATAACCAAGAAAATATCTCTAAAGATTTTTCTGTATTTGGTCCAGGAGATATAGTCGGCATTGATCAACGAGAGGTGGTACGAACAGAACCACGTCATCTGACGAATGATTTTCCTCCTAATCTCTTTCCATTCATCGAGTTTAATCAACCGGATTTCCCATGGTTATTTACACCCGGTAAGCCTGATAATGATGAATGCTTAAGGCCTTGGCTGGTTTTAGTGGTCTTAAGTAAGCAAGACTGGGAAATAATTACCGACCCTTCTAGACCCCTACCTTACCTAAAATTTATAGGGAGTTCTGGAGAAATTAGCGAAGAATTACCTAATCTGGATGAGTCCTGGGCTTGGGCGCATGCACAATATGTGGGAATGCACAATTTGACCGATTCATCAGTTGCTGATGCGCTAACAGATACTAAGCTTTCTTATCAGAATCTTTCACGCTTAATTTGCCCACGTAGTTTAAAAATAAATGAGCGCTATATTGCTTGTGTCGTTCCTGCGTTTGAAGCCGGACGCAAAGCAGGATTAGGTGAAACCGATATCGGTTCTGATTTGAAGCCAGCCTGGGATCAGTCGGACAAAAACAAACTAAGCGAGCTGAAACTACCGGTCTACTATCATTGGGAATTTCATACTCGGGCAGAAAAAGAGGATTTTGAGGAGTTTATCGATCAATTAAAGCTCACCCGTGAGGTAAAATTCCCATCTGATTCATCACGCTTGATGAAAATAATGCAGCCAGTTACATCACCCCAAGCTGAAACGATCGAGATTCCTGTTCCTAGTGCGTTGCTCTCCAATCCGAAAATTCCTGAGATTCCAAAAAATTTTAAAGAAAGTTTCTGGAAATTTATTAAAACCACACAACCCGATAATGTTAATTCCTCAGCTACTAATTCAGAGCTCCCACTTCCAATTTATGGAAGCTGGCATAGTCTAAACAATTTGGCTGAGAGTATATCTTTATCTGACGGAGACTTACCTCAATGGCTAATAACACTCAATAGTGATCCGCGCTATCGTGTTGCTGCTGCTCTTGGTACACAAGTCATCCAACGACAACAAGAACAGCTAATGGCGGCTGCATGGGAAAAAGCTTCTGGGATTAAGGAAGTCAATCAGTGGCTCAAGCAGAAACAACTAGCCAGAGATGTAACACAATCAATTTTTTCTAAACGACTGAACATACTCTCGGAAGATGCTCTTGAACAAATAACCGCTCCTTTAGATCAATACCAAAAAACTTCGTTAGCAACACCAGAAATTGAACCATTATCTATGGCTCAATCTGCACGTCCGGCCGCATTTAAAAAATCAATCACTAGAAGCAAAATGGCTACTGTAGAGAGTAGACTTAGCCAGGCATTTGTGTCTGCAAGTTTTCGCCGGATTTCTAGATTAAGTACTCGTTTTGCAAGTAAATCAAAATTTACAACAGAACAAGCTCGTCAAACACAGACTAAAGAATTGCATATTGAGACGGCACAAGAGGAAGCAACCGGCGGCTTGCTTGCACGAATTCGTAGTGGGCAAATAAAATCAACGCCAGTGCCAGGAAAAACTGCTAAGGCATCACCACCTATTGATCAAAATAATTCAACAACCGACCCCCTATCTGAGGTACCGCAAAGAGCATCTGTTGCTCCTAAAACCGGTGCTCAGCGATCAAGAGAGGATCTATTGAAAATGATCGATCCTTACATTACTTTTAATAATGAAGTTAGGAATCGAGTTGTGACACCTGAGAAACCGATTGAGGATTTTGCTTTTCCCAAAAAGGCGGCTGATATAACTTCTGGCGGTACAGATCCCATTCGGCCACATGCCTATGATGCCCTTGAATTCAAACAGCCGATGTATGAACCCTTGAGGGATTTATTTCAGAATATGCTGATACCCGGAGGGATTGATCAGATTCCGAACAATTCTATTATTGTGTTGGAAGCCAACGCAGTATTTATCGAAGCATACATGGTGGGACTTAATCACGAAATGAGCCGTGAGCTACTCTGGCGCGAATATCCAGCTAAGCTCAATAAAACCTTTTTCAAACAATTCTGGGATGTTCGTGGCAGCTCTAAGCCAGTTGAGGACATTCAAAAAGAAATTTCCGAGTGGGATAAGCAATTAGGTGAAAATATGGAGCCTAATCGAGGGAAAAATCTCTTTATCTTGATGATTAAAAGCAACCTCTTATTGCGTTATCCCAATACAATCATCTCTGCCCGGAAAGCCGTATGGAACAAAAATGGTGATGAGATAGTTTCCGGAGATTTAGAACAATTTCCGTCATTTCGGATTAACCCAGTGCCTGGTGTAACAATGATGGGCTTTGATCTTGGTGATCATTCTGCTTTCAACGAAAAAATTACGGCAAATAATCTTGGTTGGTTTTTCGTTATTGAAGAACATCCAACTGAAATTCGTTTTGGTTTGGATCTTAGCAATAATGGCTTAACATCCTGGCACGAATTAACGTGGTCTGATGTAAGTAATTTGGAAGGGGGCTGTATTTCTGTACAAAATAACAATCCCAATCTCATTCAACCTAAAACACCACTTCCTGCAAACATTAATCCAAACAATTTTCCTGCACCAAATGATCCTCAATGGGGGGACTTCTTAATTAAGAATCCAGATTGGAAAAGATATTTGCACGATAAAACTAAAATCTGGGGCAAGAATAGTGCCCATATGGCTTATATTTTGTTGCAAAAAGCCTATCGAATCCAAATTCATTCCAGCACTTGGTTTCCCGATACGGCAAATTAATTGAACTAGTACCTAATAAATAGAAGAGAGTATTTCAAGATGCCGGTCAACAATAATGATAATTTTACGCTGGATCTCAATACTGATCTTCCGTTGGTGTTATTTCCTGTTCGATTGGAGACTCGCTTTGATGACCAAGACTCCCTTCTCATCAGAATTTATCCTGATGCTGTTCATATAGACTCATTTGAACCAAACCTGACTAAAATCGAAATAGAATGGGGCAAAAGTTTCTGGCAGCAAACCTCGTCAACTGAAGCTAGTGAAGCACATAAAATTAGTGCTTGGGCTAAGTTAGCGGAAAAATTTGGTCCCACCCGTGCTGCTTGGATTGCAAAGCAATTTACCCCATTGAAGTCTGGAGAAGTTCCTAATCCCGGTACCCATGATCAAGCTTGGAGTCGAGCATCCATTACCCAAATATTGCCAACTAGGTGGATCGCACTTGTTTACGAAGACGGAAAATCTGAGCCAATCATATCAAAAGGCGAAAATATTGCACAACCTCTTACCGTAGGTCTTTACCCAAAAGCGAAGGAAACCAATAAAGCCGACCTAAATGCAGATAACTTTGAAAATGATCCAGAATTGGGTTGGCTTGTAGAATTCAGTAAAGCCAAGGAAAAAGGGATGGGGATTATCATCCCTAAAGATAGAATTCCTACAAGCAAGATCAAAAGAATAGTGGTACTGGGAGTCAACTCTGATTTCAAAGGAGATCAAGGGCAGCAGAAATTGGAAGATTTAATTAATGCGCACCACTATACTCAAGGGATCGGATTTATCCTTCAAGGAACGCCTACTAATAATACCGATGACGCCCCCTCGGGATACAGTACATTGGATCCGGGTTTTGAGAAAAGTTTTCGCGTAGAAAGACAGGTTATAAATCCTCCGTTAGAAAGTAGTCATCGCGTAGTCGCGGCTCGCGCTCTCGGTATTAAAGATAGTCTATTTGAGCATGTACGTGAATCAGCAGCGCAAGAACAACTTGATGCGCAGCATATGAATACTGCACTTTGGCAAACAACGTGGGGATCATTCCTTGAGCATATGATGGCTGGGCCAAATGCGCCTACCGATGAGAAATTGCAGCAGGGACGTGAGCATTTTCAGCGTTATGTGCGAGGCCGTGGCCCTTTACCAGCATTACGTATCGGTAAACAACCTTACGGTCTTCTTCCGGTTATTTCAATTGACAAATTAGACGAATCGCTCAAGAAGAGTATCAATAATCAATCCGTTGATCCGCAGCTTGTAGACTTCCTTCGTAAGCTACGGGAAGTTTGGCAGCATTTCTTAGTGAATGTGCCTCAGATAGTTTCTGAAAATACAGTAAAAAAAGATAAAAAGCATTTTAAGGAAGAGTTATTAAAGGTACTGGAAATGACTCCTACTTCCGTTGAATATGTGAAACGCCCAGTTCAGCGAATCGCACAACGTGCACCTCAACCCAGTTCAGATGCGTATTTTTCCGGTAATCAAACAACGAAAGATTTAGTTCAAAAACTAGGTTTAAATTGGATTCCTCGTCAGATCAGAATGGTTTATGGTGATGTTTTACATGAGTCTCAGTGGCCAGATTCGATAGTTGCTTCTAATCTTCTTAAAAATCCTAATTTTGGAGGCACAGAACACCAAACTTCGACATCTGATACACAAGGTGGTAGTAGTTCGGCAGCTGCCGAATGGAGGGTATGGAATCATGTAAATGGAATAATCACAACAGAGTTGGTTCGGTCGACTTTTTCATATGGTGGCAGTATGACAATGATACATGTCACGACCGCAGGGATTCACAGTGGTTTGGTACAGAAATTTCTTCTCGAAAATACAGGACCATCCAGAATTATTGCATCGGCATGGGTATTTGTAAAACGTGGACATGTGGGCATTGGGACTGGAAATGGTGGCGCTACCAATAATACAGATGCAGTAAGTAAAACTACTGGACAATGGGAATATTTGGAAGCAAGTAACAGTATTTCGCCTGCCAATGAATTCATTATCTATTCTGATAATCAAACTGAAGATGGTGCCGATTTTTACGTAGCTGAAGCGTCAGTAGTTGAAATACCGAAGTTTTATTGCGATTGGTTATTTACTGAAAGCCACAGCATGCTTTGGCAGAAGAAGTTAAATGGCGTTTCTGATACTTTGTTCCATAGATTAGTAAGAGAAGCGTGCTTACGCGAGTATTTAAACGCTGCTTGCCGTATTCTGAAATTATCCAATCCAAACGAAGATTGCATAGAACCGGAATTTGAAGATGACAATGTGTCCACGCTTAGGAATAAACTTGATCGTCCTGTTTCTAGTGGGAATCCAGAAAAAATTGGTGACTATCTGGATAAAATCAAAAAGGAATTAAAAAATACTGGTTACAATTTGGAAAAAATTCCAGAAGCGCAAAATTTAAAACAACAATTAAGCAACTTTGCGGCTTTCTACAAAAGCTTGGATTACTTGGTAATTCAACCCTCAAATTCACTAGAAGCATTAGTTAAAGAAACGCTTGATCTGTGCTCGCATCGCTATGATGCTTGGGTTACTTCTTTCGCTACCAAGCGTCTTGATACACTCCGAAAACAAAAACCGACTGGAGTTTATATCGGTGGTTACGGTTGGGTTGAAAATTTGGAGCCCATTAAACGTGAATTAATCAATCCTCCAAAAGAATGCGAACACAATTCATCTTTACCGCTTTACAAATCGGATTCTGATAATGGATATATACATGCGCCATCACTTGCGCATGCAACTACTGCAGCGCTATTGCGCAGCGGTTATGCGTTACATAAGAATCCCTTTGATAAGAATAACCAAGATCAAAATTCATTCGCTATTAATTTATCATCTGAGCGAGTACGTCTTGCACAACGGCTGATGGATGGTGTTCGTCAGGGTCAATCGTTGAGTTCGTTACTCGGCTATCGTTTTGAACGCGGGTTACATGAAAACTATCCTGGTCTAGGAATTCCACTTGATCAGTATATTCCATTCTTTCGAAAAATTTCACTTTTGGATATGGCGCCATTTGCTTCAATATCCAAAGAAGACATCAATGCTCGATCTGCTCGACAAGTCGTCGACGGATTGGGACTCTTGCATAAATGGCAAAAAATCTGGAATAAAGAAATTCCTTGGGACAAATACCCTGCCCCTACACCACCGGATAATCATAAAGAGGCTTGCGAGAATGAGTTGAGACGTTTGGAAGATGCGATCGATGCCATTAGTGATTTAGTCATCGCCGAATCAGTTCACCACGTGGCGCAAGGAAATCCGGTACGTGCTGGAGCTACTTTGGCTGCCATTACTGAGGGAGAAGCAACTCCACCTGAACTTGATGTCATCAGTACACCACGCAGCGGGATTGCCATTACTCATCGGATTGCTGTCGCTTTCTCGGGCGATTTTCCTTCGAGTTCATCCCTGGGAGAGCCATGGGAATCAACACCGCGTGCGCAAGTGGAGCCATTCCTGAACGCCTGGTTAGCAAAACTTTTGGGTGGCCCAAAAGCAAAAGATGCGCAATGTGCCGTTGAATTTCGCGGACAAGATTCGAGTGATAAAAATAAAACCATTTTGTTGGATACTAAAAACATAGAGCTTAAGCAACTCAAATTAGCACCGATCGATTTATTGTATTTGTCGGAATATGCTGGTGAAACACAACATTCCGAGCTTGAACAACGCATCATCTATGAAGCACAATGCGCAATTTCTGCAGAAAATCTTTCAAAAACCACTGAAATCAGATTGTCATTTTCTAATGAATTGACTCAGGGTAATGTGGGTTTTGCAGAATTACTGGAAATAGCTCGGGCGGCACGTAAATTAATCGTGTCAGCACGGCCTTTACAAACAAGCGATCTGGACCAACCGGGTGGAAAGGAACAAAAATCAGATACCGTTGAGTTGGGTGCACGAGCAGATAACGCGGTTGAACAATTTAAAAATAAGAAAAAAACACTTGAAGAAGCTATTTCTTCTGAAAGTAATTTAGATTCTAAAAAAATCCGTGATGCACTCATGCTTTTTGCAAACTATGGATTAGTTGGAACCGTACCATTGAATCTTGTGGGGGACGCTCCTGAAGTACTAACCACACTTCGCGCTCAGGCTGAATCAGTTTTGTATGAAGTTGAGGAAAGAATCAAGCGCATAAATTCAGTAACTAAAAATCAGGCCAATGGACAGGATTATCATCTGACTCGTTTGCGCGAAGTTTTTGGAACGGAGTTTCGTATCATGCCGCGTTTTAATCCGGTCAATTTCGAAGATCTCAATGCAACTTTTGCCAGAAGCCTCGACTTGCAGAGAGGGAATCCACTGACATCGGTGACGTGGTTTCAGCGCGCTTCTCGTGTACGAGATGGTGTTGCGCGATTGGATAAAATTTTGCTTTATGCTGAAGCATTAGGCAATACTGAACTTAATTTAGCCGTTGGCCAATTACCTTATAAAGAAAACGAGCAGTGGGTTGCCTTGCCGCTTGAATCTGAGGAACTACCAGGTAGCCGTATATCGCTGGTTGTTCATGAACCACTTGGTATTGTTTCTGATAATATTTTCTCTATTAAACAACCTACTGCAGGCTTGATGATTGATGAATGGGTTGAAGTCATTCCAAATAAAAAAGAAACTCCCGGCTTAGCTTTTCACTACGATGCACCACAATCCCGGGCACCGCAAGCCATTTTATTAGCAGTTGCTCCTGAGGGTATTGAAAAATGGGATTTGGCGACGTTAGAGGCAACAATAGTGGAAACACTTGAATTGGCTAAGCTACGAGCTGTAGATCTGAAGGCATGGGGGGATGAAGCTAATCAATTCTTACCTGCACTCTATTTTCCACAATCGCGCATACCCGAATGACACAAGCTAAAGGGAGAAATTTATGTGCACCATTAATCTGAAAGGGAATCAGAAATGCCAAATTCCTCAAATATCTGGACTCGCTTAGAGCCTTTTTCGCGTAGTGCTGAGCTTGAAAGCGGATTGCAAGCTGCAGTACACGATCCCCTTTGGCTGCTTGCTCGTCAATGGCAATTGCGCGAATTTGATGGTGAAGATGCCGGATCTCCCGTACATGTAAAAATGAAAATGATATGCACGCCAATCACTCATTTTTTGCCCGGGCCTATCCCTAAAGCTTGGCGCAATGAGCATGGGGAAATTCGCAAAGATGCAAGCTCAACGGGACAGAAACTGGAAGGAATTGTTCCGCTGGAAACATGGATAGAACGCGAACCTATAAGAGAGCACCAAGCATACAAACCCAAATTGGCCGCTGAAGCAGGACTTGCTTTGTTGCGCTTGCTTACGCAGCACAAAGTAAAAGAAGAATATAAACAAAAAATATTAAAAATATTCCCTTTAAAACGACCTGACACAGAAAAACTCAAGAATCCGCTGGATTCTGAAACACAGAAATTTTTGTTGCTTGTAGAAAATCGCGTACCCGACGGCGAACAAATTTACTTGGCACACCAAACCAACAATGATGCATGGAAAAGCTGGTATGACTTTGCGAGTCCGAACCGGACGAGCGTTGATGCTGCAGTCAAAGAATGGATAGATTGGTATGTGGAATTATTCAGTGAACCGGATAGAACCGACAATACAACATGGATTCCTGAACGTCTTGAATATTCCGCTTTGGTTTCTGCACCTACGCCGGGCCACGAGACTGTATTGACGGTACCGGAATATACAGAAGGGAGCCTAGATTGGTATTCCTTTAATTTTCTTGGTGCTGGAAAATTAGGTGCTAATCCGCGTAACCCAACTGAAGATGAGAAAATCACGTACAGTGCGATACCTATGCCAGTTAGTTATCGTGGCATGCCCGCTTTACGCTACTGGGAATTCGAAGATGCTCGTGTCGACTTTGGTGGAATGAATGCTGGCGCACAACAATTAGCCAAGTTACTGCTAATGGAATTTGCACTGATTGCCGGCGATGATTGGTTCATCATACCGGTTACAGTTCCAGTAGGATCTCTTTGTTCTACGTCATGCCTGATTGTGCGAGACACCTTTGGTATTCATACTCAAATTTCATCGTCACGTGCGATAGATAGTCAAGACAATGACTTTTCGTGGGATATGTTCAGACTTTCTCTTGATCCGCAACGAATTGAGGGAAATGAAGAACGACCTATTCCTGATATGTTTTTCTTGCCGCCCACCCTTGGAACTAGTCTGAACGGTGCTGCACTTGAAGAAGTGCTATTCTTACGAGATGAAATGGCTAACATGGCCTGGGCAGTTGAACGGATCGTTGAAAGCCCATTGAGTCAACCATTTAATCGGTCGGAAGCTTTTTTCCGTACCTGTCAAACCAAAAGGGATGATGTTTCAGGCGATGCTAATCAACCATTTACCTACCGCTTAAAGACCGAGATACCAGAACACTGGATTCCGTTAATTGCGATACCTTTACAAAACGGAACTCCCCCGATGGGGCTCATGCGCTATGGTAACTGGCAAGGTGAAATTCTTAACCCCAGAATCTATAAAGACCCGAAAGATGGTAAAGATAAGCCTGTGTCGATTCACGAAGAAGAAGTTCCAAGCGAAGGCGTGCGTGTTACGCGTGCTTTTCAATATGCACGCTGGATCGATGGAAAAACATATCTGTGGATTGGACGTCGTAATGGGGTTGGTCGAGGGGAAGGCTCAAGCGGTCTGCAGTTTGATGTGCTTGAGCCTTCGAAGAAATCAGATACATGACTCCAGTAGGAAAGTAGAGATGATCAAGAATAATGGCAAAGGAGTAGAGCGATGAGTGATGAATTAGATAAATGGTATCTTTCGGGTTATCTAGGAATCGACTCGAAAACTCCTAGAAACCCATTGGCAATTCGTGCAAAAGGAATTTCTGATGAACTAATAAGTTTTGAAGATGCAAGTGGAAATACCAAATGGCACATCAATCAGAATTTGAGTGGGAAATTCCCTGGATTAAATTTCGTGGAAACCGGTGTGGCCGATGGCAGGCTGTTCATTGGAGCTGGCGGTAATGTAGGCATTGGTACTGTGGAGCCAAAAGCTAAATTGCACGTCCTAGATGGAGCAATTATGCCGGCAGCCGGTAATGATGACAAGGCAGGAATTTTGTTTCCGAGTGACCCAGGCGGAGGAAGTGGCGACAAGGCGTGGATTCGTTATTATGCGCGAGCGGGCGGAGGGAGTTCTGAGAGAACGGCACTTGAAATTGGAGTGGCGAACGATACCGATCCTAAATACCAAGATGATATATTGCTAAAGCCATCGGGAGGTGTTGCCATCGGGATAAATGAAGTCATGGCAAATGCTCGATTAAGTGTTGAAGGCGGGGCAATCGCTATAGGCGCATCAGCATCAGTAGCCCAAAAGGCAGATGCTGCTCTTCATATATTTTCTTCATATGGTAACTTGGATAGGTTACTGCAAATGAGTCCGAATGCACCTTCAAAGCCAGGCCTTAATCTTTTGGCCTCACGTGACAACAAGAATCAAGAGCAATGGTGGAGTTGGGGGGTTACGATTGAGAACATTTGGAGGATAAATCCTGGAAAAGAATTTAGTCTTTTTGGAGGATTAGCCATTGCTTCTGATGGTACTGTTAAAACTGCCAATTTGACTGTTTTGGGAAAATTAGCGATAACAAATGATACGGTTATTGGAGATGGAGGTAATGCAAAGCTATTAGTGCGCCACATAGATGGTAAGCGCGATGAGAAAAATGACAGAACTGTTGCTGATCTTTATTTAAATTATGAAAATGGCCAACCTGTTCATATCGGCGGCGGAGGAGGAAAGAGTAATCTTTATGTCAATGGCGATCTTTATGCCCATAACGCAGTAATAACTTATCCTACAGACAAAAGAAGAGCTAGAGAAATTTTGGAAAATGAGCCCGACGGCACAGCAATTGTGGGTGCAGCAAACGGTATAAATGAAGCAAGGATTGACTTCTTTTTTAAATACAAAGGAGAATTTTATCAAGCAGATATCAAGGGATATAAGCCACCGGATTAGTATATTGGTTATCTAAATGGCTTTAACTACAAATACTCTATTTCAGAAATGGATTTTATGATCAAGAAAGATTTACATTTACTTTATTAAAGTTTTCGGAATCTTCTCTGAATAAATATTCCTAACTAATCGGAAGCAAAGAATAATGCAAGATAAATTGCTACAGCGCCTTCAGGAATTAGAAAGCGAATTTGAAAAAGGCCAAACAAGATTACATGAATTGCATAGACAGCAAACCCAGTTACACGAAACGTTGCTTCGCATCGGTGGTGCAATTCAAGTTTTGACAGAACTACTGGAACAAGAATCGCATGAGGCAAAAAGTGCACAACCTGTACCGGATGTGACTAAAACCAAATCTTAAGGGGTTTGGTAACATAATCTATTCGTAAGAAAAACATAGACATCTGTTTTGTAGGTTATAACTGAGCAGTGATTCTTGCAAAATGACGGCAATTTTTAACAGATTTTTTGGCACTAAGGAAGTAGCGAAAAATGAAAGCAAATTGGCCAAAACAGAATTTTGGCTGAGTAGAATTTGTAATTTTTACCAACTGCCGGAGTTAATATGGATAACAATTACGTATTATTCAAGGGAAATGTCAGTTTTGGAGTTCCGTATTTAAGTGGGTATAAGGGTAATCCTCACTACGTTATCGTGCTTGATAACGGATCAGGTCAACTTTTCAAGTTGGTAACCAATGTCAAGTCTGACTCTTCATTGGCCGGACCAGACGGATATCACCTTCTTTATGTTTGGGACCAATTCTTTTCCCATCCAGCCTGTGATGAACTTGCAAAACTGCCTTCGGGTTTGCATGTCAATAGCTTCCCTCGGCTGGACTATTGCCATGATAGCAAACTAGTCGACCTCCCTCGCATGCGCCCAGTTCCTGTAGATCAACCGGGTGAGGATAACGACTGTAATGACGTACTAAATCACATGCTTCAAATAAGCGACAAAAGCGAGCAAATTGACTATGAGTATCATGGCAAAGGTTACACTGATCAGAGAAAAGGTTTTAGAACTCAGAAGAATGTAATAGCTTATGGTTTCGGGTTCCTTTTTCCAGCTAATGATGGCTTGCACGAAACTCACATGAATCAAGGCAACCCACGTTCCAAGCGTGGATCTCATATAAAAGATCATTCCTCTGAGAATGGTGTATTTCAAGACGGTGCTGTCTTTGTTGAAGTAGATGGGAAGTTCCAGGCATTCTTCTCTGCATTCCAAACCCAGATGATCCCAACTGATCATCGTGGATACCCTTTAAAGAATGCAAGGCCGATTTTGGGATGACAATTGGTTGTGATCTTACCATAACCTTGTCAACAAAATCAATGTATTGGCGGTGGATTGTGGAGTTTGGTTCCTTTGCGCGATCGCCAGAAACAACTTTCAAGGTAACTTCCCACAACTTGACTAGGGCCTGTTAACACTATTTGATATAATATGAGACCTTTGCAAAATCCCACTTCTTAAAATTTAATATCAATAAAAACAATAACCTGAAAATGCGCCAAAGGACTTTTGCAAAGGTCTCAATATGGCTATGGCGATGGAAATTACCGAAAGCCAGTATCAACAGATCGAACACTGCATGCCTCGCCAACGTGGCAATGTCAGTCATTCCAATCTACAAATTCTCAATGCTATTCTGTATGTTACCG
>CAYQZF010000003.1:0-35510 GCA_964421895.1 uncultured Nitrosomonas sp. | reverse complement strand
CGTAAGGCTTGTAAATGAAACGAATGTTATTTAATGCAACCCAACCGGAAGAATTGCGGGTTGCCATTGTCAACGGTCAAACATTGATCGATCTCGACATAGAATCAATCAGTAAGGAACAACGTAAAAGCAATATCTATAAAGCCGTCATCACACGAATAGAACCCAGTTTGGAAGCTGCGTTTGTGGATTATGGCTGTGAACGGCACGGTTTTTTACCCTTCAAGGAAATTGCTCCCTCCTGTTTTGCTGAAAATGGCGCCGCTAACGGCCGTATCCAGGACTTGCTGCAAGAAGGACAAGAACTCATTGTCCAAGTTGATAAGGACGAACGCGGCACCAAGGGCGCTGCGCTGACGACCTATATCTCGCTGGCCGGCCGCTATTTGGTTTTGATACCGAACAACCCCAACAGCGGCGGTGTATCACGCCGTATAACCGGTGAAGAACGCAATGACTTGCGCGAAGTCATCGCGCAACTCGAAGTGCCCGATGGGATGAGTATCATTGCCAGAACTGCCGGTATCGGGCGCAGCACGGAAGAACTGCAATGGGATTTGAATTACCTGACGCAACTGTGGTATGCGATCGAAGAAGCGGCCAATAATCAGGATGGCGTTTTTCTGATTTATCAGGAAAGCAGCCTGGTCATTCGCGCGATCCGCGATTACTTTAGCCAGGAAATTGGAGAAATTCTGATTGACAGTCGCGACATCTATGAGCAAGCCAGCCAATTTATGGCGCATGTTATGCCCGCGAATGTCGACCGCCTGAAGTTTTACCACGACGATGTGCCGCTCTTTTCACGTTTTCAAATTGAACATCAGATCGAAACCGCTTATTCCCGGCAAGTGACGCTGCCTTCCGGCGGCGCCATCGTGATCGATCACACGGAAGCACTGGTATCCGTCGACGTCAATTCGGCGCGTGCTATCCGCGGACTGGATATCGAACATACCGCGCTGAGCACCAACCTGGAAGCAGCTGATGAAATTGCCCGGCAATTGCGCCTGCGGGATTTGGGCGGTTTGATCGTCATCGACTTTATCGATATGGATGTGCAACGCAATCAACGTGAAGTCGAAGCCCGATTGCACGAAGCATTGCGGCAAGACCGCGCACGCATCCAAGTCGGAAAAATTTCGCGTTTCGGTTTGCTGGAATTATCGCGGCAGCGCCTGCGGCCTTCCCTGGGTGAGAGCAACTATATTCCTTGCACGCGCTGTCAAGGCACCGGCTTTATCCGCGGAACCGATTCTTCGGCGCTGCATGTGCTCAGGATCATCCAGGAAGAAGCCATGAAAGAAAATACCAGTGCGCTGCATGTTCAGCTTCCGGTGGATGTGGCTACCTATCTTCTGAACGAGAAGCGAGCGGAAATTTACGACCTTGAAGTTCGACAGCGCATCAACATCATTCTCATACCTAACATTCACATCGAAACCCCCGCTTACAATATCACCCGCATCCGCCACGAAGATAGCAAAGCAAATGAATCGGTGGCAAGTTACAAGATGGTTGAAAAACAAACCGATGACAGTATTGCGGAAACCATCTCCGGACAAAGAAATAAACCTACCCGTCCGCAAGCTGCCGTTCAAGGCATAACACCCGCTCAGCCTGCGCCGATTCGTGAGGAAAGGGCACGCGATACGTCGCTGCTGGATAAATTCTTCAGCTGGTTTAAGCCTGCGCATAGTGAAGAAACCAAAGCTGGTCAGGAAGAAAAACCGGCTGATACTGATAAAACCAGACAACCGCAAGAGCGCGGACGGTCGCGGGGCCGCCGTGGACGCAACCGGAGTGAGCGCAATAAAGACGTTTCCGCGCACAAACAAAACAAACAAAGCGAAACCGCGGACTTAACCAATGTGGCAGCGCAGGATTTCAATAATCCGCAATCGGAACACACTCACCCCTATGCTGAGGAATACCGGAAGAGCGGCGGCATTTCTCAGGACTCTCCCGCTATCCTTACAGAATCCGTATTGCCCGTAACCGGCGTTGCGGACATCACGACTGAAAATCCTGACGATAGCGGCGCAAAAACCGGCGATCGCAGGCGCACGCGCAGGCATCGCGGCAACAAGCATCGCGACAATACCGATAGAGTTAGAAGCGGCGCTGAAAATCCTGAAGCGATATCGAATGAACCTGTAAGTGAAACGGTTAGCACCGGCGAGTTTTCATTAAACGCGCAATCAAGCGCTGAGAAAACGATACCTGCCGGTGAAGAGTTTTCTGTTCCTGCCGTCAAGAAGCAACCCGTTAAGAAAGCAGTAGCGGAAATACCGCCGGTTGATCAAGCGGCGCAAGATAAAATCGTGCAGCCGGAGCCTCCGATTGTGGCGGCTCCGTTGCCGGAAATCAGTGCAATCAAAGAGCTTCCGGATTTCAGCAAAAGCGGTCTGGTGATGGTGGAAACGCCGCCCGAGAAAGTTGAAATTGTTGCGGAAGAAGTCATCGTTCCCAAAAGAACGCGCAGAAGAGTTAAGAAAGTCACAGTTGCACCCAGCGAACCGCTGATGCAAATCGAAACGCGCGAATAAGTATCGTCATACAGCAGGCACATGGATTCTAGTGTGCCTGCTCCCAATTATCGCCAACTCCTACTTCGATCAATAACGGCACATCCAGCCGCATGACATTGCCCATATAATCCGGCAAAGCGGTTTTCACCAATGCCACTTCATCATCCGGAACCTCAAAAACCAGTTCGTCATGAACCTGCATGATTAACTTGCTGCGCAGTTGCGCTTGATGCAGCCAGCGATGCACGGCGATCATCGCCAGCTTGATGATATCGGCGGCGGTGCCTTGCATCGGTGCATTGATCGCCGCCCGCTCCGCGCCCTGCCGCCGATTGCCGTTGGTATGATTGATTTCAGGCAACCACAAACGGCGTCCCAGCACGGTTTCAACATACCCCAATTGCCTGGCTTTTTCCCGGGTTTGCCGCATATAGTTTTCCACGCCCGGGTAACGCGCAAAATACCGCTCCATATACGCGCGCGCGGCACTGCGTTCGATATTCAATTGCGCCGCCAGACCGAATTCCGACATGCCGTAAATCAAGCCGAAATTAATCACTTTGGCGTAGCGGCGCTGTTCAGGATCGACTTGATCCAGCGGAATTCCGAGAATTTCCGCAGCCGTTGCGCGGTGAATATCCTCACCGGCGGCAAAAGCTTCGAGCAACCGCTGATCCTGGGAAATATGCGCCATGATACGCAGCTCGATTTGCGAATAATCCGCCGAAATGATTTTGTGTCCTGGCGGCGCAATGAAGGCTTCGCGGATTCTGCGTCCTTCGCTGGTACGCACCGGAATATTCTGCAAATTCGGGTCGGAACTCGCCAGACGCCCGGTTACGGCAACCGCCTGCGCATAATTGGTATGCACGCGGCCGGTAACGCGATCCATCATCAGCGGCAATTTGTCGGTATACGTCGACTTCAGTTTCGCCAGGCCGCGGTAATCGAGCAGTAGCTTCGGCAACGGATAATCCAGCGCCAGCTGTTGCAGTACATCTTCATCGGTGGAAGGCACACCGGTCGGTGTTTTTTTAATAACCGGCAATTTCAGTTGATTGAATAAAATCTCCTGGATCTGCTTCGGCGAATTCAGATTGAAGGGCTGTCCCGCAATGGCGTGCGCTTGTTGCTCCAATGCCTGTAATTTCTCACCCAGTTCGCGGCTTTGTCCATGCAGCAGCTTATAGTCCAATAGCACGCCGTTACGCTCCATCGCAAACAACACTTCCAGAACCGGCATTTCTATCTCGCGATAAACGTAATCCAGCCGTTCATCCTTCTGAATGACGGGATAGAGCGTTTGGTGCAAACGCCAGGTGATATCCGCGTCTTCCGCCGCATACTGCGTGGCGACATCGAGCGCCACTTCATCAAACCCGATACGGCTGGCGCCTTTGCCGGTAACGTCATCGTAGCTGATGGTTTTCACATCCAGATGACGCAGCGCCAGGCTATCCATGTTATGCGGCCGGTGCGATTCGAGCACATACGATTGCAACAACGTGTCATGCGCAATGCCGTTCAATTGAATGCCGTGATTGGCAAACACGTGTTTGTCGTATTTCAGATTCTGCCCCAGCTTAGGTTTTGCCGCATTTTCCAGCCACGGCTTCAGCTTATTCAGCACTTGATCAAGCGCAAGCTGTTGCGGCACACCGGTGTACTGATGCATCAACGGAATATAGGCCGCATGATGACTTTCAACGCAAAATGAAATGCCCACCAATTTTGCCTGCATCGGATTCAGACTGGTCGTTTCGCTATCGACCGAAACCAACGGCGCGGTATCCAATCGGGCTAACCAATCATCCAATTCACTTTCGTTCAGAATCGTTTGATACGTTACCGGATCGTCAAGCACGGCATCGCGGCTGCCGCCACCGGTGACCGCGGCACCGCTTTCATCCGCAGGCATGGATTCGGATGTGTCTGCGGTTATTTGCTGGCGCAATTCGCGCAGCGATGTTTTCATATCCAACTGTTCGTAGAGCTGGATCAATTGCGCGGTATCTTGCGGTTGCGGTGCAAGATCGGTGATCTTAACCGGTAAATCGACGTCGCACTTGATCGTGATCAATTGACGGGATGTCTCGAACCAAGCCAATGTCTGGCGCAGATTGTCGCCGATCGCGCCTTTGATTTCACCGGCATGGGCGATCAAATTATCCAGCGATCCGTATTGCGCCAGCCATTTAACCGCCGTCTTGGGGCCCACTTTTTGCACGCCGGGAACGTTGTCGGAAGCATCGCCGATCAGCATCAGATAATCCAGCATGCGTTGCGGCGGCACGCCAAACTTGGCCAGCACGTTTGCTTCATCCAAAATTTCATTGCTCATGGTGTTCACTAATGTGACATGCGGGTTCACCAATTGCGCGATATCCTTGTCACCGGTTGAAATGATGCAGCGCATACCGTCCTCGACCGCCTGTTTCGCCAAAGTGCCGATGACGTCGTCGGCTTCCACGCCATCGATGATCAGCATCGGCCAGCCCATGGCGCGGATGCAAGCATGCAGCGGCGCGATCTGCGCCGCCAGATCGTGCGGCATCGGCGGCCGGTGCGATTTATAGTCGGGATATAAATCGTCGCGAAAAGTTTTACCTTTTGCATCAAACACACACGCGCTATAATCCGCCTGGTAATCCTTGTGCAGGCGCCGCAGCATATTGAGCACGCCATGAATCGCACCGGTTGGCTCATTACGATGATTACGCAAATCCGGCAGTGCATGGAAAGCGCGATATAGATAGGATGAACCGTCAACCAATAGCAATGTTTTCATTTAAATAATATTCCTATGAACCTGCAAGATAAATCGGCCAATCATCCACCCATGGAAAAACCCTGGTCGGCAAAAGAATCGTGGCGCCTGTTTGGAATTATGGCAGAGTTTGTCGAAGGAACGGAACGTCTTGAAGCCATTCAACCCGCTGTCAGCATTTTCGGTAGCGCGCGCACCGGCCCCGATAGCCCGCACTACCAACTGGCTGAACAAATCGCCAAACAACTCTCCGATGCCGGCTTCGCGGTCATTTCCGGCGGCGGACCGGGTATCATGGAGGCCGCCAACAAAGGCGCCTATTTCGGCAAATCGCTCAGTATCGGTTTGAATATTCAATTGCCGCACGAACAGCATCGCAACGCTTATCAGGATGTCAGCCAAACTTTCCGGCATTTTTTCGCACGTAAATATATGTTCGTCAAATTCGCCACGGCATACGTCGTACTCCCTGGCGGGTTCGGTACTTTGGATGAACTGATGGAAGCGCTGACGCTGGTGCAAACCGGAAAAACCCGCAAAATGCCGATCATTTTGGTTTACTCGGCATTCTGGCGTGGTCTGCTTGACTGGTTTCAACACACTCTGATCGCTGAAGGCTTTATTTCGGCAAACGATATGCATCTGATCCAAATCATTGATGAGCCGGATCAGATCGTCAGCGCGATTTTCAAATATTACGAAAGCAGCGGATTTGAACTTACCGCTGCTGAGCGGGAAATTCAGCTCAATCTTTAACCGTCGGCAATGATTTTAGGTAGAATACCTCATTATTCTGCCCTTCCGGGACTAATATGACGTACTTATATTCGCTTATTTTCATCATACTGCTCAGCTCAGCATTGCCGGCCATGGCGCAATCGGAGCAACCGAAGCAAGCGAAAAAACCCGCACACCCGGATAATCTGATACCGTTACCGGAAATTCCGGAATTGCCTAAGGAATTGGCCGATCCTCCGCCACTACCGCCGGATATTCAATCAGATCCTGAGCTGGAAACACAGGTGACCATTATCAAGCGCGGTGAAGATACCATCGAAGAGCATCGCATCAATGGCGAACTGATGATGATCAAAGTGATTCCCCGTATCGGTCCACCGTATTATTTGAAAAAAAATCTCAGCCGTGGTGCTCACACACATCCAGGTGACGCTGGTATTGATGTCAGTCCGCCGATGTGGCAATTCATGAGATTCTAATGTCGATAAAAAGCACAACAATGTAATGCAATGAAATTGTACTGTCCCATCATTTCCGCTTTTTTATTTGGCTAATTCATGTCAGTTTTTACACCTGTTACCGATAACCAGCTCACGGTTTGGTTAGAAAATTACGCGCTTGGTCAATTAATTAATTTACAAGGCATCCTTTCAGGAATCGAAAATACCAATTATTTTGTCACCACCACGCAAGGCAAATTTATATTGACGTTATTCGAGAAACTGACTCGCGACGAACTGCCCTATTATTTAAATCTGATGGCACATCTATCCCGGCACCATATACCCTGCCCAGCGCCGGTCCCCATGCTGGATCAGAAATTGCTGGGCGAATTAAATGGCAAACCGGCAACAATCGTCACTTGTTTGCCAGGACAGTCTGTCATGCAGCCAGCGGCGGAACATTGCACCGAAGTTGGTGCTGTGTTAGCACAAATGCATATTGCGGGAAGATCGTATTCCGGACAAATGGCCAACCCGCGCGGACTTGCTTGGTGGCAAGCCAAAGCACCTGAGATCAAACCTTTTCTCTCTGCGGATGAAAAATCCCTTCTTGATACGGAACTGGATTTTCAGCAATCGCAGCAAACCGCTGCCCTACCCGGCGGCGTTATTCATGCCGATTTATTCCGTGACAATATTTTGTTTACTGGTCATGCCATCGGCGGCGTCATCGATTTTTATTTTGCCTGCAATGATGCTTTTCTCTATGACTTGGCGATTACCGTAAATGATTGGTGCATGTCTGAAAATAAAGTGCTGGACGAAATACGCACGCTTGCGCTGATCGCAGCCTATCACGCCGTGCGGCCGCTCACTGCTATCGAGCACCAAGCCTGGTCCACCATGCTGCGTGCCGGTGCACTGCGGTTCTGGGTTTCCCGTTTGCACGACTATCATTTGCCTCGCCCGGGAGAATTGACACATGCCAAGGATCCGGCGCATTTCAGGGAAATATTAATCAACCATAGAAACAATTCAGCAAAACTACAGCAGCTCTGGATATAACCCATCGTTGAGACTGCTTACCAAGATTAATTGGAGAAAACATTAATGGAAATTCATCAAGTCTACGCAAAACAAGGATTGCAATGGATCCTGAGCGGATTCTATTTATTCCGCAGAGCACCGCTGACCTGGTTTTTTGTATGCTTTACTCTCCTGCTGATCGGGATGTCGATATCATTGATCCCAATGATAGGGCAATTTGTTTTCACCCTGATTTCTCCCGTATTTCTGGCTGGAGTCATGCTGGGATGTAAAGATATGGAGCAAGGCAAGCCGCTGGAGATGACACATTTGTTTGCTGCTTTCAAAACCAATACTGTGCCGCTTATTACGCTCGGTGGCATTTATCTGATCGGACAGATTCTCATTATCGGCCTGGTTATGCTGATCGGTGGTTCTCAGATGACTGACATGATGTTTTACGGTAAGCGAGTCGACGAAAGCGAATTGATGGGAGTGATGAGTAGCTTCCTAACATCGTTCCTGATTGCACTGACGCTTTCCATCCCGCTGATGATGGCTTCCTGGTTCTCGCCTTTATTGGTGGTATTTCATAACATGCCGCCGGTTATTGCAATGCAAAAGAGTTTTTTTGCCTGCCTGAGAAACTTTATTCCGTTTCAATTGTACGGTTTCGTACTTATTATTCTGACTATTATTTGCGTAATGCCTTATGGTGCCGGCTTGGTCATTCTAATCCCCACTATTTTTGCGTCCATTTACGTCAGCTACAAAGATATTTTTCTGGGAGAACCAATCCGCTTCAAAAATTATCAACCGGATTTCCAGCAAGCAAACTGGAATGATTCAAATGAAGAACCGAATCAACGCGACAATGAAATCAAACGGGAAGCCCCTTCCCTGGAATCAATAGCAAAAGAGCCGGAAGAACAGGTGGAATGTGCGCAATGCCACATTCGAGTCCCGCGCCATCAAGCGATCGCCGACCAGGAGCAATTCTTTTGCAGCGAGGAACATCGCCGGGAACATCATGCCGCAATCAAACCGGAAAAGTGAATCCGGCGAAGATTACTACAGCGCAGTCAATTTCGCATACTCGAGCAACAGCCACTTCATACCGGCGTGATCGAAATTAACTTGAACGCGCGCATCGCTGCCGCTGCCTTCGTAATTAATAATGACACCTGTGCCGAATTTGGCATGCGATACATTCTGCCCGATGTGCCATCCCCCACTCAGTGGTTTCGCCGGGCTGTAAGGTGCAGTTCTTGCGGCCGCCGCAGCATTATGTCCACCGCTATTGGCCGCATAAGCATGCGGATTTGAGCGCGGGGCCGGTTGTAACCATTTCAAACACTGTGACGGAATTTCGTCGAGAAAACGCGATGCGATGTGATAGCGTGTCTGGCCATGCAGCATGCGGCTTTGCGCAAAACTGAGATACAAGCGGCGGCGTGCACGTGTCATGGCCACATACATCAGCCGTCTTTCCTCGGCAATACCATTGATTTCATTCAAGCTGTTTTCATGCGGAAACAATCCTTCTTCCAGTCCGCTTAGGAAAACACTGTGAAATTCCAAGCCCTTGGCGGCATGCACTGTCATTAGTTGCAACGCATCCTGGCCGCTGCCGGCTTGATGTTCACCGGCCTCCAGCGAAGCATGCGCGAGAAATTCTGCCAAATTGTCGTTCTCCGCTTCATGCACAAAACTGGTAGCCGCGTTGATCAATTCGTTTAAATTCTCCAGCCTTTCCGCGTCCTCACGCTCTTTGCCGTAATGCGCTAGCAACCCGCTGGTTGTCAGCATGTGTTCAACGATCTGCGGCAGCGGTAATGCGCCACAGTGCTGCTGCATGCTCAGGATCAAATGTACAAATGCCGCGATGCCTTTTAATGTTTCTGGCAATTTTTGCAGCACTGCCGATTCACCACCACACTTTTGCACGGCAGCAATCCACAGACTACCGCCAAGTACTTTGGCATCTTCCTGCAATTGTTCCAGGCCGCGGGCACCGATGCCGCGTGCTGGAAAATTAATCACGCGCAGCAGCGCGCTGTCATCATCCGGATTGGCAATTAGGCGCAAATAGGCCAGCGCATGCTTGATTTCCTGGCGGTCAAAAAACCGCATGCCGCCATAAACGCGATACGGCAGCGCGGCATTGAACAAACTATGTTCCAGCACGCGCGATTGCGCATTAGAACGATACAGCAGCGCCATTTCCGACAGTGCGATACCTTCTGCGTGCAGGGACTTGACTTCTTCGACGATAAAGGCGGCTTCATCGAAATCGTTCGGCGCATTGTAAACGCGCAACAATTCTCCCTTGCCCTCCGCCGTCCAGAGATTTTTTCCCAGACGTTCACTGTTGTTTTCAATCAGGGTATTGGCCGCATCCAGGATATTGCCGTGCGAACGGTAATTCTGTTCCAGTTTGATAATCCGGGTAATGCCGAAATCATGCTCAAAGTCGCGCATGTTGCCGGTATAAGCGCCACGAAACGCATAAATGCTTTGATCGTCATCGCCGACGGCAAAAACCGCGGCGGCACTTTGGCTTCCCGCACCGGCAAGCAGTTTCAGCCATTTGTATTGCAACGGGTTGGTATCCTGGAATTCATCCACCAGAATATGCTGAAAACGCTCACGATAATGCCGGCACAGGAATTCATTGCGGCCCAGCAACTCGTAACAGCGCAGCAGCAATTCGGCGAAATCTACCGCACCTTCCCTCTGACATTGCAACTCATAAGCTTGGTAAAACTCCTGCAGGCGGCGCGTGTAAGCATCTTCGACGACAACATAAGCCGCGCGCAACCCGCCTTCCTTGGCGTTATTGATGAACCATTGCACTTGGCGCGGCGGAAATTTTTTCTCGTCAACCGATAAACCTTTCAGAATGCGTTTGATTAAAGCCAATTGGTCAGTGGAATCGAGAATCTGAAACGCTTGCGGCAAACCGGCATCTTGATAATGAGTCCGTAGCATGCGATGACACAAGCCATGAAACGTGCCGACCCACATACCGCGCGGATTGACTGGCAACATCGCGGTGATGCGCGTTAGCATTTCTTTCGCTGCCTTGTTGGTAAACGTCACGGCGAGAATGCCGTACGGACTCACTTGGCCTGATTGGATGAGATATGCGATGCGCGTTGTCAGAACGCGCGTTTTGCCACTACCGGCGCCAGCCAGCACCAATACCGATTGGTGTGGCAACGTGATGGCTTCGAGTTGTTGCGGATTGAGATCGGATAATAGAGAAGTCATGCAACCAAATTAACCCGAAGCAGCTTGTTATACTTGAAAAGATTATGTGCGAAGCGTTTCCGGGCAGGAAGATTAATTCAGAATCCGATAAATGCATCAGTGCATATTATCGTGATTCATGAATTAACCGAAACTTATTACGTTCTACGCTCTGCTTTTAGCAACAATATCGAGAATCAACGGCGTCAATATCAATTCGATCGCCATACCCATTTTGCCACCGGGAACGACAATGGTGTTCGGACGGGACATGAACGAGTCATGGATCATTCTCAGCAGGAATGGAAAATCCACCGTTTCCGGGTGTCTGAAACGAATCACCACGAGACTTTCGTCCAGAGTCGGAATTTCCCGGGCGATAAACGGGTTGGAAGTATCAACCGTGGGTACGCGTTGGAAATTGACATGCGTACGCGAGAATTGCGGTGTGATGTAATGCACATAGTCATGCATGCGGCGCAAAATGGTATGCGTAACCGCTTCCGCTGAGTAACCGCGTGCATTGGTATCGCGGTATATTTTCTGAATCCACTCGAGATTTACGATCGGCACCACACCAACCAGCAAATCGACATATTTGGCGACATCGGCTGTGTCGCTTTTCGCACCGCCATGCAAACCTTCATAAAACAACAAATCCGAACCAGGAGCAATCGGCGACCAAGGCGTAAATGTGCCTGCTTTTTGTTGCCACGGTTTGGCTTCTTCATCGTTGTGCAAATATAAGCGCGTTTGACCGCTGCCGCTCTCGCCATATTCCTTGAAGAGCGCTTCCAGTTTTTCAAATTCGTTGGCTTCCGGACCGAAATGACTAATTGCGCGGCCACCGTTCTTTTCCGATTCAGCCACGGCTTGTTTCATCGATTCGCGATCATAGCGATGAAAGCTATCGCCTTCCACGATAGTGGCTTTCAGCTTTTCGCGGCGGAAAATATGCTCAAAACTGGTTTTAACCGTTGAAGTGCCTGCGCCTGATGATCCGGTAACGGCGATAACCGGGTGTTTTTGCGACATTCTTATTTTCTCCTAAAATATATCACTATTAAAATTTTGCATCTTATATGATACCTTTTTTCTACCCCTCTTTGACAGAGGTAATTGTTGGATGCCGTGCCGGTCAAAAACAAACATAGCGGCGATCCGTATGAATCGGATTCCCCAGTATCCAGCTGTGATTGACTTTGAGCTCTGAAACACAAGATATGGAGTAAACACCATGAAAATAACGAGGCAATTATTGATACCGCCAATAACCTGCATGCTCGCGGCTTGCATCAGTTTACCCTCCGGCCCCAACGTGATGGCTTTGCCGGGTTCCGGCAAAAGCTTCGAACAATTCCGCCATGATGATTACGATTGCCGTCGCTATGCGTATGAGCAAATTGGCGGCTTGACGCCGCGGCAATCGGCGCAATCCAGCGGTGTGCAAAGCGCGGCGGTTGGTGCTGGATTGGGTGCTGCGGCAGGCGCCACCATTGCAGGTGGTGAAGACGCGGCAATCGGCGCCGGCGCCGGTTTGCTTGCAGGCGGATTAGCGGGCTCAGGCACCGCCAGCACGTCGGCATACATCAATCAGCACCGCTACGACATGAGTTATATTCAATGCATGTATGCAAAAGGGCATCGTGTTCCGATATCCGGCAGAATAACCGGCGACGCACCCCCGGTTTCCGGCAGCAGCGCTGTTTCGGTGCCTTCCGGCTTTAATCCGCCACCGCCGCCGCCTGGCAATCCGCCCCCGCCACCGCTCCGGTAATTAGCGATAGCCGGTCTTATTATAAGCTAGATGATAAAGAAAATACTGGCGGTACATCTGCAAAGCTTTATCGCCAGCAACAAAAAACCGAATTTCAGCAACACAAATCCAAGCTCGAATAAAACCATCAGACTTACCAAACAATTAATAATTCAGTACCATAATGCGCTAGAATAAAGCAGCAAATCCGGCCGGCTGATTCACCAGCAATAGCAATCAGTAACCGAGATGACAACATAATTTAGCTTTATTGCGAACCGCATTTGAACATTAAGATAAGAACATAGGAGTATAACTGTGCATCCGATAGTACCTGTTATTATGTCGCTTGGCGCCATTTTGTTCCTGGTAGGAATAGGCGCTCAAGCTTGGTTTGGCGTTAAACGAATCAACACCATCAAACTGCGCGGAAAGGAATATAAGCTCTGGCAGTTTATGGCAGCCACTGTAGGATTGGGTACCACACTATTCATGGTCTCGGTTTTGATCCCGAAATACATACCTTACCAACCGGAAAATGCGTCTCAGGCAGCACAACCGGTAATATCCGGTAATCTGAAATACGAATTGGAATCCACGCTAGCCAGCCTGAATCTCAATAACGATGCCATGATGGCAGCCATCAACCGGTTCCAGACTGAATATCAGACGGCATTACAAAAAGGCGACAAAAACACGATGGATCTGCTTGCTTTGGAAATAGCCTATAGAATCAGAATGGAACTGGAAAAGCGGGAGATCCCGGCAGCCCGCAGTGAACGGGAAATTGAACGAATTCTTACCATTCTGAAACAACCGGCCAAGCAAAACGGCAAGTAGAAAAATAATCCGGCATTTCGGTAAAATGACTAGTTCTATTAATTATTTTTAGGATTTACAATGAAGAAAATCATTCGAGCTTTGTCCATCGTGTTCGTGTTATTTTTGGCAGTGCCAAATCTTGCACTGGCTAATCAGTATCCGGACAAAGTAGTAGAGAAATTGGGTAACGGCATCGCAAATGCAGTGACTGGAGTGGCCGAAATACCTAAAACGATCACCATCGTTGGCAACCGGGATGGCGTTATTCACGGCATGACTGTCGGTTTTCTGACCGGAATTGCCAATGCAGTGGGGCGCTCGTTGAGCGGAGCTTTTGATATTGCGACATTCTTTGTGCCGACAACGCCTTTCGTCAAACCGGCTTATATCTGGGATGATTTCAACCGGGAGACTACTTTTGTTGAAGCGCATATGCGCTGATAGTCTTATTTTCTCTGCCATGGCTTCATCTTCTAGTGGAAAACCGTGGCAGAGGAAGATTCTGTCAGAAAAATAGAAGCGCGCCAAAGCTCAAATAGAGTTACTGAAATTTGCCGGAGGCGAATCCGCCTCCAGACATTCGCTGAATACATAACTACCTTCCTCCTCGGCGAATCCTTCGCTTTCCATCAATTCAAAGCTGACACAATCTTTCTTATTAAAGGAATAACGGTATTTATCTGGATATCCTTTTTCTGGCAAAGCAATTTCGTGGAATAATCCATTCTTTACCCACCACCGCCCGGATTCGGTAAAATATCTTGCCATATCATCTTTTTCCGAAAAACTGAATTCGATGATATAGGTGCCGTCGGCATTCCGTGTCTGCTTCCAGCGTTTCAAAGTTCCACCCTCTTCCAGATACTCGCCTAACCACACGCCGATCAATTTGACATCAAGTGAGGGGCGCTGATGACCGGCTGAAATCATTTGGCAACTCAGCAAGACAAGCGCCAAAAATGGCAAAAATAACAACTTCATCATTTTCCTTTTTATCGTTATTAAACCAGAACATGCACTATACGTTTGTATCATGACGATAGTCCGATCTAAAAGATTATTTTGTTTTCTCTCTGCGGGTACCGGGTGATTTTCGATGGATCGGATAATAATCCTGCAATAGAGGCGTCACATCTCGTTCTTATAATCCAACGCGTACTGTAAAGCCACATCCGGCGTGAGCAACCGGAATCGAAAAATCCAGGATCTGCATGGAGCGGTTGTTAAACGATTCCATGGCGCAGACAGCCAGATTGCCTGTACTAATATTCATATCAATGAATTTTTATAGATTATTTCTGGAGATTCAAATGATCAAGCAGAAAATACTCACGCCCCTTGTATCCGGCGCAATTTTCATGATGACCGGAGCACCATAAGCCGTTGCCGCCAGCACCGGTTTTGACAATCAGTGTTGCTGCTGGGTCGCTATCGGAATCCAGTCCGTTTTTCTACTCGCCAACCCAAGTTGGATCCAGCTTTCCATCGCCAATTGCAGCAACCAGCTGGCGTAAGGTCAAGCCAATAGCGGTACAGCTAGCGAAACCGGAGTTCGTGCGGGAGGACATTACTTATTTATGCCGTTTGAAGCAAGCAGTGCGGGTGTTCAGCGTATCGACTTGTTGAACCCCGATTACAATACCCGCACCGTTACGCTCGTTGCACCCGGTACGCAAGGGTTCGCTTCGGGCGATGCCTCCCGTTGGACGCCTTGGAGTTCTGATCTGACCACGGAAGAATCGCGGGTTGCCGGGCAGTACCAAAGATCGCTTGTTTGAACTGACCAACCCAGTCTCAGCAACTGGCGCAGGCGATTCCCATTTCGTGCAACGCACCGTTATTCCACACGTATCACACGAAGGCCTGGCATTCGACAAAAACAATAACTTTTACTTTATCGATGAAGTCAATGGCCGCGGCGGTAATGCCAATGCGGCCGGTACCATTAATCAGACCTTGTTCGTTGCAACCACGACCACGGATGAAGTTTACCTTTAATCTAGGCAGCAGCAACGCCAGTTTATTCGTCAATACATCGACACTCGATCAAGCTACCGGCCTGCCTGTAGGCGGCGTGTTCAACGATCCCGACAATATGGCGATTGACGCTAAGGGTAATATGTGCATCGTTGAAGATCAACCAGGCGGCCAAGCCGGCATTTGGTTTGCCACGGATGCCAATCATGATGGTGTAGCCGAATCGATTGGCCGCTGGGCTTCCATGTCTACTCTGGGTGTTGAACCGGCCGAGCTTTATTTCGACAAATTCAACCCTAATGTGGCTTATGTCAATGTGCAGCACCTATTTAGCAGCGACGACCGTACCATCATGGTCGCCGTTCCGGAGTCTGAAACTTACGCCATGCTACTGATAGGTCTTAGTTTAATCGGCACTTTTGCCCAACCGCAATAGAAACATCACACCCGCCGGTTAAGTCATTTCTCGCATCAGGAAAATTGATCACCCTGAACAGACCAGTCATTAATGCAGCGCCTCGGATCGGGTATCCGCTTAGAAAACCGGCAGATACCCGGTCCAATACTCTGAAAATTATTCGTGCGGAAATACGCTGCCCTTTATGGCATGGTCAGCAGCTACAGCAGCGTAAAACCGATTTCCTTATTAACGGTATCTTTCACCGCATTGAGTGCCGAGTTGATCGCTCCTTCTGCAGCAAGAATACCCAATCCTTCAATTGTCATCAGTACCATGCGCGTCGCATTTTTTTGCATTTCCAGATGCAATTCGGCTTGTTCCTTATTGATCTTCCCGGCTGCTTTCAGTGTTCCGATCATTACCAAAGTTTGCGCGAGTTTTTTCGCTTCGGCTTCGCCATATTCTTTAGCATCGGGCCATTTTTCTAAAAGACTGCCAGTCAGTGCGGTGAGTATTTCTTTACCAAGACTAATCGCATCCAGGTTCATATCCTTCTCCTCAGATTGAGTAAATCGATATTAATCTAAAGTTATGTACCACCACGCTTGGCAAATTCTAGTTGCTTATGAATCGCCGTATAACTCGTACTGAAATGCGAGCGCACGAGCGCGATCTGATCTTTGGATAAGCATGCAATTTTGTGAAGTTTCTCGAAGTTATCCAAGTTACTGGAGAGCAATGCAATTTCTTTTATTATGACGCTATTTTTGGGAATCGCCGCAGCACGTACCGCTATCGCATTAATATCCGTCTTAGCATCATCGTAAAATTGCTTATGGTTTTCATAGGTGCACTCCGGCAAGCCTTCCACCGATTCCAACGTGACCAGATGCGCTTCCATTTTTTGTTGTAACTCGGTTACCGCCCTATCGGTAACCTCATCATATCCACTGGTGAGTTTTACCGCACAACCGGATACAGCCAGCATTACTACAAGATAAGCAGAAACTAAAAATATATTGAACCACGGTATTCCTCGATCTACTTTCATCTTATGTCACCTCCTGTTGAGCATGATCATGCACTCGTCAATGCGAAGAATTTATCAATCGAATATGCTCATGATGAGCTCAATCGGCGGTTTTTGCCATCTCGATCGCCCGCATCACCATATCGCGCGCCTCCGCGGAATCGCCCCAACGGCCGACACGCACCCATTTCTCCGGCTCGAGATCCTTGTAATGCGTAAAGAAATGTTCGATCTGTTGAAACACGATATCCGGCAGATCGTCGCGTTCGATCACATGCGCGTAATAAGGAAACGTTTTGTTATCCGGAACACAAATCAGCTTTTCATCGCCGCCATGCTCATCTTCGAGGTGCAGCAGCGCGATCGGCCGGGCACGCACCACGCAACCGGCGAGGAATGGCGAGCGGGCAATCACCAGCGCATCGAGTGGATCGCCGTCATCGCACAGCGTATGCGGAATGAAACCATAATTGGCCGGATAGCGCATCGGCGTGTGCAAAATGCGATCGACGAATAACGCACCAGATCGCTTATCAAATTCATATTTGACCGGTTCACCGCCGGTCGGTACTTCGATGACAACATTGATATTGTCGGGTACATTGGCTCCAACGGGAATGGCGCTGATATCCATGAAATTTATCTCTCAGTTAATTTACAAGAAGTGGAAATGATTTTGCTGACTGAATTTGAGTGTACTAATCAGCCAAAGGACTGTCAAACCGGCGCACGCACCGGCTGGTTACGAATACAACACTGGAACGGATTCCGTTTTCCAACCGCTGCGCGCAAGCTTCCGGGTTGCGGAAGATTAGCGCCCTGCTTGCTTCACGGTCTGTTCAACGGCGACCACGGATAGTCTTGCACATGCTGCCGCAGTTCTTCTTCGCGATAACGATTAACTCGCAACACGGCTAGAACAATCACCATCACAATCGGCAATGTAAATATCAATAATCCGGTCAGCGCAATCAGATATTCACCGATCCAGACCGTGACAATCCAATTGAAAATCAGCACCGACAAATAAAGAACTGGCCCCAGCAGCGAGCGGAACGGCATCGCAAATACCCCGCGCGGCGCCGTGTCGTCGCGTTTACGGTCGATCCGCTGGAAAGCGGCCACCAGCACGAAACTAGTCAGCAGCCAGCCGGCGTAGTTTGAAACCGGCACGCCGAAATGCAATCCATCCTCGTAGTAACCGTAGATCTGCCCAAGAAACCAGCGATCACCCTGCAACGCCACCGGATCGATGATGATGTCCAGAAATGTCTGCAGAAAAGCACCCAACACCAGCGCAGCCCACGACTGCCGGATATCGCGCGTTTCCAGCGTGATCAAATTCGCGCCTTTAGCCGCCAGTGGCGATAGGATGAACAATGCCGTCGCGTAACTGCAATACGTCAGAAAAACATACGACAACGAATCGAAAAAAGGCACGCCCCACACCCACAACTCATGTTGACTGGTGCCGTCGATGTAATAGTACCAACCATACGGAAATCCGGTGGTAATCGAAAGCTTCTCCGAGGTAAATGCGATGAGGTAGCCAACGGCGGCGAAAATCAGCGTCTTGCGCCAACCCACATGCGGCACGCAAGCCAGCAAAAATACCGCAAAAAAACTGAATACATATGGCCGCATGACAAGGGTGTCAATGGCGATATCCAACATGAATGACTCCTTGGCTGATGGATAACATCAGCTCGACGGTTTGATTAATGGTAATCTGCTTTGAACAATTTTATTTTCAAGCATATCCAGTGGTAAAACGATCGTCGGCTCCTTCGTTATTAGGTGGCGGCCAATGCAATCGCACAAGCATTCGAGCCAGAAGAAACCGCAGCTTGCTCTGTATTATCCGCGGGTTGTGTTCACAATTGCAGAAAATGGCGTGGAATGGGGCGTTTTCTGTAATTTCAACCAATTTCTGCGCAGGCGGCCATCGTTTTTCACATACCCGATACCACTGAATATCTCATTTTAACCACATGCTTGAGTTTGCTTGATTTCCGGCCGAAACGGTTACTTCACGATAATCCGGATCTACGAATACCTCTTCCGGTTGCCGTCGCGTCCGGATTGTCACTTACGTCAAAGCAAGCAACGAAGTATGTCTGTCGTTTGGATTATCGAGTAAGCTTCACATGCCGACCACAAATCCTTCCTGATGCGCTGCTGTTACCGATACTTCACCTCAATATAAAGCTGGCACGACTTGCTTTTCCTGACGCACTCCACTCCCGGCGCATGCAAGCTGAGCTTGTGACTGTCCTCTGGTTACTCTTGAGTAGGTGTTCGGCGTTGTGCAGCAAGCCTGTGATCTTTGATTTAAGGTGCTGCGGCACCTTGACCAATTAGTCAACCAGCGTCTAAGTGGTTGCGTATGCGCTGATATGCCTGGCGTGTACGCAGGGCAGTTACCTGCCATCTTTGAAACTACCCGGTTATAGTTCCAGCGTAGCGTTATCTCAGCTTCTGCTACCAATTCAATTCAGTAGCTCGCAGTCGGCCGGGAAAGCAATGGCTGTCTCCAGCAGGAGCTTCCCACGATGACCTTGCCCAGATTGTGTTGCTTGATCACCTTGGTCGATGCAACCACCTTCATAGTCTGAACCAATAAGCATTATCAGATTGACTGTGCTTATTCGGATAATGGCACGGAATTTAAAGGAACTGACAATCATACTTTCGGCAAAGCTTGCAGGCAACACGGTATCAGCCAGAAGTTTATCCGCATCAATCGCCCGCAAACCAACGGTAAAGCAGAGTGGATCATCCGCGCCCTGATGAATATGTGGCACAACCAGGTTTCCTTTAAAGGCAGCGCCGGCCGACGCATTCAGCTTTTCCGTTTCATCAACTTCTACACCACCGTTGAACCCCCATAACTTAGTTAAGATAGCAAACTCTCAACAACCGCCGTATAGGTCAAACCACCGTGAATCCCCCGGCAAAGCCGGGGGCTTACCTCACTGAGTTACCAAATAAAAAACTTACGATTGAACAATCGATTTAGTCTTGCTTGTTCCTCAATATGAAATGGTTTAATAAAATAAGTAATCAACAAAAAAATCCCACAAGAAAGTATGCCCATAATGAATAAATCCAACCAACTGTATATCGGAATTGCAAGTTGCTTCAAAAAAATAAATCCAATCAAGGCTGCCACAATTAACTTGAAGAATCCAAAGCTATCGAATCGGAAAGTGGTGATAGTAGTCAAGGCTATAATAAGCAAGGCATCAAATAAAATTTGACTCACAGCTGTTGCGATGATGACACTCCACAAACCTTGCTCTAACTCAAGTAACAAATAAGCCAGCGGCAACGACATTGCGCCCAAAAATGCTCCAAAAAAACATAAATAGCTCTTTTCGCAGGTAACCGCCACAGTTTCCAGTAGTTGGCGCTGACTCAAGGGAATAAGCGCCACAAGTAATCCCCCCATATAATAATTGGTTCCACTGAATTTACCGTCACTTAGTATGATTATCAGCTCATTTCCTGCTAACCAAGTGAAAACCAAAATAGGCATCAATACGAACAAACTTAATTTACCAGTCAGATTTGCGTCGCGTGCTAATTGATTCATGCCGCCTGAACCGACGAAAGAAGCTACCAGCTTCGGTCGAATCAGACCGAATAATAAGGTCGCTGGTAAATAACGAGAAACCTGATCATATAAAGCACGCAAGAAACCGAAGAGCGCAGTAGCTTCCGCCCCTAGATAGCGTTGAATGAGAAAAACGAATACTTGAGGACTATAAGAATAAGTAACAAGATTGTTAAGATACATGAAGCGTGCAACAGACCACATTTCCAGCCAGTTTGGCGCTTGCCAGTTTGCCTGCTCAGGCAAGCTGCGATGCACATGCAAATATCGAATCAATCCATGTAACGCCAATATAGTGCCTAGCATTGAAGCCACCAACTCGGCTAGCACTACATGATTCAAATAAACAGAACCCTGGGTTGTTACATTGACTATGATCAGCAGAAAAACTAAATTACGCACAACCTGGCTGATTTGTGCTTGCCCCTGCTGCATCAGTGGCCCCAAAATGCTCTCCCGAATATAACGCCCTAAACCCTCTATCACTAACAATACTAAATATAACTCTGCCACATTCGTGTATTGCATTAGTCCCAATGGTTGCAGTAGCCAAGGTAAGACCATAAAAAGCAACAGGGCGCCCACAACAAGAAAGAAGCAGATGCGAGCAATAATTTGCCAAACAAAATGTGCCAAGACCCGCCCACCAGCATAAATGCGAAATTCCGGCAAATAACGTGCTGCTATCCAAGGCAAACCAACTGATGTGAAAGCCAGTGTAATTTCTAGCCCTGCCACAAGCACAATATAAGCACCATATTCATCCGTTGCCAGCAAGCGCACTAACAAAAGTAAAGTCACAAAGGTAATTAGGGCAGCAATGAGCTTACCGGTGAGGAAGTGTAAAGCACTGCGTTTGAATGCGGAACTGGAATATGGTGAAATATTCATATGTAATATGTATTTACGGGTTTTGTTGTGCTCAGCAGTCTGGAGCGTCTTATATATAAGAAATCTCAGAGAAGTTGAATGAATGCCCCCGCCCCAAGGGGCGAGGAATTAAACCCGGTAGAGATTAAAATAAGTAGTGAGTATTTCATAAGAGGTAGCATTATTCAAATTCTGATGAAGTTTCACGATATTGCAGAAGCTTATCAAATGAAGATATTGAATACGACGATCTGACGTGGTCAAGTAAAACCGGACACGTTAGTTAAGAAGCGCTGATCAGGCCTGCCGGGTGATCCGGACGGCGATTCCGCACCCTGAATGTTCTTGATGATTACAACCGGTAGGTGTTGCACATCGAAATCGATACCAGCCTATCGGCTTCACGCGTTGTCTGGGTATTCAATGAACGCATTGAAATTCATGGTTAGCCAAAGCGCCTGCGTGTCGACAATGGACCTGAATTTATCAGTCAATTGCTGGCCGGCTGGGCATCACATCATGGCGCCGACTTACGGTTCATTCAACCCGAGAAACCTACGCGAAATGCTTACATCGAAAGATTTAATCGCACTTACAGAACAGCGGTGCTGAATTGCTACGGTTTTGAAACACTTGAAAAAGTACGGCAAATGACCGGGGAGTGGCAATTTCGTTATAACCATGAACGACCCCATGAATCGCTTGGCAAACCGCCACCTATCCAGTTCGCTATGGCAAAATCCCAATAACCTCTACTTTTGATTGGATCGAAAATTCGCGGAGACTACAATAAAAACTTTTCAGCATGCTTGTTACGGCAAAACCTTATGGCTCTGGATTGGAATAGACACAACAGCTTTGCCTTTTCAGCAGTAAATAACAAACTAGCTATGCCAAACCGCTTTATCAGACTAATTCAAGCTGTCATTCCCTTAGTCAAATGAGCAGAAGCTGAAATTCGATCCCCTTGCACCCCTGGGGATAAAATGATTGCAGATCCAAGAACAAATCCCGATAGATAGAGTCCACATATATAATTGACATTTCACTGAAATATCTTGCTTCAGTCATGCCACACGAACCGATGAAACTAAATGCACACCCCATAAACAACACCGTAGGTTGGCGCTTTGACAATAGTTATACTCGCTTGCCGGATTATTTTTACGTGCAGCAGCATCCAGTGCCGGTGCGCGCGCCGCATGCAGTGATGTTGAATCACGCGCTGGCCGAATCACTCGGATTGGATCTGCACACATTGCCAGATACTGAGGCCGCCGCACTATTTTCCGGTAATGCCGTGCCGGAGGCCGCGCAACCGATTGCGCAAGCTTATGCCGGCCATCAATTCGGTCATTTCACGATGCTGGGCGACGGGCGGGCTATATTGCTGGGCGAGCATTTGACTTCATCAGGCGAGCGCTTCGATATCCAATTCAAGGGTTCCGGGCAGACATCGTTCTCACGGCGCGGCGACGGTCGCGCAGCACTCGCGCCGATGTTGCGCGAGTACATCATCAGCGAAGCGATGCATGCGCTGCACATTCCTACCACACGCAGCCTCGCCGTGGTCACCACCGGTGAGCAAGTGGTGCGGGAAGTTCTATTGCCTGGTGCAATTCTGACACGCGTCGCAGCCAGCCACATTCGCATCGGCACTTTCGAATACGCCGTGCGGCAAGGTGGTGCTGAAGCCATCCGGATTCTGGCAGATTATGCCATTCAACGGCATTACCCTGATCTCGGCGGTACTGAGAACCGCTATTTGGGGCTGTTGCACCGGGTTATCGAGCGCCAGGCGGCGCTGGTTGCACGCTGGTTACTGGCAGGATTCATTCACGGCGTGATGAATACCGACAACATGAGTATCAGTGGGGAAACGATCGACTACGGACCATGCGCATTCATGGATGCCTACGATCCGCACACGGTATTCAGCTCAATCGATCAATCCGGCCGCTACCGCTACAGTAATCAGCCATTGATGGCGCAATGGAATCTCGCGCGTTTGGCCGAAACTTTGCTGCCGCTGATCGATCCGGTACAGGAAAAAGCAGTAGCACTGGCTGAAGAAGCTGTGCACACTTTCCTGCAAATTTACCAAAGCCAATGGATCAGCGGTATGCGCAAAAAACTGGGATTGTTCACGGCAGAAGATGAAGATGCCGAACTTTTCGCCGCATTGCTGAGCTGGATGTATAAAAACCGAACCGACTACACCAACACCTTTCGTGCGCTGGCTTTGGAAACTTTACCCGTCGATGCGGTGTTCCAGACTCCGGAATTTATCGCGTGGCATACGCAGTGGCAGGCAAGGCTGACACGTCAATCCGAATCGAGAGACAGTGCGCAACGTTTGATGCAAGCCCATAACCCCGCGATTATCGCGCGCAACCACCGCGTCGAAGAAGCCTTATCCGCCGCTTCGGAACAGGGCGATTACGTACCGATGCGGCAATTGCTCGCAGCGCTGGCAAATCCCTATGCCGATATACCGGAATTCTACGATTATCGAACGCCGCCAGCACCTTCCGAGCGCGTGTATCAGACTTTCTGCGGAACGTAAGCCGTTTTTTGCAACAGCTTAGAGAGGAGAACAGCAATGGCTATCACCTTAAATCACACGATTGTGCCCTGCTTCGATAAAATCCGGTCGGCAAAGTTTTACAGTCAACTATTCGGCTTTGAATACATCGGTGTGTTTTCACATTTCATTGTAGTGCGCGTCAACGATACGCTGAGCCTGGATTTCGACAACAAGGAGAAATTTGAATCGCTGCATTATGCATTCAAAGTATCCGAACAGGAATTCGACGAAATTTTTACGCGATTGCAAGCTGAGCAAATTCCTTATGGCAGCGGCCCGGGTAATGCCGGCAACATGACCATCAACCACAATTACGGCGGGCGCGGCGTTTATTTTCGCGATCCGAATGGGCATTTACTGGAAATGCTAACCGCGGATTACGTCATTCCGCCGCAATAAATCCGATTATAAAGTTCGGTTACAATTCAGAATCTAAGGAGAGAACATGCCATGCAGATATTTCACGGTCATATTTATTTCTCCACTGATCAAGTCGAACGTGCAACCGAAGTTCGGCAGAACCTCGCCAATGCCTTACCGCAATTGACTTTCATCGGCAAATTAATCACCCAGCCAATCGGCCCGCATGCCAAGCCGATGTTTGAGATTCATATTCCAGCAGCGGAGATCGATCGGATCACGCCGGTTATCGACGACTTGCGGCAAGGTTTGTCGGTGCTCATTCATCCGGTGCAAGAAGATGAACTAGAAGCGCACACTACCGCTGCCCGGTGGCTCGGGGAAAAGCTTCCGCTGGATTTAGCAGTGCTTGCCAAAGCACAATAATTAAAGCGCAGCGGTCAGCTCTTTTTGGGTGGAGAGGATTCTGCTTCCTGTTTTTTCCACTGATCATAACATTCGAGACCGCAGTAATAGACGATGTAATCGGTCGCTTTCACGCTAGTTGCTTCGGACAGCGGTATTTCTTTAAAGCATACCTCGCACGCTACTTTTTCCGGTTCGATTATTTTCTTTTGCTCCATGATATTAAAGTCTCCTATCAGTGAGAATCGATTAATTTGTCCAGCAGCTTCCGTTTTATCGTTTAAACGTTACGAACTTAGCGCGGCGGTGGCGGTGGCGGATTACCTCGCGGTGGCGGAGGTGGCGTGAAATTTGCCGGTGGCGCTGAAATTCTCGGACCGGTACTCACCGGTTGTTGATCATTCGTAACATTACCCGACACAGGAACGCGATGGCCTTTGGCATACATGCACTGGATATAACCGATGTCATAGCGATCTTGCAAGGCGTAAGCCGATGTCGTGGCAGCACCGGCACCGGTTGCTCCGCCCAGCAGCAACCCCGTTCCCGCACCTATCGCGGCACCCGATGCACCGCCTAGAGCAGCTCCGGCAGCAGCGCCAAGTCCGGTTCCAACTGCCGCACTTGTCACACCGCTGGTTTGCGCCGATTGCTGCGGCGTCGTGCCGCCGACTTGCTGGTAGGCGTACGCTCTGCATTCATAATCATCGGCGCGGAACTGATCGAAGCTTTTGCCGGAACCGGGTAATGTCAGAACACTCGGCCCGGTTGGCATCGTGACGCATGCCGACAGCAAACCGGTCGTCAGTAAAACAGATAATCTTTTGGGTGTAAACATGCTGAACCTCTTCATGTTATTGTCCGAGTGGCTGTGGCGCTACCTGCAGCCAACCGCCGGGACAAGTTTTGACATACGGATAATAGCCATCGGGATCGCGGCAGTAATACCAATAATTAGTCTGCGGTTGAGCCTGCTGTGTTGGCTGAGTTTGCTGTTGCTGGACATAAACAGGCGGCGCCGTTGGTACGACTATCGTCTGCGGATACGAGTAGTAAGGCGGATAATAAAACGGATAGCCGAATCCATAGCCACCGAAACCGTATCCGCCATAGCCGTAGCTCCCATAAAAACCCGGTCCGTAATAACCTAACCCGATACTTAAGTGGCTATGACCGTGGCTATGGCCGCCATGCCCACCGCTCCGCGCCCAAACGCAATTGCTTGCCATGATTAACGCTAGCACGATTGCCAAGTACGTCAGTTTAATCGTTCGCATAGAAACTCCACTGAAACGTTATGATGTAAAACGCAAATTAGACTGATACATTACCGCATAATTCCACCGATCTGGAAAGTATGGACATCAATCCGGGATAAAGCGCATTATCTGCCCATCCGCCATCCCAAATAATCCGTTTCCTTGGAAAAATCATCCCAGACAAAGACCGGATTGGGAATCGGATATGTCGGTAGCCAAAACGTGATGAAATCCACAGCGCCATTCCCGGTGCGTCCCACGGTATGGTAAATTCCCCAAAGTGTCCCTTCCGTTATGCCAATTAGTGGATTGCTATCCCTTTCGGTCCAGATTGCGATATTTTTTGGAAATTCCATCCAACCGGTCGCCACATTGGTCACGCCACTCAGAATTTTCATCCCTGCCCTGCTGAAATAAATATCGGCGGTAATATCTTCACTAGCCTGGATCGGCGGCGAGAAAAGAAACGTTATCATCAATAGCAAGGTCAGTTTGGCAGCTACTCTCATCGTTTTAACTCCTGTCAAAATTTCAAATCTTCCCGCAGTACTTCTGGATTAGCCAATCTTTGCAACTTAAATTCCGATTTTAGGACGAAATAGCCACGCTATAATACGCATCAATCAATCTGTTGCGCATTTTCTATTATTTCTTCTTAGTTTTAACTGAGAGAGTATGAGATCCGGCACTGTTAATCAATGAGTCTGCACTAAGCGAACATGAATGTCTGGAAGAAATACCTGCATTTGTTCAAGACTGCCGAAATCAGGCGCTTCGCCATACTGTTTGCCATCATTTATTTTGCGCAGGGCATGTCCGCGTTACCCGATCAAGTCATATCGATCGTTTTCAAAGATCAAGGTCTTGAAGCAGATGATGTCGCCGCTTTTTTCCTGCTCGCATCGATTCCTTGGTTCATCAAACCACTCTATGGCTTGATCTCGGATTTTCTACCACTATTTGGACAACGCCGCAAGAGTTATATGCTGCTCACATCATCGCTCGCGTGCTGTGCCGGTCTGGTTGCAGCTTTAACCACGCAACATGGTTACTGGGAACTTGCCATTCTCTATACCGTCATGGGCTTTGGTTTGGCGTACACCGATGTCTTGAGCGACGCACTAATGGTGGAAAACGGTAAGCGGAATGACCTCACCGGTGCTTTTCAATCGGTGCAGTGGATTGCAATTACAGCGGCATCGATTCTGGTTGGCCTGCTGGGCGGATACTTCGCCGAACATCGCAGCATCCAAGCGGCTTTTGCCATATCAGCCATTTTTCCTTTTACCGTACTGCTTGTGGCGGTTTTCTTCGTGCGCGAGAAAAAGCGCGTCACTCTAGGATCGAGGGAATTCAAGAAAACCTGGAAGGCCTTGCGGGAGGGATTTGGCGAACGCTCCATTTGGTTGGTAGCCGGATTTATTTTTCTGTTTAACTTCAGCCCATCTTTTGGTCCGGCGTTTTTTTATTACAAAACCGACACACTGGGCTTCAGTCAAGTTTACATTGGCATCCTAAGCTCCATCGATTCCACCTTCAGCATCCTTGGCGCCCTCATTTATGCAGTGATGTCCAAAACGATGCCATTGCGCCGCATGATCAACATCGCCATTGGCCTCTCGGTGATCACTCTTCTGGCCTATTTGGCATATCGCGGAGAAACATCTGCGCTATTCATTCATATGATCTGGGGCGTGACCAGCATGATTACCACCCTGGCATTCCTGGATCTCGCCGCACGCGCCTGTCCGAAACGGGCGGAAGCCACCTTCTTCGCGCTGCTCATGTCGATTTTTAATTTCGGCACGCTGGCTTCGCAAAATATTGGCGCGCAATTGTATACGGCACTCGGCGAAGGGTCGTTTGCGTACACCTGGCTGGTGGTTGTTTCGACGGGTACAACGGCCGCCATCTGGTTGCTCGTACCGTTGATCCATATCGAACGCATCGAAGCGCGCACCCGGGAAAGCCGACCCGATAAATCCTGAGCATCGCCGGCAATTCTCATTACTAAAAAGCCAAGCCAAGCTGTGATCCCGGTTGGTAGTAAAATATCCCGTGCTTTTTGTGCGCCGATCCATGATCGCAGCATTTGTCAGCATTTGTTTAAATCTCATAAAACCGAGGACTCACATCATGTATGTCACCATCGTCTATGCATCCGTCAAAGCGGACAAAGTGGAAGCATTCAAGGAAGCTACCCGCATGAATCATGAACAATCGATTTGCGAACCGGGCAACGTGCGTTTTGACATTCTGCAATCCGCCAGCGACCCAACCCAGTTCGTCTTTTACGAAGCGTACAAAACCCAACAGGATGCCGCCGCTCATAAAGAAACCGCGCATTATCTAGCGTGGCGCGATACCGTCGCGGATTGGATGGCCGAACCGCGCAAGGGCGTGGTGTATGACGGTTTGTATCCAACGGTGAGCAACCCATGACACCATTCTCCATCGCCCGATTGCCGCGCATCGAATTCGGCGCGGGCAGCTTGAAGAAACTGCCGGACATCGTTGCAGCTTATGGTTCGCACATTTTATTGATCACCGGCGCGCGTTCCTTTACCGGTACCCCGCATTGGCAATTCCTGATCGATCAACTCAAACAACGCGGCATTACCTGGCGGCATTGCACTGTAGTGGAAGAACCTTCCCCCGCTTTGATCGACGAGCTCGTCAAAACTCAAGTCAAAGATCATTTCACCGCAGTCGTCGGCATTGGCGGCGGTAGCGCACTCGATGCCGCCAAAGCGGTTGCGGGATTATTACAAGTACAGCGCTCAGTGATGGATTACCTCGAAGGCGTCGGTCCAGAATTGCCGTACCTAGGCCCGGCCGTGCCGTTCATCGCCGTACCGACAACCGCCGGCACCGGCAGCGAAGCGACCAAAAATGCAGTACTCAGCGTGCAAGGCGAAAATGGTTTCAAGAAATCCTTCCGGCACGACAAACTGGTCGCCGAATACGCCATTGTCGACCCGGATTTGCTGGCCAGTTGTCCACCCGGCGTAATCGCTGCCAATGGCATGGATGCGCTGACGCAATTGCTGGAATCGTACGTCTCAATCAAAGCCAACGCTTTCACCGATGCGCTGGCGATCAGCGGACTGCAAGCCGCCCGCGACGCGCTGATCCCGCTGTACCGCCAACACGGCGATCTGGCGCAACATCGGGAGAAAATGGCGTACGCCGCCCTGCTCTCCGGCATCACGCTGGCGCAAGCGGGTTTGGGCTCGGTGCATGGCCTGGCTTCACCGCTTGGCGCTTTCTACCCGATCCCGCACGGCGCCGTGTGCGGCACTCTAGTTGCAACCGCCACCCGCATCAACATTCGCAGCATGCAAACGCGCGAACCGAACAATCTGGCGCTGGCAAAATATTTACATGTCGCTGAGATCCTATGCGAGAAACGCTTCATCGATCCGGAAACGGCTTTCAATGCCCTAACTGGCCTGCTGATGCAGTGGACAGAAGAACTCGCCCTGCCCCGGCTGTCGCATTATGGCCTACAACCCGCAGGACTCGACAAAGTCATTGCTAACTGCCGTGGCAATAGTATGAAGACTAATCCGATAGTGTTGAATGATGAAGAAATCCGGCAGATTTTGCTGGAGCGGTTATAGCCCTTCTAAAGCTTCACTCAGAAATATGCTCACTGAACTATATAATCATTGCCAATAACAGTGAGTGAGAACTTGGTTGATTACGTCACTGATGAGGCGGCGCACCCCAAAATTAGTAACCATTGCGATACATAATAAATAGGATATATGTACTAGCAAAAAAGTATATATGTGCTATTTATTGTTAAATAGCGACTAACTATATTCTGACAAGTAATGTTAGTTTCGATTAAAAATCATTAAAGAGAGCAAAAATGAATAAGGTGATATGCAACACATTCAGTAAGTTCGCAGCAATCGTTTCAACAAGTCTAATGCTAGCTTCAAGCGCATCTGCAGATACACTTGACTTTAGTGTATTTCCAACTGGCCCAATGGGCACTACCGTTCTGGTATTACCTCAAGCGACCATTACTTCTTTCGGCAGTAATCTTTATATCGGTGCCGCAGGTATCGATCACGAAATCTGTGCGCTGACCGAAGGAGACGATTGCCAAGCAGACCTAAAGGTTGATTTCTCTACTGCAGTTAATGGTCTAAGCTTTGTCGCCTCGGGATATGATCCAGGTGATCACGTTGATGTCAATATATTTGATGGAGCGTCGTTACTCGGCACGGTTGGATTATCTTCAGACGGCCTTGTCGATTTGACTGCATTTTCACACGTAACCAGTCTCTATATGGATGATTCTTCCACTGAGGCGGGATTTGCATACGATCACTTTATTTTTGCTCCCGTCCCCGAACCGGAAACCTATGCGATGTTATTGGCCGGTTTAGGTTTGATAGGATTCATGACACGACGTCGTAAAGAATCGTAATATAATTGAATTCTGATTTAATTCAGAACGGGAGCTTCAAGCTCCCGTTTTTGTTTCTTCCTCGCAGATTTATCAAGAGTATTAATAACCTTTTATGCGAACACCTCCCCCAAAAAATTCTCAATCGACCGGTACGCACGATTCGCAGCAACTTCTTTGTAAACGGTGCCGAAGCTGGGATTGTTGGCTTTCGGGTTGGTGAAGGCGTGCATGGTGCCGCCGTAGACGTGAATTTGCCAATCGGCGTTGGCGCGGGTCATTTCGGTTTCGAGTGCGAGCACTTGTTCGGGCGGCACCATCGGGTCGTCGTGGCCGTGCAGGCACAGCACTTTGGCGGTGATTTTTTCGTTGGGCACATTGCCCGGTGCGAAGATGCCATGGATGCTGATGACGCCTTTGACATCCGCACCGGAGCGCGCCAATTCCAATACGCATAGGCCGCCGAAGCAATAACCCATCGCCGCGATCCGGGTCGGATCGACTTGCGGCAATTGCCGCACGGCGTGCAGCGCGGCGTTGATTCTGCGGCGCAATAGCGCTCTGTCTTGCGCAAACGGCGCCATCAGTGCGCCGTTGCGGTCGGCATCGCCATCCGCGCCGACGATGCCCTTACCGTACATATCCAGTGCAAACCCGACGTAGCCCATGTTCGCGATTCGTTCCGCGCCCTTGCACGCCAGCTCGCGCCGTCCGCTCCAGTCGTGCGATACCAGCACCGCAGGTTTTGGCGCACCGGTGTCGCGATACGCCAGATAACCTTCCAGAATCGTGCTGCCGTCGTGATAATCGATCGTTTGTGTCATCATGTTGTCACCTTTCGTTGAAAGCCGTGATAATCTCACGGTGTAGCTGCTGTTTCGATTCCATGAACAAAGGAGTTAACCCTATGAACAACACACGCACATTCCAATCCATTACCGGCGCGGTTGCGGCGCTATCGCTCTGGGTCTTGTCCAATCACGTTTCCGCGCAGGATTTCCCGGCGCAAAAAGTGCTGCCGCTGGAATTATCAACCCAGGCGGCGATGGCGGCAATCAAAAAATGCCATGACGATGGTTTCAGAGTCAGTGTGGCGAT
Organism: uncultured Nitrosomonas sp.; assembly: GCA_964421895.1. Taxonomy (GTDB): domain Bacteria; phylum Pseudomonadota; class Gammaproteobacteria; order Burkholderiales; family Nitrosomonadaceae; genus Nitrosomonas. The sequence continues at coordinate 4,150 of CAYQZF010000003.1, read as the reverse complement.
TGTCGATCAAGCCGGTTTGCTCAAGGTGCAACTGAAAGCCGATGGCGCCGGACCACACACGCTGGACAGCAGTCGCCGCAAAGCCTACACCGCCAACAGCTTGCGCGATTCAACGCACAAATATGCCGTGCTGGTCGCGCAAAAACCGGAATTGCAAAGTCTGACGCGCCTGAACGACAACATCTTACTGCTGGGCGGTGGTTTTCCGATCAAAATCGGCGGTGAAGTGGTCGGTGGTATCGGCGTCGGCGGCGCACCGGGCATCGAGTTTGACGAAGTCTGCGCCAGTGCGGCGTTGAAAGTTCTAAAAGCGGATGATACTTTCGAGCGGAAGTGATTACGCTACTGCGTCATCGCGGTGTAAGCAATGAACAAATCTTCTAGAAACAGGCGCGGATTCAACGGATGATGCGCCAATTTCTGCCTATTGTTCAGTTCGCGGAAAAATGCCCCGCACGCAAGCGGATTCAGTTGGCTGCTTAATGTCTGGATTGCGGGCAGTTGCTTCAAAAAATAGCGCACTTTGCCGGTGGTGCGATAACTGATCAAGTCATAGCACCATTTCTGCAGCCAATCGACGACCACCGGCAAGCTGTTTTGCTGCAACGTTTCGGCCAGCAATAATGGATCGAGCCGTTTGGGATCGGCGACATGGCGCACGAATTGCTCAAAATTTGCCGCATCGCCGCCTTGCGCGAACAATAGCGCGGATAGCGGCGCATAACTGGCGGCGGCAAGACACTCCTCGGGATCGGTAACACCCTGCAGGCGCAACCAAGCCGCCGATGCGGCAACATCCGGCAGCGGCATCGCCAGTTGCTGGCAGCGGCTGCGGATGGTCGGCAGCAAATGCTGCGCCTGATGCGTCACCAAAATAAACAGCACATTTTCCGGCGGTTCTTCGAGTTTTTTCAGCAATGCGTTGGCGGCGGCGGTATTCATCGCTTCCGCCGGATAGATCAGGACAATCTTGTAACCACCTTGATGCCCGGTCAGGTAAACGAAATCGTTCAGCTTGCGGATCTGTTCGATGCCGATTTGCTGGCTGGCGTTTTTCTTGGTCGTTGCGCCGGATTTCTCGTCGCTTTCCTCTTTTTCAGCAGTTTCGCCCGCTATGGTAGTGAATGCTTCCGGCACAATCTGATAAAAATTCGGATGCCCATTTTGCTCAAACCAACCGCAACTGGCGCACTGATCGCACGCTTGCAGGTTAGCTGCCGGTGCGTTGCACAACAAAGATTGCGCCAACCGGCGGGCAAAATCATATTTACCGATGCCCTTTTTACCTTTGAGCAGTAGCGCATGTCCCCAGAATCGGCGGCTGTGCAGCAACTTCTGCCAGAATGCTTGCTGCCAAGGGTAAATATCACGCATGGGGTAATAGCCGCTGAATAGTTTGCTCGATCGCCGCTTTGACTTCTGTCAGCGAACGGCTGCTATCGATGATTTGAATACGCTCAGGAAATTGCCGTGCGCGGTCGAGGTAGGCATTTCGCACGCGCTGAAAGAAACTCGCCTGCTCCAGTTCAAAGCGATCGGCATCTTTGATTTGACTGATGCGCTGCTGGCCGACTTCCACCGGTACGTCGAAATACAGCGTCAAATCCGGCTGCAAGGCACCCACCCAATGTTCCAAAATTTCCAGCTTACCGGTATCTAACCCCCGCCCGCCACCTTGATAGGCAAAACTGGCGTCGGTGAAACGGTCGGAGATGACCCATTGGCCTTGTTGCAATGCGGGCAGAATGACTTTATCCAGATGCTCGCGCCGTGCGGCAAACATCAGCAGCGTTTCAGTTTCGGCGTGCATAGCCATCGATTTGTCCAGCAACAATACCCGCAAGCGCTCGCCTAATGCTGTTCCACCCGGTTCGCGCGTCACCACCGGTTGCAGCCCAGCCTGCTGCAACAGCTCGACGATCCACGCCAGTTGCGTCGATTTCCCAGCGCCGTCGATGCCCTCCAGGGTGATGAATTTTCCTAGTTTCATGTTTTCCCGGTTTTCAAGTGTTGTTGCAGTCAGTTACCATGTGTGATTATTCCATTTCGTTGATTTTAACATGCGCTTGGACGCCACCGGATTACTCGATACCGCCGAATTCATCGCTTCGCCGAATTACGACGAACGCCCGCCGGGCACGGACATCAATCTATTGGTCATCCACAACATCAGTCTGCCGCCGAACGAGTTTGGCGGCAATGGCGTAATCGAATTGTTTACCAATCGCATCGACCCACAGGTTCATCCTTATTATCAATTGCTGCAAGGTTTGAAAGTCTCAGCGCATTTCTTCATCCGCCGTGACGGCAGTTTGATTCAGTTTGTGCCGTGCAACCACCGCGCCTGGCACGCCGGTGTCTCGAACTGGCAAGACCGTAAACGCTGCAACGATTTCTCCATCGGCATCGAACTCGAAGGCAGCGACACCACACCGTTCACTGATGCGCAATATGCCGCATTGTTCGCTTTGACCCGATGCTTGTGCGATCACTACCCCATTCAGCACATCGCCGGACATTCCGACATCGCTCCCGGGCGAAAAACCGACCCGGGGCCTTATTTCGATTGGAAAAGATATGACGACAATTTGAGCAACGGTTTGATTAACCAATCAACCAATAACATACCACCGTGATCACTGCGGCGCCGATAAGGTTGAGTACCAGTCCTTCACGCACCATGCTGATCATGGCCACCTTACCTGTCCCGAATACAATGGCATTGGGTGCAGTGCCGACCGGCATCATGAAACCGTAACTGGCGCTCATCGCAGCCGGTAGCATCAGCAGCGCCGGATCGACCCCCGCTGCTTGTGCGGCCGGCGCGAGAATCGGCATCAACAAAACAGCTGTGGCTGTATTGCTGGTGGTTTCGGTCAGAAAGACCACTACGATTGCGACGAAAGCGATGATGATCAACGGATGCAAACCGGACAGAATAGCCAGCTGCTCGCCAATCGCCTTCGACAAACCGGTTTCGACAAACGCTTGCGCAACCGCAATCCCTCCTGCGAACAGAATCAAAATACCCCACGGTACCCTCACGGCCGTATCCCAATCCAGCAATTTGCCACCGCGACCGTCCGGGATGAGAAACATTGTCACCACGGCAATCAATGCGACACTGGCATCGCTCGCCCCTTTCAGATCCAGCCAGAGACTCCAGCCGCCGAACGGCTCGTTGCGCGTGATCCACGCCAGCACGGTCAAACCGAAAATCAGCAGCATACGCCGTTCTTCCGCGCGCCACGGCCCGGCCGGCGGCATCGTCAACTCACCCTTGAAATGCAAATGCCGAGTCAACCACAAACCCGCCAGCGGTACCATCAACAGTACCACCGGCACACCCCAGCTCATCCACTGGGTGAAGCTCACGGTAATCCCGGTAAAACTTTCGTATTCGCGCATGAACACCAGATTCGGCGGCGTACCGATCGGCGAACCCAGTCCGCCAATACTGCTACCGTAAGCGATCGCCAATAACAGCGGAATGGCCAGCTTTTTGTCGTTGCTTTGATCGACCACCGCCAGCGCCAACGGCAACATCATCAGTGTAGTCGCCGTATTGGAAATCCACATACTGATGAATGCACAGGCAAATAAAAAACCGAATACGATACGACGACTGCTATGCCCACCAACAATGCGGATCAACCCGACCGCCAGCCGGTGATGCGCACCGGAATGCGCCAGTGCCGCTGAAATCATGAAACCGCCGAGCATCAGCAACACCAGATCGTCGCCGTACGCCCTCGCGATATCCTCCTTGGTCAATACCCCGGCCAACGGAAATACCGCCAACGGAATAATCGACGTCGCCGGAATCGGAATCGACTCGAAAATCCACCAGACGACGCACAAAACAACGATAGCACCGGTCCAGCAGGCTTTGGTGTCCCAGCCGGAGGCATTCATCGTAACCGCAATCAGCACAGCCAGAGCAGGTCCGGCAATCAATGTCCAACGCTGTAAATCTAGCAAAGTCATACCCATGTGCTGATATCAATATCCAATCAAATCTTGTCAGTTTGTTGTGACTCGATAATTCGCGACCAGCCGATATTCCCCGCCTGCCGCAACTTCCACCACATCATCCGCCGCATTGGTCGTTTCCACGCACAGCAAACGTTTGTAATCGTCATCTTCCAAA
>CAYQZF010000002.1:0-55649 GCA_964421895.1 uncultured Nitrosomonas sp. | reverse complement strand
TGATTTGCCATAGTTCATTAGCAAGTGCATCAGGTTGTTTTTTCCAACGCCATTCTGATTCTTTTAGATGCAACTCAAAGTTAACCGGCACACCGTTAACTTCGCCAGCCGCTGCTTGGTAAAACTCCAAAACGACTCAATACCGTTAGTATGGTAATGCCATCCCGAGCAAATTCATTATCACCATGCGATACACGAAAGTGCTTGGAATATCCTACATTGACCAAACCGTTGTAACCGCGCCAACCATCGCTATAAATGACACTTTCAATGGATACTTTACCTCGTATTACCGCTTGTAAGGGCAAGTGCGATTGATAACAAGTGCAATCTGCGTATGACAGTAGAAGATATGTTGTATCGAATGGGATTGGCTGTCCGTGGTGAGACTTGCCTAAGGCATTTGGAAGCTGGAATTACATCTATAAAAGATTCCCTGCGTGGTCATTAAGCAGCAAATGGTTAAGGATCTTCAGAGCGCTGCCGATTGATCCGGACTGTGAATGGGATTTATTGATGGCAGCTAAGTTAAAGCGCATCAGCATAGTGCAGGCACAACGGACAAGGAACCGCTGGCGATCGGTAAAAGCCGCGCAGGTAAATCAGATGCGCGGCTTGCTCTCTGAATTTGGTATTGTGATACCTCGGGGTATTCGATCCATCCACAAACAGCCATTCCCGGCATTGGTCCGATCACGGCAAGCACCATTGTTGCAACTGTGGAAGAGACCACGGAATTCAAGAACGCGGCAAGCAACTGTCGGCATGGTTTGGACTGGTCCCAAAACAATGATCCAGTGGCGGCAACAGACGTTGCTTAGCATCAGAAACGTGGCGATACTTACTTGTGTACTTTACTGATCCACGGAGCACGAGCGGTTATTCGCTTTGCTGAGAACAAACCCAAGCCAGAGAAAACTGGTTGAGCAAACTCATAGTGCGACGCAATAAGAACATTGCCGCCGTTGCATGGCGAACAAAAATGCTCGCATTATTTGGACGTTACTTGTCAGGGAAACTAAATTCCATATCCACCATACTTCAGCAGTGCCCGCTGCCTGATCGGGTCAGCTGAATAAACGTATTGGTAATATCGTAATAGTACGAGTTTAAGGAGAAGAATTTCCACCGATTGCACGGGCAATCATGACATGATGGCAAGATAGGTCAGACCGTGAGTAGTTGAACCTGAATTAGGCCAAGTGCATAGAGCACGTTGACGTAATAAGGGGCTACTCAGCGAATTCCATCAGGGGCAGAGTTAGGCAACTCGTATAGAGTCCGGATGCGTGGCTGCGATCTCGTATCTTCTCAAAATCATCAATTGAATGCTTGGCAAATGTGGGCGTCCCTGTAGGCCCAATAGAGCCGGACAATCCATTTAAGAGAAAATAGTCCTGATTGGAGGAAGAAGTGGAACAGAGGAAACAACATACAAAGGCATTCAAGCTGGATGCGGTTAACCTGGTATTGAGTTAACGATAGCAGAAGCGGTCCGGAACCTAAAAATCAGGGTGAGCATGCTTGGACGATAGATCAAGGAAAGCCAGGTGGATAATAATGGACAAGCATTCCGGCACAAGATTTACCAATCCATTGAAGAGTTACAGTACGATCTGGATGAATAGATGGTGTGATGGAAACAACTTCGGTAGACTGAAAAAATTATCTCATTTTTTCGATTAAACGTGGAATTTAGCCTGGAACTCATGACCGTTATCAGTTCGAATGGTATTGATTCTGAATGGGAATTTAGTAATAACATAATTCACGAAATCAATCGCATTCTGCTGTGTATGCCGCTCATAAATTTTCAGAGCGCGAATTCGCGTTGCATCATCAATGGCGGTATATTGGAAGCGCCGGATTTTCTTACCTTCTTCAACTTTAAAATCAAGAAACTTCACATCTACCTGCACATGATGCCCCGGTACTTGTTTTTCATAACGGATTGTCGGGATCGATCTTTTACGCTGACGGTCTGGTAAGCGGTTCAGGCCATGGCGCTTCAATACTCTATAAACGCCACCAGAAGATATCTTGATATCGTGATAACGAGCCAAATACCAACTAATCCTTACTTGCCCGAAATGATAGCTGCGGCGCAGGTAAAGAATCTTTTCTTCAATGGGGGCAGGAGTACGTAGCTTAGGGTTCTCAGGGCATGGTTTGCTATTGATAAGCCCTTTCTCTCCGCGTGCCGCATAAGCCCGTTTCCATTGATAAAAAGTATCTCTTGAAATTCCAAAATGTCTGCAGGTGAATGCAACATTGCCAGAGGCAACGGCATGTTCGAATACTTTTAATTTACGAGAAATATCTCTTTGTGCTTGTTGATTCATCAACGACTCCTTGAAAACAGTTTAATTTATCAAAACTGTCTACCGAAGTCGTAATATTCATAGTTTATGGCTGCGGAACGTATTACATTTTACTTAACCAGCGCTGTTGGCGCCAAGCAGGCGCACTGGTAGGAAACAGTTGGCTACCTAGATTAAGTAAACTTAGATACTGTGCAGCTGCGATACGTTGCCGTTGAAATCCATCTTTGAGTACTTGCATATAATGTTTGCTAGAGATTGGCTTGCCTATAAAATAACGTATACCAATCGTAAAATTGGCCTCATTAGAGTCCCACCAAGTTTGAATTTTAATAGGATCTGGCCAAGGTAAATTGTCATCCTCATCCATCTGCACATTACCTTTTTCTGGATCATCATCAGGCCCCACATCGACACTTTCCGGAGCATCCCGTTCAAGATCAAGATAGGCTAAATCAAGTCCCGTAATGAAACTAAACGATTCTCCCGCCAAGCGAGCATGCTTTGGATCCCCCATTTGCTTGATTAACCAGGGAACATAAAAAGGATCACCTGCAATTCCGGCCCCCACAATCAGACTCCGCATATTTGCCGCATCCACTGCCAATCTCTTCAACAAATCATGTGCCTCAGTCATGGCTACGACTTTGAGAACCAGTTGCAGCGCGGGCTGCTGCAACGGATTAAATGAACCAGCATATTGCTTCAGCACATCTATAGCATTTGTGCGATTTCCCAGCAGCACTGATGACCAAGCAGCCCAGAAACGGCAGGTCACATCTTTATCCGCCAATGATTGTTCACAAATAGCGCGCAAATCGCGCCGTCCCAATTCACCTGCTGCGCGCAACGCACGTCCACGAAGCTGCGGTTCTTGATGGCTAATTAGTGAAGTAAGCACTGCACCTGGATCAACGCGGTGTAAAACACAAGCTTCAATACCCATTTGTTGCTTAAGAGAATCTTCGGATGTAAGCAAACCAACTCCAGCTCCTTCGAGATATTGCGCAGAAATCCAACCAAAAGCAGATGCCAGTCCAGACTGAATCTCTGGTACGGCTATCGCCAGAGCAAACAATCTATCTAGCCATTGCACGTCTTTTTCTTCAATGGCACGAATCGCAGCTGTAAATACTTCACCCACCCCTGCGCTTTCCAATGCGGCTTCACAAACACTCGAACCATATGAACCCGCAACTGCCAAACCATCAAGGTGGGCAGCAACTCGATCATCAATGCGGCGCAGATGATGAAGTTTCACATGCGGCGCAACAACTTGCTGTAATCTAATATTGTGCAAGATTGCTGATTCTTCGGCATGCTGTTGAATGATGTAGGAGATCATCTTAATATCACATTACAACTGCAATAAGATCATTTTGCAGTTGGATTCAAGTTCATTTGGTATCACCTTTCTTGAATCATTTCTGTTTTAACAACTTTCATAATACCATCAACATTTTCTTTCGTTATACGTTTAAATGCACCAAATTTAGCCGTAGCTACTTGTTTTTCATTTCGCATTTTAATTAACTCGTTCTTTACAAAAACATACTCGTTTGATTCATAAATCATTCCTCCATAACCTCCGCGTTCATATGTCTTTAAACGCTTATGATCATAATCTATTGAAAAAATAGGATAATTCCCTAAGAGATAAAATTCTTTATTTCTGGGGTCGAATAACCAGTAATCTGCAAAAGTATTTGCAACACCACGTTGGGTCGCAAATAAAATATCATTATATCCATCGAAATTTATGTCTAACACACCAAAAAAGAATTGGCTATCCTGTGATACAGGAGTCATTTTCTCTACAACAAGACGCTGCTTAACTATATCTTTACCTGATTCAGATACTAACAATGCCTGTACAGAACGAAAATTATCATCTTCATTACGATACTCAAAACGAACGGAAAATTCAGGCAAAGTAGGTGAGATCAATAAATCACATGGTTCACATGTTTTTACTAACATTGGCTTTGAAATCTTTTGAGGAATTTCATTTGCTATCGCTGTACTCGTGATAACGAAAAAAAATAATAAGAATAATTTATACATAAATCTTCAAATTGTGATCATCTAGCTTTCAGAAAAAATTTTGCACGAATTAATCTTTTTTTCCGATCTTCCAGGCCATTTTCTCCTCCGTTGATAATCTTCGTAATTTTGACAATATTGTCTGAATCTGCGGCCTCATTAAGTCGATGCTTTATCCAAAACCAACACGCCACATCCACAGCAAGAAAAGAATCCGTTGCGATTAACAGATTGTTATTTCCAGAGACATAATCCTTATTCCGATCTTTACCGTATGCCTCATAGTTCGCACGACCAGTGAGTTGAATTAACCCGCGTCCTTTAAATCTAACCCCATCACCAGGTTCAGTATTACCTAAATCGATACGTCCTTCATAATTTGAACCACTTGCAATCTCCTCTGAGTATTTTAAATCCCCGCTTTCATGTCCAATCTGGGCCAAAAAATGAGCCATTCTTAACGGAGAATTTATGCCATTAAAGCTCATAGCCATTTTTAACGCATTAAAATATTTGGCAATATTACTTTTGGATGCATGAATCATGATTGCTTTGAGCTTATCTTCAGTAAATTCACTTGATATATTTTCTTGAAGCAGCCTTAAAGTATTTCCTTTCGGGTCCACTTTGCGATCTGGGTTAGACATTTTTACAATTCGATGCTGGAATTCATAGATCGCATTTAGAGTTTGATTACCGATCTGCCCATCTTCGATTAGCGGACTAAGCGGCACCAATTTTTCTAAATTCATATTCAACAAAATTTGAACTGTTTTCACATCTGTTTGATCATTAACTGCACCAGCACCAACCGAATTCAATATGCACATGTTTTCAATCCTCTCAAAGCTACTTCTGGAATACTCTTAGTAATCTATATTTGAAATGTAGTACCAGTCTCAACGTAAACTGAAAAACTCAAAAGAAAATGCAAAATTACAAAATGAAGTTTATGAATTTCAGTCTCGATACAGATTCAAAGTTAACATAAGTGAAGTTAGAGCTTTGTGCTTAAAATCACATGTGATCCAATAATATTATATGCTTCAGTACAGCTGATAAATGAGCAGTTTCTGTTTTCGAAGCACGGTTTAGTTTATCCACCTAAGCGATTAAAGACGCGGTAAGTGCGTGTCGGCACATCATTGATCCAACGTTGATACTCCACCCACGAAACTTTCCCGACGTTGGGCGGCCAAGGGTTGAGAATCAGCAAATATGTTCCGTTTCCCGTCGGATTATTGTCACTCACGATAGACGAAACGACGATCATATGTCCTGGCGAACCGCTGCCCTGAGCATATTCCGCACTCTTCCACAGCATGTCAAACATCAGAGGGCTTTGACGTAGAGCCGTGTATAAGGCGGAGACAGACCAGCTCATTGGCGCATGACAATGTAGGTTGTGGATATTGCCGTAGCGTGTACCAGTAATGACGGCTTGATCGCTGCCCGAGCTGTTCAGAAGACCACCATCAGAAGCAATCATATCGGCTGGCGTTTTTGCAATGACTGCCGCCACTGTGGAATGCGTCATCATGGCTGTACTGGCTGCCCAGCAGGTCGAAGCAGTTGGCTGTGCGATATGCGTGACACTGTGATGCGCTGTGCTCAGTGTCAGCCCCTTCGCTAGGGCCGCGTGCGTCATCGGACCGGCGATACCATCGGCAGTTAGTCCCATCTGGCGCTGGAATGAAATTACGGCAGCCTGTGTGTTCGGGCCAAAAGAACCATCCACTTTCAGTTTCAAATTGGGCGGGTTCTTGACATTCAATTGAACTTGCAATACGACGACATCAAATCCTCGAGAGCCGATGCGAAGGGTTGTAGCCATAATGGTGTTCCTTTAAGTCAAAAGGATTGAAGGGAAACTGACAGGAAGCTGTACTTCTTCTTCAAAATGAAATGTACAAGTTATCGATTGCTCGATAACTCTAAATTTCTTAATCAGAATCCTGAATATACTGTGACAATTTACAATTAAGTATCCGAAACATGCTGTGATTTTTCACACAGAACGCGTGCAGAACTCAGGTTGTTGACACCGATCGAAACTTGACACTAAAAGCCTAGTTGTACCGGTTGAAAACTGACCAGGTAATTCACGTATCTTGCCTAAATTATTTTAGGCGGGAGAATTTAAGAGGTGATTACCATGGTTATGTATGCAAAGATACGGCGGATGTATTACCGTGAACATCTGTCAATTAATGAGATTCAGCGCCGAACGAGTCTGTCACGGAACACGATAAAGAAGTGGTTGAAAGCGCCAAACGATAGCGCGGTGGCCTGTAATCCTGCAAAATACGATGGTAGGCCCTGGCTTGTGTGCCAGCGCGGTGCACTGCAGATTGAAGTGGCTCTATAACCGAGTCATTACAAGCGGGCCGCTGCGATTCGAACTGCCTCGCAGGCTAGTTGACGAGATTTTGCGAAACACCTCGACGGTAGACATGCCGCCTACTTCGTTCCATACCAACGAAAGCTCTCCTCCCATCGATACAGTACAAGTACCACAATTGCGTTGATCAGTCACCGTGCTGCTCTGATGAAAAGGCCGTTGATATGTCCAGACCACGCTACCGGCAGCATCAATATAATAATAGCAGGTTTCACCATCTTGCACGACCCTCCACCAACCTGTAAGCCACTGCGGCATTGGCTGTGCAGTCGGCGGTGCACCCGCTGCCCAGCGTGATGCCAGCGCACGCAAATCGGCTTCAAGTGCCCCTCGCCATTCGGTTCGTTTCGCCACCTCTGACCACACATACGGATTGTCTATGTAAGCTTCGCTCCCTTTAGGACCTGTGATGAGATTAAGATCGACCCAATCAAGATGTATGTGATCATCGTGTCCTCCCCCAGTCCATGAAAACTTTGTATGGCCGTCGCCCATATACCCGCCCACGCCACCGCCGATGTGGAAGCTGGTGAAGATGAGATCTGACCACTGCATCGCCTTGTGATGCTTTACAAAAACATCGATGAGCTCGAGCCCACGCGCTTTGTCACGTGGTACATGTGAATTGAAGAAAATATCAATCGCCAAGCCCGAAGTGTGGCGCGTAGCTGGCCGCACGTCAACCAGCCTATCACGACGCAGACCAGGAAAAACACCTAGTATTTCATTCAACGTCTTGATGGCAGGACATTCTTGAAGTCGTGTCATGGCAGGCCCTCCAGTGGAATACAGTTCAACAAATGGCAAAATAAATGCCTTCATTACAAATAATTAAAGGCATTGGGGGGCTATCCCCTCCCTCTCCTATTTGTTAGAAGTATTTACAGGCTTACAGAATACAAACTTAAGTAAATTAATGCTGTGACTTTTAACACATTATTTTGTGAAAAACTTATAGCACCCGCAAAACGGATAATTATCAAATTGCGTAGGCCAGATTCAGAGCATAACGACAATCCGCCAATCAATACAACACACAATCATGATGGTTTGCAAACAATTGAACGATTGTTGGTTATGGTGGTTTGCTTGCTCGAAACCACCTTACGGTTACGGGTTTATAGAACTTCAAGTCGATCTGGATGATTGAATAAACAATCGAGTCTGACCCCTTTGATTTTGCACAGTACACGAAGATGATTCATTCATTATCTGGACAAATTAATACTTTCCAATCAGCACCATTGAATTGGTAAATTCTCTCACTACCGACAACCCATAAACTTTTTTCAAATGCATCAAGTGAATAAAAATAAAACTCATCATCTAATGGAACATTAATTTCATCTATTTTTTTACCATCAGTTCTTAATAGCTTATTCTCTGCTGCGATATAGCAGAATCCTTCATATTCAGTCATATCCCAAAGTGAACGTGTAGTAATTTCTGGATTTGATAGATCAATCCAGTGTCCTTGAATATTCCTTACAAATAATGAACCTCCATCCCCGCAAATAAAAACATTTCCATTAGACATACATCTGACACAATTCAGTGATAGATTGGTAGGAATATCTTCAACTAACCATAAACGACCATCCCAATGGTAAGTTGCACCCTTTTGACCGACAGCATAAATATCGTTATCTGCATACCCATCAATTGATAACAGAGATTTTTCAAGCTTTCCTTTAAAAATTGAATAAATCCCATAATCAAAATTTTTCCAAATCTGCTCATCTAAAATAAAAAGCTGATTCTGACCTCCACACACGTACAAATGACTACCAATGAATCTAATATTTTCTAAATATGTAACATCTCTTTTGGGAATAGGCAGATCAATCGGATGCGCACCAGAAACATATTGTCTAAAAAATCCATCTCTTCCAAGAGCACATAGATACGGCTTGCCTCCACTTGGATTCGGCTGCTTTATTAGAGAGTAAATTATGTCATGAATGTCTCCCAGCACTCCCCAATTACCATTTTTATACATTACTAGACGTGTAAATGAAGGATCATCCTCTTCTGCAACCATATGACCACCAAATACTGCCATATCATTTGATAATGCAACTACAGTTGTAAAATAAATACGAGTATTTTTCTTTTGATTATTCATAATAAAAAATATTTTTTAAATTCTAATATCCAATTGTTTTCATTGCAGATGCAAAAGAATCATAGTTTTCATTTACTTTACCACTTGCACCAGATGCATTTAGTTCCGTACTATCATTAAGTTTTGGTCCATCTGGGTCATGTTTATAATATGCATCTAATTGCGCGCTTACACATTTCTGTTCCTTCTCGTTTAACTCTCTTGGAGGATTCATTGCACCCCCCGCAGATTCGGCAGCTGCAGCACGAGCAGTAGCATAATCGAATGGTAGCGGAGGTATCTGTTCCGCATGAAATCGTTCTACAGGATCAAATATTCTGTGGCACGCTTTATGACTTCCAGTGTGTTGATTTTTACCAAATGTACATATACATGGTGCTTTATCATATACCGCTCCTAAACCTTTAGTACACCTTCCCGGTATTAAATGATGAGGAGTTTGATGGCTCCCATTTTTAGATGGGCAACCAGGTTTTTTAGGGACTAATCTAAGTTCTTCGTCAACTCCGTCGCAAACTCCACCAGGCGAGAATGCTTGATTTGCGATAAAAACCCAAGGTGGAGCATCACCAGGATCGCAAGCATGATTACTAGTAGTTAAGTCTAAATGCCTATCAACATTTTCTCCCTCAAACTTCACATCCATTGACCAAGCCTCGAAATAAATTTCCCCTTTATTTGTACTTGTGATTACCCCTTTTTTCGCTGCACAACCAGCTTCATCTCCTGTCAAAGTTTTAAAAAAGGAAATATGTTTTAACATAACCTCCTTGCCACTAATTTTTACATTCTTAGTTCCTTCAGTTGTATCAGAGTCAAGACCATTATTTGGATACGGCACAGGTACACCAGGAGGTGTCGCAGGATTTTCCGGAGGAGTAAAACAAACGTCAGGAAATGCGGCTATTGTTTTTCCTGATCCTGCTTTACAGGCAATTTCCCTGCCATTGGCATAAACTTCATTGGCCATTACTAATTCCCCTATTAGCACGCCAAATGAATATCATCGAAGACCGCTTACCATCCTCATTTCCTAGATGTGCCAAGATACGATGGCCCTTGGTATAGGCTTTCTCACAAGCTGCTTTTAGTACTGTAATCATTACCAGCCCCATCACAGCACCTGTCTCTCCAGTGCAATCCGCTGGATGCCAAATATCGAACTCTTCCTTAGGTTTATGCAGGGTTCGTAACAAAGCCAAACTCGCTTCCTTAAAATAATACTGATCCCCAGAAATATCGGTGATGCGAAACTCTAAATCACTCATTTCACAACCTGCATCCTCCAAAGATTCTCGAATCGCCGCTGTCAACCCCTCCGCCCGTAACGGTTCTTCCGAATCAATCGGCGCCGGTTCAATCCCAAACCCCTGTCCGGTTAAAATCAATAGATTGCCCTGATTAGCTGTTACCGGCGTTACCAGTAAAGCTGCCGCGCCTTCACCGGGTATGAAGCCATTGGAGTTTTGGCTGCTTAGCAAGCGTTCTTTTTCTTCAAAATACGCGAGCGTTGATCCGACCAGCAAGCTATCGGTTGCGGCGATCAACACTTGCGGGAGATTCAATTCCTGGATCAATTCCCGTGCATGTTTAAGCGCCACGGCGACCCCGACATGACCATGCACAATGACGCGGGATCTGGGGTGAAATTGCAGTTTTAATTCGTCCTGCACATCGAGAAAGAATTGATTGTCATCCTCAAACACCCGTCCGGGGCGTTCTTTTTCCGACAGGCAGAGCAACAACGGAATGGATTGCGGTTCAATCTGTTGACTATTCGAGAGACATTCCTGAATTGCCGCAGCGGCCATTTTGATGAGCTTAGTTCTTCCCCGCCACGGTTGCTCCAGCGGCACCTCGCACCCCATGATCCATTCCCCACCGCTGTCCATGAAGCGGGTTTCCTGGAAATTGTCGATGGCGCAGCGGATCGCTGCACAGGAAGCCGGGGCGCTCAAACCGACTCCAGTGACCATGCCAGTTGCTGTGATGGCTAAGGGGAAACCGCTCATGAAGCATCTTCCGCGGTTTCATTTTTCTTCGATTGCGCCAGATGTTGCAGCGAAGGATAATAGGTTTTACCCAGTTCACGCGCCCGCCACCAGCCACGGGACATTTTGCCCACCAGCACTTGCGGGATCTCAAACATATTTTTCTTGAGCGGCAGACAAGCGCGCCAAGTCATTGTAAACAGATTCTTGTCCGGTTCAATCACCAAAGTATCCATCTGCGCTTGCATTTCATGGTGTTCGCCTTTTCTGGGGAAAAAGACGACGGGCACTTCAATCATTGGCATTACAAACCCGGTTCGCCCTTGCGGCGTCAGGTTGACCAGCACTACCTCTTCTCCACCACGAAGATAAGAAACCTGTTGATCCAATGGCGCAGCTTGATAGTATTCATCTTTAAAATCTAATGGCAGAAAGGGAAAAGTATTGTCGATCCAGTTCTGATCATAGGTACCCGCATATGGCAATCGCGATGCCCAGCCACGGCCAACCGGCCCCAACGCCATCGGCACATAATCGTCATCCGGTTTTTCAACTGGTTGATCCAGCACTTCGGTATTCGGCATGGGTGCGCCGTCGATCCATTCTTTCTTGATGTTTTTATGGAAACCTTTACCGATTGGGTTATACATGAAAGCCGTATGCTTCGCTGGGTCATCCGGAAAATTATCGATACCGCCGAAAGCAACATCGTAAGAAAACGGTTGTACACTAAAAGGCTCTGGTTCGGTAGCATTCACCCCCGCCAAACCATATTCCCAATGCCGTTTGCCACACACCGCAAAGGTTTTTTGCCACTGACCGATACGCAACCCCACCGGTACGCGAGGAATCGGCCGCCCGTCCGGTGCATAAGCGCTACCTTGCAGTAAGATGTCACATTTCAATTTACGCGGTGCAAAGTCGACTTCGTAGTACGGCGCGGAAAAACCGGGCTCCCCCGTAAAAGTATCAGCCATGATCAATGGCACTTGCTGTTCATGCAATCTCGCTTCTTCGCCAGACTTTGGCAAATGAAATGTGCCTTTCACCACGACAACCAACAATTCCCGCCCTGATGGTTCCATTCCCATTGTGTAGCCTGCTTGCATATTGGTTGCGTTGATGAGTTCCATGTTTATGACTGCTGATTAGTGTTTTAAAAAGTAAAAAACAACTTACTCTCCCTCGGATTCAGCTAAATTGGCGAGACCCGACAGAGTCATAGCACATAATATGATCCCGCAAAAACTCCGGAGCAAAATCAGCGCCGTTACTCCAAGTCAATGTATGACCTTCCAGGATAAAAGATTTAAAGAATTCTTTGTCTTTCAAAGGCTCAAAAATTTCACCATATAACTCAGAAGCGAGATCAATTTCACCTTCGGCACCACCATTGAAAGATAACCATATCTTGTATTCATTGATATATTTCGCCTGTGTAACATGCGTAAACATTATTTTCACTCCAAGAGTTCAATTTTTGATAATGCTTTTCTCTCCATTGCTGCCTTCCAATTCGCCATGAGTTCATCTTGATGCAATACATGCCATTCAAGTACTGCATTTAATGCTCTGCTTGGGAATTTTCCTGTAACGACACCCGTTTCGATATCTCCCGTAATTTCATATTGTCCATATTCCGCCTGAAAGTGCGACTGGACTATGCTCCTGAAAGTACATGCGTATAATTATTCCAAGAAATCGGCTTATCTCAGGCATTATATTTTAAAAATTCAAAAATCAATTTAGCTGCACTGAACCACCCTTGATGCGATTTACACCGCTGGAGCGGCTCAGCACATAGTTACCTTTGATCAGTACCTTACCTGCCTTAGTCAAGGTAATGCTCGCTTTGCCGCAGCGCAGCACTAATTGTTCCTTGGCGCTGACGATCATGCGTTCGCCATCAGCATCAACTTCAACTTGATTGGGTTGGTTATCTAGTGACCAACCCTCTTTTCCTTGCAAAACCCCCATAATGATAGGTTTCTCAGGGTCATTGCCTTCAAACATCAGCACTACTTGTTGTCCGATGTGCTTGCCTTGCAGATCAATCGTCGAACGTGCAGCAATTGCAGCAGTTCCGCTCTGATCTGGATAACACACCATTGGCACACGCCCTTCCTCAGTCATGGCAATTAATTCCCCGACCATTACACCCACCTGTTGATCATTACTGGGTAATTTCTTCGAGGCAGGTGTCACGTCTCGGTCGATAAGTGGACGTAAAATGTCATTTTCCAATTCCTGTTGAAGTACCACTTCAGCATCAGTCTCGAGCATGTCCTGGTTACTCATTTGTGTTTCTCCTTGCTAATTCTGAAGAATCTTGCTGCCTTTCATCACGATATCGCTGTCTGCTTTCGCATTGATTTTGCCGGAACCGTTTATCGTGATGTCCTTGCCTTTGATCACAATCGTGCCGTCCTTCTTCATGCTGATACTGGCATCGCCTGTTTTGATGGTGATCGAATCACCGGCGTCGATTACCAGATTTTTTCCGATCTTGGCAGCGTCATCGCCTTTCACATCGGCGCTGCGATTGCCATCTACCCCTAATGAGTCATTGCCTTTGACGCTTTTGGAAGCATTGCCTGTAACTGATTCACTCTGGTTTCCACCAACTGTAAAGGATTGATTGGCGCCAACGTCCATGGATTGATTCGCACCCACTTTTGTAGATTGATTCACCCCAATATCATTACTTTGATTAGCACCTACATTCGTGCTCTGATAGGCTCCTACATTAATTGTTTGATATGCACCCACGGCGACCGCCTGAAATGCACCGATACCGATTTCCTGCGCACCGCCGACACCGATGGTTTCATTAATGCCTACTAAGTGAGTCCGCTGCATCGCAACAGATGCCGTCTCGCTGGCGCCGACAGTTTTGGTTCTGTTTGAACCTATGGTGATACTTTCATTCGAACCAACCATTTCAGTGCGGTTGACGCCGATGGTTATGGTTTCGTTGTTACCTACCGTTTCGGTACGGTCATGTTTAACCAGCGTGGTTTCATCATTATCGATCGTTTTCTTACGATCATGCCCAACCCAATGGGTTTCATCATTTTCTACTTCGATATCTTGATTCTTTTCGGCGTGCAGATAAACTTGCTCAGAGCCTTTTTTATCCTCAAATCGCAGTTCATTGGCGTTGGCAGCACTACCCTCTTTGCTTGAGCGAGTAAGTATGCCAGTCTGGGTTTTATTTGCCGGTAATTCATACGGTGGCATCTGTTCAGCGTTGTACACCCGGCCTGTGATAATAGGCTGATCGGGATCACCTTCGAGAAAATCGACAATGACTTCCTGACCAATGCGTGGAATAGCCACCATACCCCAGTTTTTTCCGGCCCAAGGATGAGAAACGCGAACCCAGCACGAGCTATTTTCATTTTTCTTACCCAAACGATCCCAATGAAACTGTACTTTGACTCGCCCGTATTTGTCGGTATGGATTTCCTCACCCGATGGACCAACGACGACGGCTGTCTGAGGTCCTTGTACAAAAGGTTTGAGGGTCAATCGAGAGGTTCGAAAAGGTGTACTACTTTCGACAACAGTAAAATGATTACTGTAATGGCTTCCACTATCAGTAGTGGAATCGAAACTATCAATTCGCACATTATGTGTTACTGAAGTGACCAAATACTCACGATTCTGATCAGCACGTGGAAACAGATCTAATTTAAATAGGCCACCACATATCAACCCACGCACATTGCCATTGCCCTGCATGCGTTCATATTGGCTTTGCAACTCTTGAATACGGATTTTGACAGAATCATTACCTTCATCATTTTTAACGTATTCACCTGGATAATCATAAACTTCAAAACTGGCTCTATCATGATCGCGGATGATATTGGAATTGACATGTAAGTCCGACTTAGGATGTTCAAAATCATAGTCATTCAGACAATAAGTGCCAGTTTGCAATTGCCTGGTGATATTCCACCCGGAGATGCACTCTCCCTCTCTGACCACAGCCTGATCTGGCGGGTAATAAGAAATTTTGTAACAGTCCGGCATTTTTTCATGAGATGCCATGTCATTTGCCAAGCAAAAGGTATGTTTACCTTGTTCATGTTTAAAGAAATAATAAATACCTTCTTGCTCCATGAGGCGGCTGATAAAATTGAAATCAGTCTCTCGGTACTGAACACAATAATCCCAGGTGCGATAATTGCCTTTTAATCGATCTTCAATATCGGAATAACCTTGTTCCCGCAGTACATCTTTGATGATATCTGGCACTGTTTTGTTCTGAAAAATTCGGCAATCAGCAGTACGAGTCAAGAACCATAACCAGGGGTGTATCGTCGCAAAATATTTCGCATAGCGCCCTTCACTGACACCTTGGGAAATACTGCTTACATAGCCATTAAAATACCGTTTGTTTTTCAGAATATTAAAGCGGATAGATACATTCTGACCAAGTAAATCTTCAAATTTGATATCTTCTGTGCTGCCAAGCTCGACATTAATTGAGAATAATCGCCCCAATTCCTCAGTAACAGTCATTTCCCGCATTAGCAGAACATCAGAACCCAGTGGGGTGATGATTTCAATTTCACGGTTTTGTTGTGTTGTGGGCATCGTTTTTCAGCTTTTCAATGAGTAAAGATTTATCCGAATTGATAACTAAATTCACCATTCTGTGCACTGAGATTAACCGCAGAAATCGTTTCTCCCGTCATCATTTTAGTCAAAAATTGCTGACTGATAGCGGGCAACACGGTATTAGTCAAAATAGAATCAACCACACGAGCACCACTTTCCAATTCATTGCATCGCTCTGCAATTAATTGCACCACCGCGTCATCATAGTTAAATGGAATGTGATGGTTGGTCTTAATTCGTTTCTCGATTCTACTTAATTGCAACGTGATAATAGCTTTGAGCATGCCATCACTGATCGGATAATAAGGTATTGTCACCAGTCTACCCAATAATGCCGCAGGGAAAACCTTTAACAGCGGCTCACGCAGAGCCTTGGCAATTCCTTCTGCATCCGGCATCAACTCGGGATCCTTGCATAGATTCATGATTAAATCCGTACCGACATTCGAAGTTAGAAGGATAATGGTATTCTTAAAATCGATGAATCGACCTTCAGCATCTTCCATCCAGCCTTTATCGAATACCTGAAAGAAAATTTCATGTACATCAGGGTGGGCTTTCTCGACTTCATCCAGCAAAATCACGCTATAAGGTCTACGTCTTACCGCTTCGGTTAAAATTCCACCTTCACCGTAACCAACATACCCCGGAGGAGATCCTTTCAAGGTAGATACCGCATGCGCTTCCTGGTATTCACTCATATTGATGGTAATTATGTTTTCTTCACCACCATAAAGTGCCTCAGCCAGGGCCAAACCAGTTTCAGTTTTACCGACACCGGAAGGCCCACATAGCATAAAAACTCCAATAGGCTTGCCTGGATTGTCCAAATTGGCCCGTGAAGTTTGTACGCGCCTGGCGATCATATCCAATGCATGACGCTGTCCAATTACGCGCTTGCTCAGTGTGCTGCCTAAATTGAGCACAGCTTCAATTTCGTTTTTAACCATACGCCCGACGGGAATTCCCGTCCAACCAGCAATTACGGACGCCACAGCTTGGCTATCCACCGTCGGAAACATCAATGGTTGTTCACCTTGCAACTCGATAAGCTGCTGCTGCAGTAATTTTAATTTGTTCAGTGCTTCGGGATCAGAATGAGAGTCGGGTGTTTCATTACCGGATTGCAAATCCGCTGTCGATTGCTGATTATGCAATTGAGCGCGCAACTCCAAAATCTGGTCAACCAATTGTTTTTCCTCCGACCATCGCTGCTCAAGTTGTTTCATTCGCTGTGTTTCTTCAGCCAATTTGGCATCAACAACTTGCTTTCTATCCTTAACTTCCACACCAACAGTTCGTTCCCGTTCGATTATATTAATTTCTGTTTTAAGTGCATCAATCTTGCGACGGCTATCCTCTATTTCAGGCGGAACCGCAGATTGACTGATGGCAACGCGGGCACAAGCGGTATCCAATACACTGACACATTTATCAGGAAGCTGCCGGTCGGGAATGTAGCGATGAGATAATTTGACCGCATCTTCAAGGGCTTCATCAAGAAGTAATACTTTATGATGCTTTTCCATCACATTTGCGAGGCAGCGTATCATTTGAATGGCTTTTTCTTCATGTGGCTCATCCACTTTTACAACTTGGAAACGCCGAGTGAGTGCCGGATCCTTTTCAAAATATTTTTTATATTCAGACCAAGTCGTAGCAGCGATTGTACGCAAGTTTCCACGCGCCAATGCCGGTTTAAGCAGATTCGCCGCGTCCCCTGTTCCTGCCGAGCCACCCGCACCAATCAAGGTATGCGCTTCATCGATAAAAAGAATGATGGGTTTTTCTGAAGCTTGCACTTCATCAATCACTTGGCGTAGGCGATTTTCAAATTCGCCCTTCATGCTGGCACCCGCTTGTAGCAACCCCAAATCCAATGTTCTGATGCTTACCCCTTGCAAGGGTGGCGGCACATCGCCTGCTGCAATTTTTAGAGCGAATCCTTCAGCCACGGCGGTTTTACCAACCCCCGCCTCGCCTGTCAGAATAGGATTGTTCTGGCGGCGGCGCATCAAGATATCAATCAGTTGGCGAATTTCATTGTCTCGACCGACAATTGGATCAATTTTTCCTTGACGCGCCGCTTCCGTCAAATCAACTGAAAATTGCTGCAGTGCTTTTTGTTTTCCCATTGGCGCAGATGGCATGGCACCCGAGTACTCGCCAGGAGATGCATTGCCTGCCAATTGACTGCCATCGGTTGCAATCATTTGATCTTCCGGCGATCCTTGAACGATAGTGTTTAACTCATCGGTCAGCATATCGGTATTGATTTTCTTGAATTCTTGCGAAATCATTAGCAATTTGTTGCGTAGTGCGGGTGTTTTTATAATACCTACCAACAAGTGACCAGATCGTATCTGATTATTGGTATATTTGAGGCTAGCATACAACCATCCCTTTTCTATTGACTCTTCAACATCAATAGAAAAATCCGACAGACTTGAGGCTCCAGCAGGTAAACGATCCAGTAATCCCACAAAATCCTGTGCTAAACGCGATGGATTCAATTCAAATTTTTTGATAATGCGGTGTAGGTCGGAATCAGGTAATTGCAAAATTTGATGCAGCCAATGCACAAGCTCAACATAGGGATTGCTACGCATTTTGCAAAAAACGGTTGCGCTTTCTATGCCTTTGTACGCCAGATTGTTCAACTTTCCGAATAGCGCTGTGCGGCTAATTTCTGTCATCAATTTCTCTCCAAGTCGATAAACATATCTTTGGCATCATCATTTCTGCTTCTTGCCGACAGCCAACTGTTCCACCCTAACCAGCCATATCTACCGAGTCGTATGGCCGGCACTTCGTTTTTCTTCAGAACAAGATTTAAATCCCATTTAAACTCAAAGCCGATGTAATTTTTAATCAAATCAGAAAATGCGGTTATTTTTTTACCATTTGGCAAGAACGATTCAAACTGTTGCAAATTGAGTGGCCCAGCAATTATGCGAAATTTGTGCATGCATTGCCAACTGTGCAATCCAATCGTTGCAGACCTCCCCAGTTGCCCCGTTTGCTGGTCAGCATTCAGATAGCACAAACCATCTTTAGGTATCGTGAGCCATTCACCTACAAATTCCTCCATTGCGATGGGTACTTGGAAGTAGCTGCGCAGTACCGCAATCAAGCCATCCGCATGCTTTGTTTGACAGCCCAGATGTGCAGCAAAATGGAACTTCGTATGATCGCAGACGCCATCGCGTTGCTGTTGCGAACGCTCTGCGATTCCCAGCAATGATCCTACGTAAATGCTGAAGCGGTCATTGTGGGGGCGGTCAAGCTGGGTAGTAGGCTCTTTATCTGCCCATGAACGATAAAAAAGGCTTAATAAACGGTGATGAAAAAGATCGGCAAATTCCGCAAATGTCGGATCTCGAGCAATATTCATCCGATGTCTGGCAAATTCGGTGAGGTGGATGGGTAAAGGACCATTAGGACCAAATAAACCAAAGAAAAATACCTTTAATACTGCCGGATAATCAGCATTCATTTCAAACGTTGCAAGCGCTCCGGGAGCAAATTGCATCGAAGGCAATTGCCCTATGCGAATAGCATCATCACTGGGCTTCACCGAGTAACCAAATCGTTGTTTGTCAGGGTACATGCACTCAATTAAGCGCATGAATTGATAAAAATCATATTTGTAGGGCTCGTGCTGAAAATTATTCAGCACCGTTACAGTATGGCCCTGGTTCCTGATCTGATTGGCCATCGCATTATCTCACCACGTTCTTTCGTTGAAATTTTGACCTGTGTGAAACTATTAATTGATGCATATTTGCAAAAAAAACGATCTAAAACAGCGCCCATCAGAAAGCTGCTACCTCCGGCAAAAGCTATTTCATCGAATGTCACCGTAATTTCCACTCCGCGCCCGAAAGTAATAGGTCCTTTAATCGGTACCCGGCAAGTCACCGGACGGCATTGAATCGACTGCAACCCTTCAATTTGCTTGGCTATCGCATGCTCGGCGTAATCCGCATACAGCGCTAACATATCGCGCAATGCCTTGGCACCTTGCTGATGATCATCGTTGACTAAACTTAGATAATTTAATGACAAATGATTGATCAAGCGCCAAGCGTAACTGCTCTCAGTAGCTGATGGCTTTGGGTCGGTAGGGCCCACTAAACAAGAGATGCTATCGATCGGTGCGCTGACTTCCCAACTAAAGTCAGATTTATTTCCATCCACTAGTAAAAGCTTCGGTAAGTCACGATTGGTACAAAGCGCTCGAACACCAAGTTGTTTCATTTCACTATCGAAAGGCATCTCGCCTGAATCCACCAAAGATAAATAGATTTCGCTACCGTTATACTCAGTTTTCAAAAGAGTTGAACTGGTATTAACCGGAAACAAGGTAGGTTGGCGTCTGAGCGTGTAATAAGCAAAGGCGTTGGTATTTCCCTGTTGCTCATGATAATTGGAATAAAAAGGACGGAATTCCTGTTCTGATTGCATATCACTTCCAATTCCGATAACTTCGAGAATGCTAAAAACCTCAAAATCATTGGGTTTGGTTTTATCCACAACCAGATGATGCTCCGCATTGTGCTGTTTCAAATGAATGCGATCTGCTTGTTTTTCAAACAAATTGATCGCCGGCGCGCAATTTAATTTAAAGTTCTCTGCCTGAATCACATGTTCCAGCTTATCTTGAGGGGCATCAAGCAAAATCAAGATTTCAATTTCTTCAGTATCGCACTGCTGGATGGCTGAATTAAAGTGATTCAATTGAAAAAACAAGAAACGTTCAGGTAAGGCAAAATACTCTTGCAGCAAACGATAGCCTTGGAAAGTTTGTGGCGTTGCAGGTAATAGAGAATCTTCCTGATCAAATCCTACAGATCGCAGTATCGATCGATCAAAAATATGACTTTGCTGATTTGCTGGATTACGGATGACAACTGATATGCTATGCCCCATGATCAATTCATACAGTTGTACCGCCAGACTGCCTGTGCCATGCAGAAAAAATGTCAATTGATCGAGCGGCAACTGATTAAAACGATAATTTGCAATCGTTTGTAGTTTTATTCTGAAACCTGACTTTATTTTCTTAGCATTTAAATCAGAATAATTGGGTACTTGCCCAAGCGGTAAATAAGCAGCTTCTTTGACTCGAATTGGCGAAACATTGACTTCGTGTGCAAGTTGAAACTCGCAGCGGCTCCGTCCTCCTCCTACAGATTTACTGAAAATCTTGGCTCCTCGCCGCAGTGTAAAGCCTTCTTCAGCAATTCCCCCTTTATAATCGGGATTAATTTGCACAATCATCATCGATGGCAAAGGTGCAAGATAATGTGGATAAACGATTTCCAGCAAATGTTGGGTAAAACGGGGAAATTCCGCATCCATTTTCAGTTGAATGCGGGCTGTCAGAAATGCAAAACCTTCTAACAACCGCTCAACGTAAGGATCACTGCACTCTGTGCTTGCCAAATCAAGATTGGCGGCAATTTTGGGATAGCGCTTAGCGAATTCAAATCCCATCTCACGGATGAATCTCAATTCTTTCTCGTAATAATCAAGTAAGCGCGGTGTCATTTTTTACTCAATTAATGCATATCATAAATAGTCACTTGACTACTTTCCAATTCAAGCTCGGTTCGCAAATGCAAATGTAAGGGTAACGGTTTCGCACATATCTCCCCTTCGATCTCAAAAACAAAAAAGTTATGCTCTTTTTTATTCTTATCAGCAATTACTTTGACCGTTAACGTTTTTCTGATGATCCGCGGTTCAAAGTCAATGATGGCCTGCAACAATAACCGCTCTAACTGCACCATGTCCAATCCCGAAACAGTTTTTCCTGAAAAGTCGGGTATGCCGAAATTAATAACCGACCGTGCTGTTTCAGGCAATTCATCAAGTTCATGGTTAGGGGCATATTGAATGGCATTGAACAACCATTCAAGATCGCGTTTCACGCATGACTTAATATCATGCTTGGCGCTGACAGAAGCACTTAGCGTGTTATATTGCGCTTGCAGCCCCATCAAGTGCTGGTGCAATTGATAATACTGCTCTCGTTGTTTTTCAGCGCTTAACACCTCCTGATTACTGGCTAATTGATTTAGATCTTGCTGAGCTTGCCTAATGTTCTGTCTTACTTCATTTAGCAACTGATTCACTGGGTCTTCATTGGTCAGCCGATCCAGTAATGATGGCTGAAACAGAGCTTTTGAAAAAGTAACCAAAATATCACCCCTCAGCATTATTTGGAGCAGTGTTGATGGTGATTGACCGAGCTTCCATCAGGGGATATTCAGATCGATCGGTTAACAGCATTTTTTGTCCGTATCCAATAGGGATATCATGCAATAGCTCTTGCCAGACGGTTTTGCGCGATAACGCTAATTGCGGATCCATTTGGTAGGATCGCGGATAACGGGCCGGCATCAAGCCATAATTTTCTCCGCCATTCTTCCACTCAAAGTGTACAGGAAGCCATATTACATCGCGTAAATCGATAGGCGCCTCAATAACAACCGATTGTAAATTTTCCCAACTCGTCCATATATAACGGCCATCAATAATCGCCTCCATGATTGGACCAATTCGTGCATCGCTATCGGCGAGCCATTCAAACGATTCATCGTCTAGAGTTCCGCTGACACTCGGGGCTTCCTCGAATGCTTGCATACGAAGCACCTGGGAATGTTCATATTGCTCTTCTGCGGCCAATCGCAATGCTTGAATCATTAATGCAATCCACTGCTTAGGCTGTCCAACTACAGTCGGCTCTTCTTGCCCAAGAAAAACTCGCTCCCTGATTTTTTCACAAGCAATAACCTGACGGTACATCAGTACCATTGCAATTGAACTGTCATCAAGTTCCTTTACGACAGCTAATTGCGTTAACGCTCTATCCCATTGCCCCATTACCGACAGCAATTGAAATAAAAAAACCCTATCATTGGTATTTGAAGGTTGCTTTTTAATTCGATCCTGCAACAATCGCAACGCCTCATCTAAATTACCCAACTTCAAGTAATCTTCAGGTGTCATGCTGTCATTACCCATTTAATTGAGTTTAACTTAGGAAGTGCTAATACATTAGGGTATCCCCTTTCATTCTTTCTGAATTAACACTTCCATCACCAATCAGTTAATAATCATCTATTACTTATTCAGCTTTATTTGTTTCTAAATTCCATTTTTTGGGACCTACTGCCGTACCAGGTTTGCCATCATTACTAACCGGCGTGTAAGTCCAAGATATCTTGTCATACACGAAAGTTACAGTTTCATGGGGACGGTCGGAACCGCCGCCGCCCACTGAAATAGACTGGATCATTGCATTTTCTAATTCATACTTTAAATAGCACACTCTTTCGCCGGATTCCTGACACACTTCCAGTTCTACTTTGGCTATATGAGTCCCATTGGCACAGTACACATTGAGATCCACACTCGCGTTGTCAATACTTTTGGTAACGACAAAAGGGCCAAAATCAGCACGAGCTGAACTACGACCTCCGGTGCCGCTAGCGCCTGACATGGGTTGACTCAATCCATGATTGAAACTGAATACTTCAATCCAATCCTTATGATCTTCATCTGTCGACTCGCCTTTAATAGGATCGCAGTGCAAATAGGTATTTGTAGCCATTTTTCTTCTCCTTGATTTACTTGGGTTAATTTAAAAAACAACGCTCAACATATACTCCACTTCGTGCTCCGAAAACTCAGTACGAGCCATCTAAAATTAAACAAACGTTATTTCTTCTCCGAAGGCAATCTTGAAACTAATCGCAAAGAAACCGTTAATCCCTCCAATTGGTAATGCGGTCTCAGGTAAAACTTGGAAGTATAATAACCAGGATTTCCCTCCACTTCTTCAACCACTACTTCCGCCTTCGCCAGAGGACGCTTAGCCTTATCAATCTCGCTCGCTGTCGCAGGATTGGCTTCGACATAGTTATTAATCCATTTTTGCAACCATTTCTGCATGTCTTCCCGTTCCTTAAAGGAACCGATCTTATCTCTCACAATACATTTGAGATAATGCGCAAAACGGCAAATCGCAAACAAATAAGGCAGCCTGGCCGATAAATTTGCATTCGCTGTTGCATCCGGATCATCATATTCAAAGGGTTTTTGCAACGATTGAGCACCAATAAACGCTGCAAAATCAGAGTTCTTTTTATGTAACAATGGCATAAAGCCATTTTTTGCAAGCTCCGCTTCACGTCGATCATCAATGGCAATCTCCGTTGGGCATTTCATGTCGACACCGCCATCATCAGTTGGAAAAGTATGCGTAGGCAGACCTTCCACAGCGCCACCGGATTCAATGCCACGAATCCGCGAACACCAACCGTATAATTTAAATGCACGGTTGATATTGACGCCCATCGCGTAAGCTGAATTACTCCAGGTATACTTGTTATGGTCTGCATTGGCGACATCTTCCTCAAAATCGAATTGTTCAACAGGCGATGTTTTAGCGCCATAAGGTAGACGAGACAAAAAACGGGGCAGTGTTAATCCGATATAGCGCGAATCCTCCGATTCGCGTAATGACCGCCATGCGGCATAATCCGGTGTACCAAATATTTTGGTTAAATCACGGGGATCAGCAAGCTCTTGCCAGGAATCCATATTCATAACTTTAGGCGATGCTGCTGCGATAAAAGGTACATGTGCCGCAGCTGAAACTTTGGCAATTTCTTTCAGAAATTCAACATCCTGTGGTGCATGATCAAACTCATAATCTCCGATCAAACAACCAAAAGGTTCGCCCCCAAACATGCCATACTCATGCGTATAGACCTTTTTAAAAATCGGACTTTGATCCCAAGCCGTTCCTTGAAATTTTTTGAGTGTTTTATGGGCCTCTTTTTTAGTGATGTTAAATACTTTGATTTTTAGCATTTCATCGGTTTCAGTATTATTCACCAAATGGTGCAAACCTCTCCAGCTGCCTTCCAATTTTTGGAAATCTGCATGGTGCAGGATCAAATTCACTTGATCACTGAGACATTGATCAATTTTTGCGATGATGGATTGAATGGTTTTGATGGCATCATTTGATATCAATGCCGTTTGTTCTAAAGCCTGCTCCGCCAGAGTCTTCACCGCACTTTCTACAGCCTCCCGAGCTCTGTCAGTTTTTGGCTTAAATTCCTTAAGTAATAAAGCAGAAAAATCATCAGATTCTTGTACTTGTGCTTCCGCAGCGGATGGTTGGATTTCTGACTCAGACATTACTCATTCTCCTCAATATTATTGTTATATTGTTTTATTTGGACTCACCTTCAGAAACCTCAGAACCTTCACTTTGAGGTTTTGGTGTGGCAGCTAATGACTTGAGTAACGCAGGATCATTTAATAATTCGTTAATTTTTTTCTCAGCGCCGCCTTTTCCATCCATATAAGTAATTAAATTGGAGAGCTCCGTTCTGGTTTGCAAAAGCTTATTCAGTGCATCAACTTTTTCAGCGACTCTTGCTGGTGAAAAATCATCCATGTTTTCGAAAGTAATATCCACACTGATATTCCCACCCTCTTCAGTTAGAACATTGGGCACTTGGAAAGCAACGCGCGGCTTCATTGCTTTCATCCGTTCATTAAAATTATCCACATCAAATTCAAGAAAATCCCTCTCGCTGACCTCAGGTAAATCTTCCACCGGCTTACCCGACAAATCCGCCATCACCCCCATTACAAAAGGCAATTGGATTTTTTTCTCGGCGCCATATAACTCAACATCGTATTCAATCTGTACACGTGGCGCACGGTTACGCGCAATAAATTTTTGACTACTCTCGGCCATCACCTTCCCCTTCGCTAGAAATAACTGAGTTTCTTAATTGACTAAAACCAAATTAATTTTCAAGAAAGAAATCAGTGGATCGATAAAAAAATTTTAATTGCTAGAAACAAATTAATCTGTGATAAAAATCACATGTGGCTAAAGAAACAAGTACAGAATAATCGTAACTTAAATTCAATGCGCTCGCGGCATCATATTTTTTGTGATAGTAGCTCCTCCTGTTAGCGTATGATCAAGAGCTTATTTTTTCTTATCAGAATCAATAATTTTCTTAAAAACCTTCATGTCTTCCGGTGGTATTGCTTCAATGATTTCCAAAAAATTCTTGGTCATTAAAGTTTGCGCTAATCGAATGATCAAGGAAACTGGATTGGTAGGTTCAGTTCGTTCGATATACTTGCAAACCTTTTCAAGAATTCGGGCTACATCTTCTCGATTACGTATTTCCCCCTGTGTGGAAATATTATTATCCGTCACCTTTTTTTCTCCGACGAGTGAATGCTCCTCTTGATCAACATCCTGATTTGATACAGTCACATTTTTGCATAATAGTAAAATGGGTTCTAATGTGACATTCAGTTTTTTAAAGTCGGGCAATAGCGCTTCATTGACTTTTTGTTTGAGAAAATTTTGTATTTCCTGCAATGTTTGCAGTATTTCAGTTAAGCCATCATTCAAGTTCCGAGTCTCTTGCGCATTATCCTGTGAGCGGAACATTTCTTCGATTTGAGCTTGAGTATACTCTGCACTTACGTTTGTAGCTGGAATCTTTCCCAGGATTGTCAATATGTCGCGTATCGATACCTTAATCGGAGGAAATGAAATCATAATACTCTGAATATCGCGTACCAAAATTCCATAACTTCCAATTTCGGATAATACGTTCAATCTTCGTGTCGGATCATTATCATCTTCTACATCAAGGCTGGGATGAATCTCTTCCCAATAGAGTGTCAATAAATCATTGATTAAATGTAGCCCTGAAACTAATCCAGTTACCCCTTCACGATGCGTCCATGCACGACTAAGCGCAACCGCTACACGTAAATCTTTGGTGCGTAAAAACAATGCTTCGGCATGAGATGAAATTTCATTCCAGTTCGGTTCTTTTTGGGGTGCATTACCTACAATTCTTTCTTGCGGACTTTCCAGATCCTTACTCAATCTGAGAAAGTCAGGATCATACTCAAGATCTGGACCACAAGGCGATTCCGCTGATATCGGTTTAAGCAGTTTTTCAATTTCCATAATCATCTTACGATTAATTGGTGAGTGTAACTGTTAAGAAAATGAGTTTATATCGAATTTAATACGCTAAAAACCCTACAAAGTCTATACTTTTTCTAAAGATAAAGCATTCTCACAACAAATCTCATCGCATTAAAATTTTGAGGTGATTATTACGAGAAAAAAATGTAATTAATGCATGATAAAAATGATTATTTTTTTTGTATTAATATCACAATCGACAATTACAGCAAAATTTCTTTATAGCTTGTGAGGGCTATGTATATTCGCTTGTTAATGTTTATGTATGTGTCAAAGTAGTTTGAATATTTTGCATCACTCAATACAAATCCAATAATACAAATACCTGTTCTATATGGAGATTTGTTTTTTAGAAGGTTATTTCACGTCTAGGCATGTTTATAGCAAGGTGGCCGTCAATCACTTACCTTTCCTTATTGGTAGAATGCCAGATTCAGGATTACCCATAGATGCCGACACCATATCGCGCCATCATGCAGAAATCTCCCGTTGCGATGGTCAGTTGTGTATAAATGATCTTAATAGCACTAATGGCACGTTCCTTAATGACTGCAAGATCTCTCGAAGTATGCCGATTGAAGATGGCGATATTGTATGGTTGGGTGATGTGGAATTAAGAGTCACCACTGAAAGCTGTCATACAACGTCGACTTCAGATCTTCTCTTGTTTTAGTGGACTTTACTGCACCACTATTCTGGCACTTTGATGCCGTTTAGGGCAGGGAGCGTCCACTACCATAAAATCAGCATACCTCAGACCTCTTCAAGACGGCGTGCTCGCTCACACTCATCGGTGCAGCTCGCATCCAGCGGTATTCCTTGCCCAGGCGGAAATGTAAGGATTTTTCTTACGACATCAAGATGTCCTTTTCCCGGCATCGAAGTACATGTTAACATTCGACCGATCTGCTGCCTTTCCTTTTGGGAATCAAAGCACTGGTCAAAATTCAGGTGTGGATTTTTTGCAGTGTAACATGTACGTCGTTATAGAAAATACCCGAGCAATCATTTCAGGAGATCACCATGTCAATCCTTCGTTACACAAGATCTGCCGCAACAGTGAGCTGGATCGATCCCGCGACCGGACTTCCAGAAGTCGATAACATCCGACCTATTGACCCCACGACGACACGAGCATTTCTAACCGGAGATTCAGGATATCGCTTCTGTAACTTCATCGACATATGGGCTGACTACGATACCGTGGGCGGAAGCATCATCGGACACGGCTTCACGGCCGCTAGTAAATTGTATCGAGCGCCTTCTTTCGCGCACATTCCATCGCACGTTTTCCCAGTTCGGCAGAATATCGAGGTCGGACGTGAGCCAATTACCTTTACACAGATCGTTGGCGCACGCACGGAGAGTCCTGAAGTTATCGGCGGCGTGGTAGGCGGCGCGGTAGGTGTCGTGGTAGGTGGCGTGGTAGGCGGTGCGGCAGGTGGCCCGATAGGCGGCGAGGTCGGACACAGGATCGGTCGCCGCGCGGCACGCGCAATAAAAGGTTTTCCCCCAATCTGGTCGGAGTTGCGGTTGCAACTCTTCAACGATGGGCGCACGGAGATTGATCTGCTGCGACACAGCTATTTCCCGAGCCTGACGTTTTATAAAGTCCGCCTTGGCGCCTCAGGCACCCAGACCAGCGATTATGATCGCGCCAATGTGACATCAGGCGCCCAATTCTATGACGCCATCCAGAACCTCGAACATTGGAGGCGAAACGGCTGGGATCCGCTGTGCGGCGGTGGAGCACCGGGTCCAACGGACGGCAATCCGTGGGGATTCGCCAAGGATAGCTGATCGCTTACCTGCGCGGGAACAGGGTCATGGCTGATCTTGTGTCACCGTAGTCCTGTGTTACGAATGAATGCTCACCGCAGCAATTTTTCTATTTGCTCATTCCCTGCCACTTCCAACTCCTCGTTTAAGTCATCTACGAAAAATTTACCAGATGATGAAAAAATTCCTTCAGACTGACTACTCGGGAGCAGGCTCCAAGATTTCTTCCACTTAA
Source organism: uncultured Nitrosomonas sp. (assembly GCA_964421895.1). GTDB lineage: Bacteria > Pseudomonadota > Gammaproteobacteria > Burkholderiales > Nitrosomonadaceae > Nitrosomonas. Next base: position 27,069 of record CAYQZF010000002.1, on the reverse strand, counting down.
AACTAATGGAAAAGTATAAAGAGCAAGCGATCAGCGCTAATGACGGCAAGCTACTTGCTATTGCTATTACAACAATTCAATTGTGATATGTGCAGTGACAATTCTCACAGACGCCGTACACAATATTTCTATATACTCAACAATAAAATGGATATTTTTCAAAGATAGGAAGGTATAAAAAAATGGAACGGGCACTGCAATTATTTATTGGGATTATCTTCATTGTTTCATACACAATCCTGACAGGTTGTTCTAGTACGCCAAAGCCCCCCATTGCCATGATATCTCTTAATGTACAACCGAATATCAATCCTTTCCCCGCATCTACAACGGAAACAAAAACGCCAGAAGCAAGGCCGGTTGTAATCAGATTTTACGAGCTTACTTCACTAGCAGCATTCAGTTCCGCAGATTTTTTCTCGGTTTTTAATGATTACAAGACGACTCTCGGGAATGAATTAATCACGAGCGAAGAATTTAGATTAGTGCCAGGCCACAAACAGAAATTTAACCGGGCATTGAATATCGACACCCATTATGTAGGTGTCGTTGCTGCTTACAAAGACCTTGAGCAATCACAATGGCGGGCATCTACAGCAATTCCGCCCAAAGAAAAAGCGCCTGAAATTTATATTTTTTTAGAAGGAAATAAAATTCAGATTGGTGCGAAACCAGCATGTGGATTCTTTTGCCAATTTCAGTCACCCAAACCACCGCCGGGAACATTGTATGAAGCTGTAGAATAAGCTTCCTAATGAAAAATTTTCAATCCATTAGTTTAATTATTTCAATTAAATAATCAGAGAAATATTATGTCCTGGAATAATAAAGTTATTTGGTCGGAAGGCATGTTTCTGCAGCCTCAGCATTTTCAACAGCAAAATCGCTATTATGAACGATTGTTAGAAAATCGTATTGCACCATTACTGGGTTATCACTGGGGATTTAGCAAGCTGGAACTTAATTCAGCCGCATTAATGCTCGGTAAAATACAATTAACCTCAGGACGCGGGATTTTTCCTGATGGCACGCCGTTTAATTTCCCGGATTGCGATAAAGCACCCCTACCCCTTGATATTGACATTAATCTGCGGAATGAAGTCATTGTACTCGCACTACCCGTTCAACGCGCCGGTGCAATTGAGGTTGAAACAGATGACGATAAAAATAGCCTTCTAGCACGATACTCTATTCAAGAAATTGAAGTTTCTGACAATAACACACAGAATCCAAGCACTGCATCCTTGCAAATTGGGCAACTTCGTCTCAGGCTAATACCTAAGCGCGAGGCCACGGATGCATATACTGTTATTGGCATTGTACAAATCTCTGAACGTCGATCAGATAACCAGATCGTGCTGCACAAGGACTTCATTCCACCCATGCTGCATGTTGGTTCTGATGTCATATTAAATAGTTATCTGCAAGAATTGTGTGGCATGATCCATCAACGGGGCGAAGAACTGGCTTCACTCATTACACAACCCGGTCATCGTGGAGTTGCGGAAATTGCTGATTTTCTAATGCTGCAAACGATCAATCGATATGAAGCGTTATTCCTCCACCTGACACAGGTTTCAGTGTTGCATCCGGAAAGACTATATAGTTTATGCCTCAGTTTTGCGGGAGATATGTCCACTTTTGATGAAAAAAACTCTCGCCGTCCTTCCCAATATATGGAATATCAGCATGATGCGCTTGCGCTATGTTTTAGCAACATCATGGCGGAACTGCGCCGGTTACTCGCACAAAAAATTATCTCCAGCGCAATCCCAATTCAGCTTGAAGAACGCCAACATAACATACACATCGCCCTGGTTCACGATAAAGAGTTATTCAAATGCGCCAGCTTCATTCTCGCTGTTAATGCACAGCTTCCTACTGAAGCAATACGAGTAAAGCTGCCAGTTCAAGTAAAAATCGGCCCCTCGGAAAAGATACGTGACTTGGTTAATCTTGCTTTACCTGGCATACCCTTGACTCCTTTGCCTGTTGCTCCAAGACAACTGCCGTTTCATGCGGGATTCAATTATTTTGAACTGGAACGTAACAATGATTTATGGAAACAATTAGGGCACTCCGCTGGTTTAGTGATGCATATCGGAGGTGAATTCCCCGGGCTTGCGCTTGAACTTTGGGCAATCAAAGAATAATTTCGCTTGCTATTAACTCTATTCAATTTTTCTATGTATCCATTAAATCATTAAATCTAATCATGAATCAGAATGATCCATTTGCATCACCGGATGTAGATAAGACAATCATTATGCCATCCCCTGGCGGACGCACTCCTCCTTCGCAGCGATCTTCTTATTCACAAATGGGCATGCCTGGAGATAGATCCATAATTGTTACGGAGCATACTGCGGCAACAACAGGACTCAATCCCTTAATTGCCGCAGCTAATCCTTTACTCAACGCCACAACGGCATTGCGTACGACATTGCATCATCATGACTTGATTGGATTGCGTGATTACTTTGTGCAAAGCATCAAGACGTTTGAAAATCAAGCTAAAGCAGCCGGAATTTCATCAGAAAAAATTATTGCTTCTCGGTACGCGCTATGCACCTTTATTGATGAAAGTATTTCTTCAACCCCCTGGGGGAGTGAAGAATGGGGCAAGTACAGTCTTCTTATTCAATTTCACAATGAAGCCGTTGGCGGCGAGAAATTTTTCCAATTATTAGCAAAATTGGCTGAAAACCCTAAAAATAATCTCGATATCCTTGAATTTATGTATATCTGCCTTACGTTGGGATTTGAAGGGCGTTATCGCGTGATGGATAACGGCAAGCATCAATTGGAAATATTGCGCGAACGTCTCGCACAAATCATTGGCAGAGAACGTAACAAATATGAACGAGAATTATCACCTCACTGGCAAGCAGCAGCTTTTAAGCGCACCAAGTTTTTCTTATTCATGCCGCTATGGATTTTAACTTCCTTATGCGGATTGGCGCTGCTGACGGCGTATTTAAGTTTTAGCTTCTTATTGAACGAAGCTTCAGACCCTGTGTTTGCGCAAATACAATCGATTCGCACCGCCAATGCCATTAAGCATCGATTACCCATAGCACAACCATCCGTTAATCCCTATCTCACTGAATTTCTAGCCCAGGAAATCAACGCGAAGCTGTTAACTGTGCGGCATGAAAATAATCAACATATTATTACATTGCTAGGTGACGGAATATTCTCACCGGGCAGCGCAGTAGTTTCCCAAAAGTTTGTACCCGTGTTGAAACGTATTGCTGATGCTTTAAATCAAAGAACTGGTCAGATTCAAGTCTTAGGCCATACCGACAATCGCCCCATCCGGACAGTACAATTTCCTTCCAACTGGCATTTATCGCAGGAACGAGCTCATTCCGCCATGCAATTGCTTGTCAAAATGGGAATATCCAGTAACCGAATACACGCCGAAGGCCGTGCAGATGCTGAACCTATTGCTTCCAATGATACACCCGACGGCCGTGCAAGAAACCGGCGCATCGAAATAATCGTTGATTAAATCTCTACTTAATACGTGTTGATATAAGCATGAATCTACTAAGCATTGTGAGGTCAGCTAAATGAAAAAGATTCTTAAACTGCTGTTTAACCGCTGGACGTTGACAATTATTGGCTTAGCCGCTATCAGCGCACTTATATGGTTCGTGGGCCCACTCATCGCATTTGCTGAATATTATCCATTAGCGTCAGATACACGCCGGATCATTCTGATCGCGCTTATCATCATTTTTTACATTGGAAAGTTAATCTGGAAATTCATTCAATCAAGAAACTTAAATGTTCGCTTCATGAAAGGTTTGCTGCAACAGGCTCCTGCGCAACAAGATGCCATTAATACTGCCGGCAGTGAAGAAGTCGCAATGCTGCAAAAACGCTTTGAAGAAGCGGTTGCCGTATTAAAAAACGCGAATCTAGGTAAGAAACACGCATTCTTCGCAAAACTTAATCGGCAGTATATATATGAATTACCGTGGTATATTTTCATTGGCGCACCCGGTTCAGGAAAAACTACGGCACTTGTCAATTCAGGATTGCAATTCCCGCTTGCCGAGCGCTTTGGTCAGGAAGTTATCCACGGAATTGGCGGTACGCGCAACTGTGATTGGTGGTTTACTAACGAGGCAGTATTGTTGGACACTGCAGGCCGATATACCACGCAAGAAAGTCACCAGGAACAAGACAACGCGGCATGGGGCGGATTTCTAAAGCTACTTAAGAAATATCGTCCGCGCCGGCCTATTAACGGTATCATTGTCACCATCAGCGTAACCGATTTACTGCAACAAACAGCCACGCAGAGAGAGACGCAAGCGAATTCCATACGTAAACGCATCCAGGAGCTTCATTCCGAGTTAAATATCCGTTTTCCTATTTATGTACTTGTCACTAAAATGGATTTATTAGGCGGCTTTATGGAATTCTTTGGCAAATACGGCAAAGAAGAAAGAATGCAAGTATGGGGAACAACTTTTCCACTCTCAGAAAATGAAAACATCACACCACTTGCAAATTTTGATTCCGAATTCACTTTATTGGAACAACGCCTGAACAGTAGGCTCATCAATTACTTACAAGATGAAAGAGAGATTCAAAAGCGCGCCTTGCTCTACACTTTTCCTCAACAATTCAGTGCACTAAAATCTATACTTAAAGATTTTCTCGATGAAATTTTTTCACTGTCGCGCTTTAATCAACCTCCACTATTGCGTGGTATTTACTTTACCAGTGGCATACAAGAAGGCAATCCTATTGATCGCATCATCAGCAGTTTTGCACGAGCACTGCAACTTGACAATCGCCAACTAATTCCCAACAAGCCCAGTGGCAAAAGCTTCTTTTTATCACGTCTTATTCGGGACGTCATATTGAACGAAGCAGAAATTGCAGGCACCAATCTTCGTTGGGAACGCCAACGTGCATTATTGCAATGGAGCGTTTCTCTCGTTGCCGTATTTTTTACGCTCAGTCTTATCGCTGCATGGTTCCTCAGTTTTTCTCAGAACCAAGCGTATGTCGCCGAGGTAGCGGCAAAGGTGCCTGGCGTTTCCAAACAAGTTGAACAATTGCCTGTGGTGCAAAATATCAGCATGCCCGATCTCATTTCCGCACTTAAATCCGTAAAAGAACTTGCAATAATCCCGGGGAATGGCACCGAAACATCACCTCTATCCATGAGTTTGGGTCTTTATCAAGGTGATAAGCTTGCGGCTGCATCAAACAATGGCTTTCAGCGCTTATTGCAAGATGCATTTCTGCCACAGTTGATCCTGCGCATCGAATATTTGCTTAGCAATGCCAACTCCAACAACACAGAGTTATTGTATGAGGGCTTAAAAGCTTACCTGATGCTACATCAAGCGGAGCACTTCGACCCAATTGCTTTAAAAGCCTTTATTATGCTGGACTGGGAAAACAGCTTGCCACGCGAGTTTACCAATGATCAACGCAGAATTCTGGAATCACATCTTGATACTCTATTGAGTCGCGACCATCTATCGTCTCCCATTCCCATTAATTCACAGCTCGTTAACCGGGTACGCGCAATCATTGCAAAAACATCTTTAGCGCAACGAATTTATAACCGCTTGAAATTACCAGGAATGAATATTGAGGTTCCTGAGTTTACTCTCGCAAAAAGCGTAGGATCTACAGCTGCCCTAGTATTCGAACGCAAAAGCGGAACACCTCTTACTAAAGGAATATCGGGTTTGTACACCTATGACGGTTACTATAATTTTTTCCCTCAGGCAGCCAAGGAGATCACCCAGCAACTTGCTCGAGAAGAGTCATGGGTGCTTGATCTTCCTGAAAAACAGCGCAATTCAATATTAGACACCCAAGCGGAATCTCCTATTAACGAAGAAGTACGCCGCTTATATCTACAAGATTATGCAAAGAATTGGGAGACCTTTATTAATGATATCAAACTCGTTAATGCAAGCTCACTACAAAAAAGTATTGAACTAACACGGCTTCTTTCTGCCGCTGATTCCCCGCTTTTGTTACTACTACAAGCCATTGCCAAGGAAGTTACATTGGTCAATACCGACCCCGCTGAAAGAAATATCGTCGAGAAAGCAACCGATCAGGTAAAAACTGCAAGAAAAAAACTAGAGCAGTATCTTGGCCGGGCAAACGAAAAAATACCGACAGCAGTTCTTGTTTCACACCCAGAACAGATCGTTGATGAGAAATTCAAGGAGTTGCGCCGTTTGGTACAAGCGCCGAATCCTGGGCAACCAGCGCCGATTGATAAGCTGCTATCCAAAATTAATGAGCTCTATTATTTTCTTACCGCAACCGAGGAAGCACTCAATACCAACACCACACTTCCGGTGAGTAAAGTGCAAACTGAAATGAGAACTGAAGCTCGTCAATTGAGTGAACCTTTACGTACCATGTTCACTACCCTCTCATCCAGCAGCCAGAATCAGACAGAAGGAATGACACGTGGAAATTTGAATCAATCGCTCAAAATAGCACTTACAGATTTCTGCCAGCAAGCCACTGCCGGACGTTACCCTTTTGTAAAAAGGAGTACGCAAGACGTCACGCAGGATGATTTTGCACAATTATTCGGTTTTGGTGGGCGTTTCGATGAATATTTTCAAAAAGAATTGGCGCAATTTGTAGATAATACTAAAAAAACGTGGTATTTCCGGCAAACAGGAAACGCTCCCCGGGATCTTCAAGAATTCAAACGTGCACAAACCATCCGTGATATTTTCTTCCGCGGTGGCGCTCGCGCTACCAATATCAATTTCACATTTAAACCCATCGATATGGATCCTTCAATCACCCAGTTCATTCTAGATATTGATGGACAACTCGTAAAATATAGCCACGGCCCGCAAGTACCTATGTCGATTCAATGGCCCGGTCCACGAGGCAGTACGCAAGTACGCTTGCAAATATCTCCCGCCCAGCAGGAAGGAGGAATATCGGGTCAAGTTTTTGAAGGTCCATGGGCGCTATTTCGCATGTTTGATAATGTACAAATCAATCCATCGTCACAATCTGAGAAATTTGTTGCGACTTTCAATATTAATGGTAGGAGAGCCCAATTTGAAGTTACTACTAGTAGCGTACTGAATCCATTCCGCTTGCAAGAACTTCAAGATTTCAAATGTCCCTCTAAATTATAATGAGCGATATAGAATCACTATCTGTCGGTTGGTACGGAAAAATACCATCTCTCGGCGATTTCATTTCACGTCGACTTCCAGCCAATTTTATCAACATCTGGGATACCTGGTTGCAAAGGGCAATGACAACAAGTCGAGCACAATTGGGTGAGCGTTGGCTGGATTTATATCTCACCAGTCCAATCTGGCGCTTCATACTCATGCCAGATGTATGCGGCAATACAAAAATATGGACAGGCATTCTCATGCCCAGCATTGATAAAGTTGGACGCCATTTTCCATTAACCATTGCAACTGAAATTGAGCCATACCCTCAGGCATTAATATCTCTACTTTCAGCACAAGGATGGTTTGCAGCTTTGGAACAAACCGCATTAGCTTCATTAGATCTCAATATCACAGCCGATGACTTGGATCAAAGCCTGGCGCAACACCCGTCTCCTATCTTTTGCAGTGAAAGCTGTTCAATTGATGATCAGGAATTAAGCTATTGGTGGCAAACTTCCTCGCTTACAGGCGATAGCCACAAATCATTATTATTGCCGACAGCAAATTCCCTTAGTGAAGTTTTTAATACGGTAAATCAAGATGTATTTAGTAAAATGGGTAGAGGTAAAAGTATCTGGTGGCGAGTTGATTTTGCAACAAATCAAACGCAAGCGCACTGTCTTACGGGGCTTCCATCCGAAGATAAATTCCTGATCCTAATTAACAATATTTCACAATGACGACAATTTTTCATTCAACGCCAATTAGTGACAAAACTATAAACTAATGACTGCAAACCAGCCACCCAGTGATAATGATTTAACAATTCTTGCTCAGGAAACACGCATAAGCACTCACTTTAGCGCAGCGGATACCCTACAGCGCGAAGGACATACCCTTCCTGTCGGGACAAAACTGGGAGAATTTGAAATTACCGATATCATTGGGTGGGGAGGATTTGGCATCGTTTATCTGGTGTATGATCATTCTTTACAACGCCAGGTAGCGCTGAAGGAATATATTCCCTCAAGCTTTGCCATGCGAAATAATCTGGGAAAAATCACTTTGAAATCCGAATCCAGCAAAGATATATTTTTGGCTGGGTTACGGAGTTTTATTAACGAAGCGCGACTTTTAGCGCATTTTGATCATCCATCATTGGTAAAAGTCTATCGCTTCTGGGAAAGTAATGGAACAGCCTATATGGTGATGCCGTTTTACCAAGGTATTACACTCAAAGAAAAAATACTCAATACGGAAAAACTGCCTGATGAAAAATGGTTGAAGAATTTATTATTTCAACTACTTGATGCTTTGAATGTTCTTCATAAGGACAAACCGCAATGCTTACATCGTGATATATCCCCGGATAACATTCTTATTCTGCCTGACGGTCGTGCCCTTTTACTCGATTTTGGTGCTGCTCGCCGGGTAATTAGCGACATGACGCAATCACTTACTGTAATTCTGAAACCAGGCTATGCACCCATTGAACAATATGCTGATGAGACAAACCTCACGCAAGGTCCATGGACCGATATTTATGCACTTGCAGCGGTCATCTATTTTACGATTACCCGCAAAACACCGACACCCTCTGTCAGCCGTTTGGTTTCCGACAGACTCATACCTTTAAGTGAGTTTGCAGAAAATCAATATAGCCTTGCTTTTCTAAACGGTATTGATAAAGCGCTTGCAGTAAGACCTGAGCATCGTCCGCAGAATGTTGATGAATTTCGTAAGCTCCTCGGTATTACTCAACAGCAGTCAACATCAGAAAATTTTAATACACCAAACAAACCGGCTTCAAAAAAAGGGAAATTTTTCTCCATTCTATCGACTATTGTGATCGCTGTGTTAATTGTCATTGTACTAAATCCAGATATTATGGCGCCATCCGATGTTCCGCCTCATGATACCGTTGAATCCGCTCAGTTTGATCCGATACATGAATTGGAAACCATTTTCAATATGCGCGACCGGAGCCATGCAGTCACCATATCGATCGATAAAGCACAAGTAGTCATCAACAAAGATCAATTAAATTTTAAAATCCGCTCGGCAAAATCCGGATACGTATACATCCTAGCTGTAGGGACTAATCAATCGGATTTTTTGCTGCTCTTTCCTAACGCAAAAGATCAAAACAACTACATCGCAGCAAACCAGCAAATAGAATTACCTAGAAAAGAATGGCGGATGATTGCAGGAGGACCGCCAGGGACTAATCAGTTTATTGCGATCGTTTCCAGCCATCCTCGCAGTTTTGACAACACCGGATTTCAGACATCGGGCATGTTCGAAACATTCTCGCTTAATCAAACTAAAGAATTGTATCGATCATACAAAGGGGAATTACCATTCTTCGCAGGCCGAGCCATATGCCCATCTGATTCAACTTCAAATTGCTCAGAAGCCTATGGCGCAGCGTTATTCTCAATAGAAGAAATTGAATTTCACTGATTGTCGACTCTAATAAGAGTCACACGGCGATTTTCCTCTGCCAACGGATTGTGTTTATTCAGCAGTTCCGTATACCCTTTACCAATCGCTGTTAGGCGATTCGGTTTAACATCGTGCATGCTGATAAGGTAATGCATCACGGTTTCGGCTCGCGCCTTCGACAAGTGTTGATTTAGCTGGTAGGAACCGCTCAAATCTGCATGTCCTTCGATGACAAAACCAAATTCAGCCAGCTTATCCATATTAAGCGCTCTGCCGACTTTATCCAGTGCTTGTTTTGCACTATATGTCAGACCCGCAGAGTTAGTATTGAATGTGATCAACATGGAAGCACTTGCTGGCTGATTTGCATCAGGATGAAGCTGGTCATTCATCGGTCTAAAAGTTCTGGTTCGTCCACTTTTTTCTGGAGCAAGTGCATCAATGATGATTGCTTCAGTAATTTCATTCTCATGAAGCAATTTGACTTCTTGTGCATTGACCTGGAATGCCAAAGCCGTTAATAGAATTACAATCAATGTAAAAATAGAATTTGCTTTCATAATAAGATTCTCCGAGTAAATTACATCCTTGTTATCAATTCCATTCACCAGGCATTAATGTCCTGTCGTCGTCCGAATACTTACACCAAACCGCAATGGCTGAATAATTATCTTGCCTTTGATGCCCGCGCATAATCACTTGTTTTTCTAGCGCTGCGATCCATTCTGCAGCGAATAAGGACGAACTCAACATCCATTCCATCTCGCTTTCTTCAATATATTCCCAAAGCCCGTCAGAACACATTAAGAAAATATCGCCATCATTAATAGTGAATTCATTCGGTAATATATCAGCTTCAAAATGTTCGCCATTTCCCAAGGCAGCATACAATTGATTACGAATCGGTGATGATCGCAATTCCTCCTGTTTCAAATAGCCGGCTTCCACCATGCTTTGGGAAATACTATGATCGCGCGTTTGCCAGATAATGCGCCCTTCGCGGAAACAATATAAGCGCGAATCTCCAACATGACCCCATGTCGCCATGCGGTTGGCCCTATCGATCAGCAAAATTACCGCTGTCGCACGCATATCTTTTAGCTGTTTATTTCTCTTCTGCTCCCGGATGATCGCATCATCACTGGCATGCAACAATTTTTCAATAGTTTCAGCGCCACAAACCGAGTGCATTAAAAACTCTTCACGGACACTGCTTACCGCTAGTTTTGATGCAACTTCTCCGCCAAAATGTCCCCCCAATCCATCGGATAAAACACAGCAGGACAGATTGCCGCTAGCCCAATAGTCGCAAGCATCTTCGTTTACTTTACGCCCGCCTTTCTTAGACAATCGGGCAATTTCAAGCTGCATAAAAATTGGTGCTATAAGAAACTTGAGCCAAAGCCATACACCCTATCATCAATAAATTACCACTGCTTGTTCTTATCTTCTAACTCGAGCTTTGCAATTTGTGCTTCATAGGCCTTCAAAAATTCTTTACTAAACATAACCTGGAAGTCTTCTTCCGCTTCGCTTGATATATCACTATATCGCTCGGTAAATAAATCCCAAAGCTTAGCTTTACGGTTTATCGAAAACACCGAATCTACGATTGTCTTCTGCTCAAGCCTGTTTTCCAGTCGCTTGGGATTAAAGCGATCAAGCACACCCGACAAAGAAGCGCGCATCCCCGCCATAAAACCGAATTGATGGGAGCGCAAGTCGTTATAAGCATCTTTCATTGCCTGCAATGGCGGCATAAATCCATGCTCCTTGGACTTCGGTATCAATAAATGCATCAAAGCCACTTCCACATTGGGAGATAACTTGAGCGGATTGTTTTCCCGTGCCGCAATGATCGTCGCTTCAGCACGCATCTCCCGTTTCATCAGAGCACGTGCCAGTAATAAATCCAACGTGCCTTGCGTTGACATACGCAGTAACTGACCAAGCTGCTGCATTAATTGCGGCGTCAGCTCCAAAGGTTTTTCTAGATTTGATATTCCCGCGCCTTGCAAAAAGGCTTGCAACAACTCCTCATGACCTGAAAACGATTTCGCATCGGCTGGTTGCGAGACTGGAACAGATTGTTTCCTATCCGATTCAGTCTGCACATGCATCGGCGGTAAAGAAGCTTTCAATGCGGAAGTATCGTCACGCTGCACTCCTTGAGCCGTTTGATTCAAAGCAACCAGCGGATCCACACTTTCTTGAGCCGAATGTTCCGCTAAATCGTTCAATGGACTTGCAGGATGAATAACATCATCAATGCTTAGCGGCTTCTCCTTGGGCTCAAGCAACGGATGGATCACCTCGGCATTAATAGAAGCCGCCGGTGCCACTTCTGGTAGTTTATTTTCCGAAGTAGAGGAAAACGCAGCAACTGGATCAAAATCGGCTGGAATCATCTGGCTTGGAACCGCAGAATTCTGACTTGCAAAAGGATCAACTATACTTTGCACCACCGGATTAAAAACGTCATTTGACGGTGGTACCGTATCGGGTTTGACATCCCCTGCCGGGAAGGCCAGCAAGTCCGCTAGCGACTGATTATTGGCCTCGGCTAATGGTTGAGTTTGGGGTTGATGCAAAATCTCTTCGTGTAAGCTAGCTCCTGCAACGCTCACGTTATCGGTCACTTGCAGCACATAATCACCAATGCGGATCTTATCGCCATTTGCAATCACCGTGTCTTGCCCATTGTTTAGCGGCTGATCATTCAAATAAACCGGCATTGTGCTACCCAGACCGCGAATATAAAACTGACCGCCGCGATAGACCACAGCTGCATGTATCCGGGAAATACTACGCCCCGGATCATTTAATACCAGTGTATTACCCTCCGCCCGGCCGATATTGCCTCCTAGTTCATCGAATTCGGCGTGAAATGATTGCAATAAAGGTTGATAATTATAACTAATGACTTGAATCTTCATAATATTTTACCAATGTCATGAAATAATAGGAATTGAAGTTACAACTAAATTGCCGCCTGTTAATGTCAATTCATTACCCGTAGCAAACCATGTAGCAATTACTGTATCCTCAGCAGCATCATAAATGCTATTAGCATTGCTGTTTTGAACCAATAGCAAATAACTACCTGAGCCTATTGCCGAACTACCTGTTAACAAGAATAAAATTGTATCACCCGTCTGGCTAAAAGCGTTAGGATCCGCTGTGCTTATCGCATTTGCAATATCATGACTCATTGAATCGGCAGTTACACCTGTGGAAGATACCGGCGACAATACCGTATAATCAGCATTCGTTGAAGGAGTAGACGAAACGATATCGAATGGCAAATCAAGAATATCTCCCAATCCTAGGTTTGTGTGATCAGCAGTCGTTGCCGACCAGCCGTTCCACGGCAGATTCAAAGAATCACCCACAGCAAATTCGATACGATCAGTTAAAAAATCATCAGTCAGCGTCGTCCCATTAAAATAACTGCCGACTATAAAGTCCTTACCGCGACCACCTATTAATATATCTTGACCGTTAACTCCCGGTGCATCTCGCCCGTCGCCACGCAAATCATCCGAACCATCACCACCCTCAAGGCGATCATCTCCAGCATTCCCAGTTAGACGATCATCACCGGCACCTCCGATTAACGCATCATTGCCGTTGCCACTATCAATAATATCATTGCCCGGTCCGCCAGCAATCATTAAGTTATTAGACAAATTGTTAAAATTCAACTTGTTACCGCCAACCGAACTACTTGCATCTATTGTTTTGAGATTACTCAGCACATCGGTCGATAAAGTAAAATTTGTCGTATCATTGTTATGAATGAATATAGACTCTAACCTAGATAGCGCTGCACCTCGCAAAAAAACATTACTACCACTGGATTTTCCAGATGAATCGGTAATGGCATAAAAAGACAATGCTTCAAAAGAATTTGTCCCGGTACTGTCCAACGCTATTGTGCCATTGTAATTCCAAGTGCCGATATTTAACGTATCAAAAATACGACTCAAGCTATCATCTAAAACACTCACTGTGATATTCGATGATCCACTCAAATCAAGCTCATCAAATTGAGTGCTGCTAACATTCGAAAGAAGTAGCGGATTGCTGCCATTAACTCTTAAACGCTGCATCCCAGTAACATTTGTCAAATCAAGTTCTGCACCGTCGGGATTAAACGACATTAATTGGATGTTCTCCACATTTTGAATCGTTGGACTGGTTTCTGGACCTTTCAAGTTGAGTTCCGCAATCAGCGTATCATTACCCGCTCCACCATTAATGTTGTCCCAGCTTTGCAATGTAACCAAATTGAAAAGTGAGTCAATCTTAGCTATAAATTGATCATCTTCACTCGTACCAGTAAACACATCAATACCAGTCGTCAAGTTAAAAATATGAGCGGGAATCGTATTACTGGGCGTCCTAAAATTAAGTGTTGTCGCATCGGTGATTCCCGCAAAAGGATTCCCAGTCAAATCGGTAATTGCTCCTGCCGTCAATTTAATACTGTAACCTTTGTCCTTAAGCAGATCAGTTGTTGGATTGATAATCAGTGTATCATCGGCAATCGTTACTTGGCTGCTATCGGTAATTGCAATATGACGAACATCTGAACCGTCATCGCTACTTATAATAATGTCACCCTCACCACTTTTGATTTTTTCACTAAAAATAAGCGAAATGCTTTGCTCTGGAAGTACTTCGATAGCATCGTCCAGAGGTATGCTAGCAATTAATATCGGGGATAGGGTGTCTATGGTGTTAAAGTTTAGACCACTGATACCTGCATACGGATTACCCGCCAAATCAGTAATCACACCTGCGGCTAGTTGAACACTGTAGCCTTTGTCCTTAAGCAGATCAGTTGTTGGATTGATAATCAGTGTATCGCCGGCGATCGTTACTTGACTGCTATCGGTAATTGCAATATGACGAACATCTGAACCGTCATCGCTGCTTATAATAATGCCCCCCTCGCCGCCGCTTTTGATTTTTTCACTGAAAGTGAGTGAAATGTCTTGATCTGGAGATACTCCGATAGCATTATCCAGGGGTGCACTTGCGATTAATAGTGGCGGTAAGTTGTCGATAGTATTAAAGTTTAGATCGCTGATACCTGCATACGGATTACCTGCCAAGTCTGTAACCACGCCTGCGGCTAATTGAACACTGTAAACTCTGTCCTTAAGCAAATCAATTGTTGGATCAATGATCAATGTATCTCCGGCAATCGTTATTTGACTGCTATCGGTAATTGCAATATGACGAACATCTGTACCGTCATCGCTACTTATAATAATGTCACCCTTGCCGCTTTTGATTTTTTCACTGAAAGTGAGAGAAATATTTTGTTTTGGAAGTACTCCGATAGCATTATCTAAGGGTACACTTGCGGTTAATATTGGCGGCAAGGTGTCGATGGTGCTAAAGTTTAGATCACTGTTTCCAGCAAATTGCCTGCCTACAGAATCTTTAAATACTCCTACCGGGAGTTGTAAACTGTAACCGGCATTGGGATGTAAATCATCGGTTGGATTTATGGTTACCACCTTGCCACTAATCACTACTTGACTGCTATCGGCGACTGGAATGACACGAATGTCGCCATCGCTTCCGGAAATTACAATATCTCCAGTACCAGCCTTAACAACTTTATCAAAAACAAGCTCTATATTTTGACTAAGTGCAATTCCAATCGATTCATCTGCAGGGGCGCTATCAACCAAAGCAGGCGGCCTTGTAAGTTGATCAATTAAATCGCTGAGGGTTTTTTTTGCGGCATTTAACGATTCATCGGATGAATCAACTTTGTTTATCCAATTTTGTATTAGCGGATCGCTTATATCCACAACCACATTCCGCACATTGATCAAATTGGTAAAATCTGCTGCTGCTGTTGCACGATTATCTAAGATTTTACCGGCACTACCGCCTATTCCGTTAATCATGTAGGAAAACAATCCTAACCACGAGTCATCAAGGCCTTGCCGGAGAGAATCCGCAATGAGCTGATCAATTTTCTGCGTAGTCAAATCAATGCCATAACCGCTATTCAGAATGTATTGCACAGCCTTTGCCAAGTCGCCCCCATTCCCTGGAGACGTGTTAACCATAAAATTATCTATATACACAGAAATTTTGCCTAAATTACCTTCTGCAATAAGCTGAGAAATTTCATCGCGCATCGTTACAGTACCCGGCACACCTGTCATGAGCAAAATAATTTTTTGAGTCAATAGATCATCTGATGTTTTTAGCATGTTAGATTCCTTTATCTACTATGAGTAATTCGCATTGGTTTTATTCAATGATGCATATCTGACTTGGTGAATTATTATTGCCTTATTCCAATTGCCTAAATTCAAACAAATAATCTCCGCCTTTCTCATGCCCGGCTGAAGCAGCTGCACCATACTGAGGAGTTTGCGGAAAGCTTTTGCTTACATCGTGCCGCACTTTATCAAAAACATTCACTCCTGCTTTCCAGTTATCAACATTACGCAATGCTTGCATCAGATACCACGCGAATATCGAATGACCACCTCTTCCTTCATCCGCCACGGGCTCTTCTCCACCAGAAGACATCACTACGACTGATCGCTTTACTAGTATATTTTCAGGATTAACATTTTGGTCTTGTAAACTCAATTTCTGCTCTTTGGTAAAAGCGCCTGAATAGCAACTATCCGAAATCATGACCATTTGTTTTGAACGGATATTAGCTAGCATTTCGGAAATACTGGTATTAGAAATCCAAGTGGATGGATCTTTTGCTGACGCATCCGATGGAATCCAGTATCCATTACCAGTCTTTTCATTGATGAAGCCATGTCCTGCGTAATAAATCACCACACTATCATTTACTTCCATGTCTATCGAAAGCTGGTTTAATGTCTGTATGACATTTGCCTTCGTAGCATTTTTAATCACGCGCACTTCATATCCCAGTCTTTCAGCAAATAACTGACCAACTGCTTCTGCGTCAGAAATAGTATTTTCAAGCTTTGGAATTGATTTATCCGAGTATTGATCAATGCCAAAAAGAACAATGAATTTTCGTTCAATCTGAGGCAACACTGCGATTTTAGCTTTGTGTTTAATTGCATGAATGCGTTGCTGTTCTTTTGCGATATTTAGCTTAGCCTCTTTACGCTGATCATCCGAAATTCGGCATGCGCTGAAATCGAGTTCTTTTAAACTCGAGCAATAGGGAATCTCTGACAAACTAGGATCTAATTCCAATTTGTAGATTGCTTCACTAAGTAACTCTTTTTTAAACTCCCTTCTGTAGTCAATTAGCTGTTGCATATCAGACAAACTCATCTGTGCTAGATTGAGACGCCCGAAGCCGGTTGACGAGGTTTCTGTGGATAAATTTAATACTCTACCGTCAGTAACAACATCTAGAACTGCTCTACTCCCCGTAGTTGCTGCATTTACACTTTGAATCGCGGTATCTACGGTCGCTTGTCTTCCACTAGGAGAGGAACTCGATTGATTTTGCGCAAGCCAATTAAACCTATATAACGCACCGCTGCCTCCGCTACTTTCAATTGCCCCGGCAGCCAAGCGATTACTATCAAGGGCTAGTGACAGACCAAAACCATCCGTAGCTGATTTTATATCTGGAGTGATTTTATTTTCCAGCTTAAGACCGGAAAAATCCGAACCGGCACTTGCAAGCAAATATACAGCGCCATGGTTTTTACCACCCTCATCGTCACCAATAGCACCCACAGCCATTCGATCGCCAGCCAATGCGACAGACCATCCAAAAAAGTCGGAATCTGAAAGCTTGATCCCCATTTTCTCCGTCGTAAGCTTTCCGCGCCAAGTAAGATTAGCGAAGTCCGCTCCAGCATTATTAAACAAATGCACCGCACCACGATGACTACCGCCTGCATTATCATTAAATGCTCCAACTACCATCTTGTCGCCATCCAATGCCAGTGACCATCCAAAAAAATCGTTATTTGATAACTCCATCCCTTTGAAACCGGATGCCAATTTTCCACGCCATGTAAGATTTGAGAAATCCGTTCCAACACCAGTAAACATATGTACAGCTCCCCGATTTGCTCCGCCAGTACTATCCCCTGCAGCCCCTACCAGTAAGCGATCACCAGCCAAAGCTAAGGCCGTGCCGAAAAAATCGAAATCTTTTAATCCTGGCATATTCTTAGCCCCCGAATTAGAAGTAAGTACTTTTTGCCATCTAAGCCCAGAAAAATCTGGGCCTACACCGGAAAACAAATGCACGGCCCCTGGATTACTTTCACTCAACAGCGAACCTTTTACACCTACAGCTAGGTGATCACCATCAAGTGCAACAGCGGAACCAAAATAATCAGACTCCCCTAGCGCAGGCATACCGGTTGCTCCTATTCCAGACGACAATTTTTTTTGCAAAGTTAATCCAGAAGAGTCGTTCCCCGCACCAGTAAATAGATAAACTGCACCTTGATTTTTAGTGCCATTCTCACTATTTCCTGCTGCACCTACAGCCAACAAATTTCCTTTTAGGGCGACAGCAGAACCAAAACTGTCACCAATCTTCAGATCAGGCTTCCCCCCCAGACTTCCTGAAAACACCTTGTCAACCAATTGCAAACTATCTGGTGGATTACTGCTAATAATGAGATTTTTTGAATCAAAACGAACCGTACTCTCGTTCCCTCCATTTACTATATCTTCAGCTTTTAGGATTTTACCTTTTGATGAGAGTACAGCATGACCACCATTATTAACTTGCAAAGAACCATAGAACTCAGTACTTTGAGTTGACCAAACTACAATTTCTCCATTTTTCGCATCGGCAAAAGGCCTTCCATTCGCCTTAATCTCAGTCCCAGTACCAATCAATACTTGACTTGCTTCCTGCGACCCACCTTGATACATAGCTTTTCCTAGATATACCGACCCGCCATGCTCATTGCCAGAAGCATCGACATTGGCATTCAGCAGAAAAACCTTGTCTCCGGTGACTTCTATCAATCCACCTTGTTTTTCACCAGTCGCAACCAGAGTTGAAGAGAATGCAATTGTATTTTTACCATCAATCCGAATGCTCCCCCCTTGGTCGCCATTGGTCTGAAGTATCGCGCTTGCAGTACCCTCCAGCTTTTCGGTACTTATGGAGATATTCCCGCCAATACCTTGGGTATTAGAAACATCCACTAGACCATCCAAGTAAGTCGTAGCGGCTACCATGGTTACTCCACCACCAAGTGCTTTAACCTCACCTTGTTGCAATATCTCATTAGCTACTAGGTTAATAGTATTACCACTAATTTTTCCCTGATTATTCAGAGTATCATTTGCGATTACTTGTACAGATCCGTTATCAGCTTCTGTCTGACTATTCGCTGCAAGTGTTGTTTGATCTGCTTTCAATACAATATTGCCAGCTGCGTCTGTACCAACACTATTAGCACGAATGATTCCTTCCTGATTGACGATGCTGCCATGTAAATCAACAGCACCACTGGCAGCAATGAGTGCCCCTAAATTGACTACTTCATTCTCAGGCGCTTTAAGGCGAACAGCAATATTAGGTGCGCCAGAATCAACAAACTCGACAGTTTTCCCTGCCGCAAGCACCACTTGACCACCTGGTGTCCTTATCAAACCTTCATTTTGCACATGGTTTCCTATTAACCAAACGCGGCCACCTGATGTAGTGTGAATTTCCCCTTGATTTTTAATCTCACCAGCTACGCTAGTTGAGTTAAATTGATATTGTTTAGCCAAAAAATCGATATTGGAGATACCAAGTGTGGAAGCAACTAATCCGCTTGCATCAATGCGAGCATTTTCACTAAAAAATACACCGTAAGGATTGATCAACCAAATGTGACCATTACTGCCAAGACTGCCAAATATATGCGAAGGATCATTGCCCGTGACTCTATTTAATACTACGCTAGATGCATCTTGCTGCTGAAAATAGACACTATGATTAGTATCAATAGAAAAACTTTGCCAGTTAATTATAGTATTTGGGCCATTGATCACAGTCATATGAGTACCAGCAGTATCAAAGACTGCACTACCATGAATAACCGTTGGATCAATCGGTAACTGCGCATAACTCGAAAAAGAATATCCAGCTAATGAGAGAATCACCCAGCGCATTAAAAGATTTTTAAGAGCCATATTAATATGTTTCCTTCATTACGAACATGAGATTAAGTTTTCTAGTTCTTGCATCATTAATAATTAAAATTAACAGCCAGATGGCCACGTGACGTACCTGCCATCTTCTGGTTTCCGTCCATCAATGCGTGTCCGAAATCTAACCGGCCTGTGAGTCTTTTGCCGATAGCGAAACGAATTCCTCCTCCAACCCCAGCAATTTCACATGAAGATCCGTGCAGATCACAAGGTTTCTGGTGATTATTTCCTGCCCAGCCAAAATCAAAAAAACCAAGCGGGCGCAAACTTAAACTTTCGGAATTGACTAATTTGGCAAAATCGGGACCCAACCCTTCCAAATTAAATGAAGCACCATAGTCACCAACAATTTCTCTTTCACGATATCCACGTACGCTGATAATTCCTCCCATCGCACTACCTCCTCCACCAATACCAAATTGTTCGCCTGGAATCAGCGCATGGGGACTGTATTGCGCAGAAACTCGTGTAGCCAACCCGAATCCTGCAGGAAGATTTAAATTAGCGAATCCAGAAAAACGCCAAACTGCGTAATATTTATCCCCCTGTAAACGCACCGCTTCAAATCCACCCTCACTACTCCCCCCAAAATTACCTGAAATATTAGTATTAATACCCCAGGAAAATTTTGAACCATCTTTCTGGCCTATATAACCAAAATTAACGGGGGTTATAGTGACATCTGATCCCGCTGGACCACATGCGGAAGAGCCAGTAGGGTCGCTAAATGAACAACTATTATTAAAACGCCGCCAATCCCAGCCGAACGTTAACCGGTGATCATATTCACCTAGTCGAGTCAAAAAACGGTGAGCCCGGAAACCAGCAATATCACCCTTGCCCGTAAATCCAAACGGACCGGTCGGTGCTGTTGAAGACACTACATCAACATTAGAGTGCGCATAAAAAGCATCAAGAGCTGCAAACTGGCTATAAAAAGGAATTCTATAACCAGCACTGAAAATTTGTGCTCTACCTGGATCGGTGGGTGAAGTTTGAAATTGAAACGTTCCGATATGATCTCGGTTCCATAGATTTGCATGCTGAATACCAAAATTCATCCGAAAATTGCCAGTCTGAGGAGTACCCGCACTATCTACACCATAAAGAAACCGCAACGGCCTTTCTTCATTTACTTTAATATCCGCATCAATGTTCCCCGGCTTGGTTCCAGCTAATAAGGCGATTCTGAGCTTCTTGGCCGGATTCTCATTAGTCATCTGAATATTTCGATCAATATCTCGAATAACTGGGGTCATTCCTTTTTGTAAGTGCGGCAAACTCCTAAGAATGTCTACTTCTTTATTTCTTTCAATACCTGAAATGTGAATATTGTCGATTTTACCTTCGATTACTTGAATAAGAATATTTCCATTCTCTAATTTTTGTTCAGGTACTAATACTATTACACCCCCATACCCAGCCAAACGATACGCCTGCTGCAAGATCTCCACAGCATCATTAATTTCTTTCAGCGTACTTTCACTCCCAATGAGATGTGCAAAAGACTGCTCAGCTTTACCCGCCGGAAGCAATGTATTGCCTTGAATTTCTACCACTTTCACAAAAAAAGACTGCGCTTGTAAATTCGTGCTTATTAAAATAAAACACATACACCAAAAGAATGCACACACATATTTGGACGCTTTATTCACACCACTCTTCCTTTTATGTTTATTGTTCATCATCAATTAAATTACCGGATTTTACCGATCAACTTTAGCTGATAATAGATATAGAAATCATGCAGCTTATCAGAATAAATCACTTCAGAGTTAATAGGATAAACACATTAAGTAAAGAAGTATGTGAGAAAGCTCACAAAAAGCAGCTTATGATCTTATGATCGAGTGATTATGGATGTACAACATTGAGTTATAGTCAAATCTGTTGCAAAAAGGATCAAGTGGCATTTTGTTCTTGATCTGCTGTATGTTTAACTACAAGAACTCTCAGTGTTGTTTACAGAGAGGTTAATCGAAATAAGCGTTGAGTATTTCATAAAGAGTGAAATAATTATTCAAACTCTTATGGGATTTCAGCTTGTTGCCACAACCTTGGCTAGGTGCTTGAGACATACTGCAACGTCTTGAACCGCTGGTTGGTACTGTCACGCGGTATAAATTCCTGAAATCCGGCGCATTTCAGCACGTCATAAATCGTTGGACGGCTGACGTGGAAGCGTTCCGCCAAATGCGCTATCTTCCACAGTCAGGTTTGATAAAGCCGCCAGATTTCCTGGCGAGCGAATAAAACTAATCGAGTGCGTTTGTGGTTGTTCATCTACAGTGTTCTTCTGAATCTGTAAACGACGCTAGAAATTCTTACATCCTTATTATTACCGACAAGACGATAACAGCAATCGAGAAGCGGCGGATAAGCGTCATTTATATTCTCGCTTTCTTCGTCATCTTCTTTTGGGCAGCGTTTGAACAGGCTAGTGCATCGTTGACCTTCTTCGCCGCAGAGCGAACCGACAGAAACCTGTTCGGAACGGAAATTCCCGTCAGTTTTTTCAATCGATCAATGCCGTGCTGATTATTGTGCTGGCACCGCTATTTGCTTTTATTTGAACATTCCTTGGCCAGCATAACCGGGAACCGTCATCACTCACCAAACAAGCGTAGGAGCTGCTGTTCCTGTCGATGGGCTATTGGGTAATCGCCTTTGGTGTCAAAGGCGTGGATCCTGCAACTAAGTCAGCATGACGTGGTTGTTCAGTTTGTATCTACTACACACTATCGGCGAATTGTGCTTGTCGCCCATCGGGTTGGCGCTGATGGTCAAATTGTCGCTGGCGAAATTCGCTTCGTTATTGATGGACGTTTGGTTTCTCTCCATGGCTGCTGCGAGCAAATTTGCCGGTATGCTCAGCGCTTTATACCCCGCCCCGGCGCTACCGGCAGCGCCAGTCTTCACAGGTTTTGAAATCACCGGTCTGTACGATTTCTTCACGATCTTTGTAATCCTGTCCGGATTCGCATCGATCATTTTTTCGCACTGACCAAAACACTGCAAAAAATGATGCAGGGTATACAGTAAAACCGTTCTTCCATCGTTCAAACTCCGGTCATTAGGATTCACGTTCAAATCCCAAACTGTTTTTCTCATCTCCGGTGATGATGTCCGCCGCGATGACCACCCTGATGACCGCCACCCCAATGCCCACGACCGGAATGCCGATGTCCGCCGCCGACATGGCCATGTTGTTCTGCGTGAGGGCGATAAACATCGTGCCGGTGCAAGTGTCTGTAACCACCGCTGTTATATCCAAATCCGCCTAAATAGCGTTGCCCGCCATAATACGGTGTCTGATAGCCATAACCGCTGTAAACCGCGCCGCGATAGTATCCCCCTCCACCATAGTAGGGAGTAGCGACACAACCGGCTAAAAAAACAATGGCGGCGATAACAAGGGGGATTAGCATTTTTTGTGTACGCATGATATTTCTCCAGATCAATTATTGGAGCAAGCCTTTGCTATTTGTCAGTTGTTAAGCTTGCTCTCTCTACAACAATCCAATACCTCGATCGATTGTGGTATTTCGTGTGTCATTCTGGAGTCTTTGGGCTGAATAGCAGCTGAATAAAGAATACTGACCTTGCCCTGTAAAAACGTATTTCTTAACTGAGGTTAAACTACAAGTTAAGGAGGCGAAGAAATGAAAGCAGAAAAGATCAGGAAAGCATATCTTACACACTGCTTCACAACGCTACTTCACCCAGTAGAATTCACTAAATAAACTGACAATATTTCCGCGCCTCGCAACACAGACGAATTTTGTTTTACGCGGCGCCGTGTTAATCTCTGCGCTGCATTCTCAAACGATTCCGTTTGGGCTTGCTGCTATTGAAATCTGATCGAATTGATGGATTATGAACAAGGATAAAAAAATAAAAGTATTATTTGTCTGCATGGGAAATATTTGCCGATCGCCGACTGCCGATGCGGTTTTCCGGCATCACGTCAAAGCCGCCGGAGCCGACCATATGATCGAAGTGGATTCCGCCGGTACGCACGCGTATCACATCGGCGATCCGCCGGATCATCGCGCACAAAGCACGGCATTACAGCGCGGATACAAAATGCACGAACTGCGCGCCCGTGCGGTAGAGTCCAGCGACTTTGAGGAATTCGACTATATCCTAGCGATGGACAAGGAAAATCTCACGTTACTGCTGCAACGCAGCCCGCGGCAGCATGTCAACAAGATCCAATTATTCATGCAATATGCGCCCAGCGCCGAGGCGGACACCGAAGTGCCCGACCCGTATTTCGGCGGACAACAAGGATTTGAACTGGTGCTGGATATGGTCGAGGAAGCCAGCCAAGGCTTACTGGCGCATCTGCGCACTATCAATACACAACAAGGATAATTCCCATGAAAACAAAAGCCGCTGTCGCCTGGAAAGCCGGCCAACCGTTGACAATTGAAGAAATCGACCTGACCGGCCCGAAATCCGGTGAAGTACTGGTCGAAATAAAAGCCACCGGTATTTGTCATACTGACTACTACACACTGTCGGGCGCCGACCCGGAAGGTTTGTTTCCGGCCATTCTGGGGCACGAAGGCGCGGGCGTGGTGGTCGATGTCGGCCCCAACGTCAAATCGTTGCGCAAGGGCGATCACGTCATTCCGTTGTACACACCGGAATGCCGCGAATGTAAGTTCTGTCTGTCGAAAAAAACCAATTTATGCCAGGCCATCCGCAGCACCCAAGGCAAAGGCCTGATGCCCGACAGCACCTCGCGTTTCTCCATCGGCGGCAAGCCGCTGTTCCATTACATGGGCACATCGACCTTCTCCAACTACACCGTCGTGCCGGAAATCGCATTGGCGAAAATTCGCGAAGATGCGCCGTTCGATAAAGTGTGTTACATCGGTTGCGGTGTCACCACCGGCATTGGCGCGGTGATCTACACCGCCAAAGTCGAGGCTGGTGCGAACGTCGCGGTGTTTGGTCTGGGTGGCATCGGTTTGAACGTGATCCAAGGCGCACGCATGGTCGGCGCCGACAAAATCATCGGTATCGATCTCAATCCACAGCGCGAGGCAATGGCGCGCAAATTCGGTATGACGCATTTCATCAACCCGAACGACGTGCCGAACATCGTCGACGCTGTGGTGCAATTGACTGACGGCGGCGCGGATTACAGCTTCGAGTGCATCGGCAGCACCAAAGTGATGCGTCAGGCATTGGAATGCACGCACAAAGGCTGGGGACGCAGCATCATCGTCGGCGTGGCCGAGGCCGGTGCGGAAATCAGCACGCGGCCGTTCCAGCTCGTTACCGGACGCAAATGGGAAGGTTCCGCATTCGGCGGTGCACGCGGCCGCACCGATGTGCCGAAAATCGTCGACTGGTACATGGAAGGCAAAATCGACATCGACTCGCTGATCACGCACACGCTGACGCTGGATAACATCAACGAAGGCTTCCGCCTGATGAAAGCCGGTGAATCGATCCGCTCCGTGGTGATTTACTGATCGTGACCGCACTCGAAACCCGCAGCCTGCACCACTGCTTTGGCGGCATCCAAGGCTATTATCAGCATCCCTCCACGGTCATCGGTCTGCCGATGCGTTTTTCCGTCTATCAACCGCCACAAGCCAATGATCATGCCGTTCCCGTGCTATTTTTCCTCGCCGGACTGACCTGCACCGAAGAAACGTTCATGATCAAAGCCGGTGCGCAGCGCTACGCCGCCGAACTCGGCCTGATGCTGGTCACAATGGACACCAGCCCGCGTCAAACCGGCATTCCCGGTGAAACCGATACCTGGGATTTCGGTGCTGGCGCGGGATTTTATCTCGACGCAACGCAACCCCTGTGGTCGAAACACTATCGCATGGAAAGCTACATCACGCAGGAATTACGCCAAATCATCGTCGGACAATTCCCCGCCGATCCAAACCGCATCGGCATCTTCGGCCACTCGATGGGTGGTCACGGTGCGTTAACACTAGCGCTGCGCTATCCCGAACTATTTCGCTCGGTCTCGGCCTTTGCGCCGATCTGCGCGCCAATGCGCTGCCCGTGGGGACAAAAAGCCTTCAACAACTATCTCGGTGAGAATCAGGAAAGCTGGCAAAAATACGATACGACCGCGCTACTGGCAGCGGGACATCGCGTTCCCAACCTACTCGTCGATCAAGGATTCAACGATCAATTCCTAACCACACAACTCTTCCCCGAAGCACTGGAACAAGCCTGCGGCGATGCCGGTCAACCGCTGACATTGCGTTTCCACCAAGGTTACGATCACAGTTATTACTTCATCAGCACGTTTATGGGTGAGCATTTGAAATATCATCGTGATGCGTTGTCGTAATTTTGGGTTATGCGGATTGTAGAGTTAAGCAAACTGAATATTTTGGAATCCGGCACCACAATCAACAACAAAAGACCGGCTACGATCAAGCGATTTGGTTGAGCTGGATGTTCTATTTCTATCTTGCAAGCATCCATGCGTGTCTCCATACGCTGAAAAAAAGTGAGCGTAAAGTCTAGCTAAAATTTTCCTTAACATAAAACTTCCATCCATCACGCTGATCTCTTTTTAATTCCTTGATCCCGGATTTCTAAATGCGTCCCATAACAGATATCGCCACAAAGCTTGGTTTGCAATCGAATAAGCTCATGCTGTTCGGTGAGCATATGGCCAAACTACGGTTGAGTACTTTGCCAAAAAAAGACGATCAGCCGAAAGGCAAAATCGTGCTGGTCTCGGCGATCAATCCGACGCGCATGGGCGAAGGAAAAACGACGGTTTCGATCGGTTTGGCGCAAGGCCTGGCGCGTATCGGACAGCAGGTTGCGCTGGCGTTGCGCGAACCATCGTTGGGCCCGATTTTTGGTATTAAAGGCGGCGGTACTGGCGGCGGGCGTTGCCAGCTTGAGCCGTCGACGCGCATCAATATGCATTTCACCGGCGACATGCACGCCGTCGGCGCGGCGCACAACCTGCTCGCCGCCTTGCTCGATAACGCCATTCATTTCCGCAGCGAGCTGGATTTGGAGCATCGTCAGATTTTCTGGCACCGTGTGCTGGATATGAACGACCGTTCGCTGCGGCAAGCGGTGATCGGATTGGGTGGGCGGCTTAACGGCGTGCCGCGGGAAACCGGTTTCGACATTACCGCGGCCTCCGAAGTCATGGCCATTCTGTGTCTAGCCGAAGATCTCGCCGATCTCAAAGCGCGACTGGGACGTATCCTGGTCGGATTCGATCGCTCCGATAATCCAGTAACGGCGCAAAGCCTTCAAGCAACGGGTGCGATGGCGGCTTTACTGCACGATGCGATGCTGCCGAATCTGG
>CAYQZF010000001.1:0-56938 GCA_964421895.1 uncultured Nitrosomonas sp. | reverse complement strand
CCATTCTCGGTGCCGTTACGCCAGTGCCGGACAGTTTGAGCGAATATCAGTTTGCGGGATTATTGCGCGGCGCCAAGACCGAAGTAGTGAAGTGCATTGGCAACGATCTGCAAGTACCGGCCAGCGCCGAGATTGTTTTAGAAGGCGCGATTCATCCCGGCGAAACCGCGCTGGAAGGACCTTACGGTGACCATACTGGTTACTATAACGAACAGGAAACGTTCCCGGTTTTTACCATCGACCGCATCACCATGCGCCGCAACCCGATTTATCATTCCACGTACACTGGCAAACCGCCGGATGAGCCCGCCATTCTCGGCGTGGCGTTGAACGAAGTTTTTGTGCCGCTGCTGCAAAAACAATTCCCGGAAATCACCGATTTTTATCTGCCGCCAGAAGGATGCTCGTACCGCATGGCGGTGGTCAGCATGAAAAAACAGTACGCCGGACACAGCAAGCGCGTGATGTTCGGTATCTGGAGTTTTTTGCGCCAGTTTATGTACACCAAGTTCATCATCGTCACCGACGACGACATCAACGTGCGCGATTGGAAGGAAGTGATCTGGGCGATTACCACGCGAGTGGATCCGGTGCGCGATACACTGCTGGTGGAAAATACACCGATCGATTATCTCGATTTCGCCAGTCCGATTTCTGGATTGGGCGGCAAAATGGGATTGGATGCGACCAATAAATTTCCCGGCGAAACCAATCGTGAATGGGGCACGCCGATCATGATGGATGATGCGGTCAAGCAGCGGGTTGATGCGATTTGGCAGGATCTCGGAATTTAGTGTCATGCGTGAAATTGGGCAAACTATTCTATTGCTAACCCTGAGCAATGTTTTCATGACATTTGCCTGGTACGCGCATCTGAAGGAATTGAGCCATAAACCGTGGATCATTGCTGCCCTGGTCAGTTGGGGCATCGCTTTCTTCGAATACATGCTGCAAGTTCCCGCCAACCGGATCGGTTATTCAATGCTTTCGGTCGCACAGTTGAAAATTGTGCAGGAAGTCATAACGCTGACGGTCTTTGTGCCGTTCGCGCTCTTTTATTTGAAGGAACCGTTGAAGCTCGATTATCTCTGGGCAGCGTTATGTATGGTGGGCGCGGTTTATTTCATGTTCCGCGCACGCTCATGAAATTTTGCTTTTCCTATCACGCAAAAACCCTACTTTTCGATGGATCATCAAATGCCAGAAAGGGTACAATACGAGGCTACTCGAAAGGATTACGAACAATTGAATCAGATGGATAGGCATTGCGCAATAAACCTGGAATGAAGATGCACATCACCCAGCGGTTACTCATTCTAGTTTTATTTTTAACTTTACCGTTGACTGGATGGGGCAGCTGCGTTGCTCCCAGAACTAAAGGTGATGATGAAAGTCAGAACGAGCAAAAAACTGTCATCAAGCCGCAGAAAAAACCCGTTTTTATCGAAGCGGACCGCATTACTGGTTATTACAAGCAAGAAGTCGAGGCAACCGGGAATGCCGTGTTGCGGCAGGGCGATAATACACTCAGTGCCGACCGCATGAAATATTACGAGCAAACCGAAGATGCCGAAGTGGAAGGGAATGTGCGCTTGGAAAGACCCAAGGATATTCTGAAAGGCAAAAAACTCGAATTGAATGTCGAAACCGAAGTCGGTCAATTAACCGAGCCGCGTTATTCAATGAAGAAGGGAAGAGGTCGCGGTGCTGGCGATATCTTGTATCTTGAGGGTAAGGATCATTACCGCGTAACAGAAACCAACTATACGACATGTCCTGACAGAAGGCATGATTGGTACCTGCGCGCCAAGGAACTCGAAGTCGATAATGCGAAAGAAGTCGGTACCGCGCGGCATGTCAGCGTTGTATTCAAAGATGTGCCGATTCTTTATTCACCGTGGATAAACTTTTCCTACAGCGGTAAGCGGAAAACCGGATTGCTGTCGCCGGTACTGGGCTATAACGCAAAAACCGGTTTTGATATGGGACTGCCAATCTATTTGAATATCGCGCCCAATGTCGATGCCACGATAACGCCGCGGCTGATGACAATGCGCGGATTCTTGTTGAGCAATGAATTGCGCTATATCGGCAATAACAATATGAACGGTCATTTGCTGTTCGATATTCTGCCGGTGGATATCAATACCGACCGGACCCGCTGGGGGGTGTTATATACGCATACACAGGATTTCGGCAGAGGCTGGCAAGGTTTTCTCAATTACAACCAGGTTTCCGACGATTTGTATTTCCGTCAACTGACACCCAATCTGGCGCAAACCAGCTTGACCAACTTGTCGCAACAAGGCGGTGTGGCCTATAACAGCCGCTTGGGAAGGGATGGTGCGTTGCAATTCACCGGATTTGCTCAGCGCTTCCAGACCATACAGGATCCGCTGGCGCCATTTGTATCTCCCTACGAGCGCTTGCCGCATTTTTCTATGAATGCGGTGAAATATAACGTAGGGAAAATGGATTTTGAGTTAAAGAGCAGCTGGACCAATTTTTATCATCCGACGCTCACGGACGGCAACCGCTTGATCATCTATCCGAACGTCAGTCTGCCGTTACGCAATGAATTCGGTTACATCACCCCTAAAGTAGGTTTGCATTATACGCACTACAGTCTGGATAAACCGGCCGGCGACAAAGGGGACGTTGTCGATCGCACCATTCCCATTTTTAGTTGGGACAGCGGGGTTGCGTTTGACCGGCCACTTGAAATCGGCGGTGCGAAATTTATCCAAACGCTGGAGCCGCGTTTATTTTATGTTTACGCGCCGTACCGCAATCAAGATTACCTGCCTAACTTTGATTCGGCGGTCAATGACTTCAGTTTCGCCCAAATACTCACGGAAAATCGCTTCAGCGGCGGTGATCGCATTAATGATGCCAATCGTGCCGTGACTGCTTTGACAACACGATTTGTTGAACAGGGAACAGGGATCGAATATTTGCGGCTTGCAGTCGGGCAGCAGTTTAGTTTCACCGACCCTCGGGTGCGTTTGCCGCTTCCCCAAGTGACCAGCGGCCGGTCGGATTTCATTGCGGCCATATCGGGGAGACTGTCACAGAGCATCAGTACCGATGCTAATATCCAAATGGATGAATCCAATCTCTGGATTGAGAAAGTTCGCACTGGTATCAGTTATCAGCCAGAAACTGGTAAGGTGCTCAATTTAGGTTACCGCTTCACCCGGGGCGTGCTGGAGCAAGTCGATACGTCGATGCAATGGCCGCTCGGCGGGAATTGGCATGGCGTTACCCGAGTCAATTATTCATTGCTCGACGATAAAATTCTGGCAGGGTTGGCAGGTCTTGAATACAACTCGTGCTGCTGGGCCTTGCGCCTGGTCCTGCAACGGTTGACGACTGCAACGCATACGACTACTACCGCATTTTTTGTGCAGCTGGAATTAAAAGGATTGATGGGGCTCGGCAACAATCCGCTGCAAGTGCTGCAGCAAAGTATTCCGGGCTATACCAGCATTCATTGATCGTTGATTATTTCTAGGGAATTTCGGGAAAGTGTGGCGACGATGGTCAAGCTAAGTGGAATCAAGTGAAGAAACGTAGTTTACGAATGCACAAAGCGCATTTTGAATCCGATTTGAATGCCGCATGGCTGGGCGCGGCAGCTTTTCGGAGCTTACTTGGCGCATTTATCCAATTTTGTCATTCTATGCATAAAAGCAATTGTTTTTGCATTATCTTTCTGTTGATCGTGGCGCTTTCAAATCCTCTGGCGGCGCAAGAGTTACGGTTTGTTCCGGCTGCAAAAGCAATCGATCATATCGTGGCTGTTGTCAACGAAGATGTCATTACGCGCCAGGAGCTTGACGATGCGGTCAAATTGGCTGTGGGCCGCTTGCAGCAACAAGGTGTTCAATTGCCGGATCAACACACATTAGAGAAACAGGTGCTAGAATCGGTCGTCATGAAGCACATTCAACTGCAACACGCCAAGGAAGTCGGTCTGGCTGTCAGCCAAAGCGAATTGGATGAAACCATACAACGGATTGCAGCGGATAATAAATTGTCGCTGCCGGAATTTCATGCGGTATTGGAGAAAGATGGTATCCATTACAATAAATTCCGCGATGAAATACGTGAAGAAATGATTATGGCGCGGCTTAAAGAGCGGGAGGTTAAGCATCAAGTCAATGTGACCGAAGGGGAAGTCGACAATTACCTGCACACGCAAAAAACGACCTCCGAAGGACAAGATGAATACCGTCTTGCACATATTTTGATACTGGTGCCGGAAAATACCGCTCCCAGTCAAATCCAGCAAAGAGCCGAGCGGGCAAAACTGGCGTATGAAAAAATCAAACAAGGCGTGGAGTTTTCCCAAGTCGTGGCGGAATTTTCCGATGCACCCGATGCCAAGACCGGCGGTATCATCGAATGGCGTCCAATCACGCAAATGGGACCGACCTTCGCGGAATTACTCAAACCGATGCAACCCGGCGATGTGACGCCAGTGGTGCAAAGCCCAAGCGGTTTTCATATTTTCAAGCTGCTCGGCAGACGTGCTCAGGAAATGCAAACCGTCATTATCGACCAGACGCGCGCACGCCATATTCTGATAAAAATTAACGAACTGACTTCGGAAAATGAGGGTAAGCAGAAGATCCTTCAAATTAAGGAGCGATTGGATCGCGGAGAAAGTTTTGAAGAAGTGGCAAAACTGTATTCCGAGGATACTAGCGCATCATCCGGTGGCGATCTCGGTTGGCTTTCGCCGGGCGATACCGTACCGGATTTTGAGCGAGCGATGAATGCACTGTTACCGGGCCAGATCAGCGATCCTGTTCGGACGCAATTCGGCTGGCATTTGATTCAAGTGCTGGAACGCCGCTCGCAGGACATCAGCCAAGACCGGCGCCGTCAGGCGGCAAGACAAGCGATACGGTCTCGCAAGGCTGATGTGGTGGTGCAGGAATGGTTGCGGCAACTGCGCGACCAGGCGTATGTGGAGTACCGGTTGGACGATGAACATGAGCACTAGATTTTTCCCTACACTGGCATTGACGCCCGGCGAACCTGCCGGTATCGGTCCCGATTTATGTGTACAGATCGCGCAGCATCCGTTGTCGTGCCAGCTAATTGCGATTGCGGATGGTGATATGTTGCTGGCGCGAGCACGGCAATTGAGGCTGCCGCTGAAACTGATCGATGTTTCCGCTTCCGCGCCTAAGCTGCATAAGCCGTGTAGTTTGCAATTCATCCATGTTCCGTTGACGGAGCCGGTCATGCCGGGAGTTCTCGATCCGGCGAATGCGCTGTATGTGCTGGAAACTTTGCGCATCGCGGTTGCAGCCTGTCAATCCGGCCGGTTCCACGGCATAGTGACTGCGCCGGTGCACAAAGGTGTGATCAACGATGCTGGTATTCCTTTTACCGGTCATACCGAATATTTGTCGGAATTGTTGCATAGCCCGGTGGTCATGATGCTGACCGGCGGCAATATGCGGGTAACGCTGGCAACTACGCATTTGCCGCTGAAAGATGTGGCTGCGGCGATCACGGCGGATAGAATCGAAAGCAAATTACGCATCATTCAACGTGATCTGATCACACGTTTCCTGCTGGAAAATCCGCGCATCGCCGTTGCCGGCCTTAATCCGCATGCCGGTGAATCCGGTCATCTCGGACGGGAAGAAATCGACATCATTATTCCTGTGCTGAATAAACTGCGCGCGGAGGGCATGCAGCTATCCGGTCCGATACCGGCGGATACTTTGTTCAATCCGGTGCAGCTCAAACAATACGACTGTATCTTTACGATGTATCATGACCAAGGATTGCCGGTCTTGAAGCATGCCAGTTTTGGCGGAGGCGTGAATATTACACTAGGACTTCCAATCATCCGTACTTCGGTTGATCACGGAACCGCGTTGGAGCTGGCAGCAACAGGCCGCGCAAATCCAGGCAGTCTGCTGACTGCCATTGAAATGGCCGTACAACTGACGAAGAATCAAGCGCAATTCTTCCATCATGCGCCATAATCCCCGCAAGCGCTTCGGCCAGAACTTTCTGGTCGATCAGCACATCATTGCGCAAATTATCGCTGAAATTCGTCCGCAAAAAGGTGACCGGCTGATTGAAATCGGTCCGGGCTTGGGCGCTTTGACGCATCCCTTGCAGCAAACCGCCGGTCATTTGGATGTCGTTGAAATCGATCGCGATATCGTGGTGCGGCTGAATAAGGAATTTACCCAAGAGCAGTTGACCGTTCACGCCACCGATGCGCTGAAGTTCGATTTCTCCGCGTTAGGTCACAAGCTGCGTATTGTCGGTAATTTACCTTACAACATTTCAACGCCGTTGCTATTTCATTTGGGCCAATTTTCCGGACATATTCTCGATATGCATTTCATGTTGCAGAAGGAAGTCGTGGATCGCATGGTCGGTGTCCCTGCCACGTCCGATTACGGACGGCTTTCCGTCATGTTGCAGTACCGCTTCGATATGGAATATGTGTTCAGCGTTCCGGCGGGATCGTTCCGCCCCGTACCGAAGGTTGAGTCGGCTATTGTTCGTATGATTCCGCGCGATTCGCCGGCACGAATCGTTCAGGATGAAGCGGTATTCTCACAAATTGTCAGTGCGGCATTCTCACAACGCCGTAAAACGCTTCGCAACACTTTGCAACAGTATTTGACGAGCGATGATTTCATTGCACTGGGTATTGATTCGGGGTTGCGTGCCGAGAATTTATCGGTGGACGAATTTGCGGCGATTGCGAATTTCTTGTCTTGAGGATTTGCGCTGCGTTCCTGTTGATTCCAATTGACATTCCCGAGTCTGGCGCCGATTTATAGCACAACCGGTTTGTTGGGGAGTTCATTGGTATCTTTCTCTGGATCAATCGGGAAATATTTTTGCAGATATCCGCCGATGGCATTGATACCCGCGATGACGCCAGTTTCGAACCGTTGCTGCCGGAATGCCGATTCCATCGTGCGGCAAATAGCCTGCCATTCAGCCTCCGGAACTTTGGCATGAATGCCGCGATCGGCGATGATTTCCACCGTGCGATCGGCTAATAACAGATAAATGAGCACGCCGTTATTGTGTCCGGTATCCCAGACCCGCAGTTGCGAAAATACTTCAAGGGCGCGTTCGCGGGCAGTCTGGTTTCTGAGCAACGGCAGAGTGTTCAGCGCCGCTTCCACGGCGAAGCAAATTTCACCGCCGTGTTTCATTTCCGACTGCACAATCGCTTGCTCGATAGCGGCAAGCGAAACAGCCGGGAAGGCGCGTCGTTGCACCCATTGACCAGTTAACAAATGACGCAGAGTACGCGCAAAATCCATTTACCACCTCCCCGACGCGCCACCGCCGCCGAAACCGCCACCGCCGCCACCGAATCCTCCGCCAAAACCGCCGCCGCGATCGAAGCCGCCGGAACGGTAGTAACCGTGATCCAGCCAGCCGCTGCGGCCGCTGCGATAGTAACCGTTACCGCCATTCGATAAAAGATTGATGACGAATACCACGATGGTGATAACAACAGCGGCCGCTATCGACGAAAAAGACAACCAGCTGATGAACCCGACACCTAGACCGGTGATCGTTGCGCCGATCAAGCGGCCAAGAAATACTTGCAAGATTCTTCCAAGTACAATCGATCCGATCAGGATGGAAATGAAAGTTTCCAAAGGAGAATGCATTTCCGCTGTGCCAGAACCGTTTCGCACGTTTTTGGGCGGCGGCAGCGGTTCGCCTTGAATTAGTTTGATGAGGGCTTCAATACCGGCATCGATGCCTTCCGCAAAATGACCTTGCTTGAATCGCGGTGTGATGATTTCTGCGATGATCCGTTTCGCCATCGCATCCGGTACCGCACCTTCCAGACCATAGCCCACTTCGATGCGCAATGCCCGGTCATTTTTGGCGATGAGCAGCAAAATACCATCGTCCACACCTTTGCGCCCCAGTTGCCAGGCTTCCGCAACACGTATCGAATACTCTTCGATGGTTTCAGGTTGTGTCGTCGGAACGATGAGCACTGCAATCTGGCTGCCTTTGGTTTTTTCAAACGCCGATAATTTTTGTTCTAAAAACGCAGTCTCGCTGGCGGAAAGGGTTGTAGTCAGGTCGGTGACATGCACTTTCAGCGGCGGAGTGGCGGCGTCGGCCATCGCCGCAGCCGGAAAGAAAAACAGTATGGCCGCTAGCAGCCATATTGTCATGTTCAATCGGATCATTTTGACGAGTGTCATGATGATTTATTTTGCCGCAGGAATAGGCGTGCCAAAATCCACTTTGGGCGCGGTGGAGATTTCTTGTTCATTTTCCACGGTGAAGCTAGGTTTGGTTTGATATCCGAACATCATCGCCGTCAGATTACTGGGGAAAGAACGCACCACGATGTTGTATTCCTGCACGGCTTTAATGTAACGATTGCGCGCCACGGTGATACGGTTTTCAGTTCCCTCCAACTGCGCTTGCAAGTCGCGGAAATTTGCATCGGATTTCAATTCGGGATAATTCTCGGTAACGACCAGCAATCTGGCAAGTGCGCTCGATAATTCGCTTTGCGCATTCTGGAACTTGGCGAACGCTTCCGGGTTATTGATCAACTCCGGAGTTGCCTGAATACCGCCCACTCTGGAGCGGGCATTGGTGACACCCAACAATACATCTTTTTCCTGCATGGCAAATCCTTTGACTGTATTGACCAGATTCGGCACTAAATCAGCACGGCGTTTATATTGATTCAATACTTCTGCCCAGCTAGCTTTGATTTGTTCGTCGGTGGATTGCAATGTGTTGTAGCCGCAACCACTCAGAAACAAAAAACAAAGAATGAGTGTGAATTTTCGTAAATTGTGCATAAGTTTTGTCCCAAAGATATCAAAGTTGCCAAATATATGGAGATTAAGGTAGCAATTACAATGGGTCTTAGGAAGTTAAATCGGGTTTAAACGTAACAATTTAAGAATCTGATAATAGAGATTATCACGGCGATGATTAAAACGAAATTCGGTTTCGGTGTAGATAGAAGGTATGTTTGGGCACACCATTGAACTTAGCCAAACGTCTTTTAGCAAAACTCCAGAAAGACTCGATACCGTTAATATGCCGCTCATCACTGGAAAACTCATTGTCACCGTGGTGAACTCTAAAGTGTTTATTAAATCCGATATCGACCAATTCGTCATAACCGCGCACCGAAATAGTGCCGGACTGTAAACGCTTGGAGTTGGAGTTTTACCAAGCGGCGGCTGGCGAAGTTTAACGGTGTGCCGGTTAACTTTGAGCTGCATCTAAAAGAATCTGAGTGGCGTTGGAAAAAATAACCTGATGCACTTGCTAATGAACTATGGCAAATCATCAGATATTAGTAGCTCTGCTAGTCTAGAGCCTTGTCATATCCAAGCTGGGATGGATCAAGAAACAGCAAACAAAGTTACAGTCACAACAACCCGAAGTACTGTGGGAATATATCGACCGAGAAAGCCATTATGTCTAGGGAAAGCGCTATCTGCTGAAGGTCGATGAAAAAGACGCGTCGCCGTCCGTTGAATTGAAACACAGCAAAATGTTTCTGTCGGTCCGCCCTGGCGCACGCCTGGAGAAAAAACAGGCTATTCTTGAAGCCTGGTATCGCAGCAATCTCAAACAAGCAAACCCGGCGTTGATTAAAAAGTGGCAGCCGCGCATGGGTGTGTGCGTTAACAGATTTTATGTTCAGAGAATGAAAATCAAGCAGGGCAGTTGCAGCTATCGCTCAGGAAATATTCGATTGAACACAGAATTGGCCAAGAAACTGCTTGGAATACGCCGTGGTGCACGAAATGATCCACCTGCTGGAACCGGCGCATAACAGCCGCATAACAGCAGATTTATTGCTTTGATGGATCAATTTATGCCGAAATGGCGGTTTTACCGGGAAGAATTGAATCGGTTGCCGGTCAGGCATGAAGAGTGGGGAGATTGATCTATTAAGGAATCAGCTTATTTTTGTGGAGCCGGAAAAATAAACTGGCGCACATTAGCCGCGAAGAGAGAGATGTATTACGATAGCCAGCCGTAAAACTCAAATCCGATGAGCCAGAATCTTTCTAAATTGCGGCAGCTGACAAATCGGCTAGCTCTGGCGGTGTACACTTAGGACATACTGTGATGAATGTATATCAAACTGATAAAAACTTACCAAAAGATTTTCTGATATTTCAGCAGGCGGGATTTTCCGATCCAGATGATCCGGACCGGCCTAATCGCCTATGTGTTTGCTTCAGTGACGTGCATTTTACCGACGGAACGGTCGGCAATCAGAGCGCTGAGACTGTGGTCTGGGAGAATGTATTTGGCCGGATCAAGGAACTGTGTCACCAGCATGACGTGCGAGAATTGCATCTGCTATTGGCGGGGGATGTCGTCGACATGATCCGTACCGCGCAGTGGGCAAAAACCGGTGTTTATCCTTGGGAGCGGGATAAGCCGCAATTCAAAGAAAATCTGCAAGTAATTATCCAAGGGATTATTGAAAACCATAGTAAGCCTGGTAACCAATCGGGATTTTTTCATCGGCTTAAGCGTTTATTTGTATCCGATCGCAGTGAGATCGCTACCAAACCGGGATTTTTCTATTGGCTCAATCGTCTTTCCAAGGATCTGAATAATGTCAGAATTCAGAAACTAGTGCTGCTCGGTAACCACGATAAGGAGATGCTGGCCGATAACGCAACGTTAAAGAAGTTTTATGAGGAATGTTTAGAACAGCCCTTGCCGTCTTTGTCAGTGAGCTACAAACAATGGATCGGCCAAATGTATTTCAATAACCCGGATCATTATTTGACCAACAATCCGGATACTGCGCCGTGGCTGCCGTTTTACTGGGGAGACCGGGGTTTCAGGCTATTCGTTACCCACGGACAATGGAGAGACGAAGACAATTGCCGCGCTATCAAGGCTAATTTGGGATTGCCCGGCTGGAAAGTGAGCGATGGCTGGGATTTGGCTGCTTGGCAGAAGCTTCGCTATAGCCCTTTCACCGAGCCATGTTTCGGCGATACGGTGGCTGCCGGATTATTGGCAGGATTCATATTCCGGACTAAGGCGCAATTGCAGAGCCTGATAAAAGATGAGCTGCGCTTGCACGATGAAATTGAGCGGCTGTTGCGGATTTTGGACGAGTTGGATCTATACCGGCCAACTTATTTGGCTGTGGGAAGAATGATCGAGGAGACCTGGCGATTACGGATGAAAGGGGGGATCCTTATTCAAGCGAACGAAATCATAGAAAAGCAGTTGCGTTTTTCCATGTACCAATGGTTGAGCTGGGATTTCACCCGGCAAAGTGCCAGGCCGCTGCTTAGAGTTGCCATCCTATGCACCAAAATCCTGCTATCGGTGATAAAGCTCTTTAGCGCACGGCTTGAATTGGGGGCAATCTATTGGATGATGCGCGCGATGTCGAAACTGAAAACCGGCGTGATGAGCTTCAGCGATGCGCCTTCTTACAAGGAAATTCTGAATTTTCCGGCTTTTTTGCCGGAGTATCGCAATTACGGCTTCCGCATTCATAGCGAAGGCCATACGCACATTTCTTTGCAGGAAGAGCTGTATTTTCCGGAGCCAGCACATTCCTGGAGTCATAAAAGTTATACCTATATCAATTTGGGCACCTGGCGCGATCAGATCGTCACCGCCAGAAAAGGAAAATACCGCCGGCGCGGTATCGGACGGGCTTTATGTATCCTTGATCTCGTTCCCGATGCTAAATCTGGCAATGACGGCAAGGATCGCGAGCGCCGCTATAACTATTGGATTGAAGATATCATGAGCTGGGGCGACAATTTGGATCGGCTGTAGTAGTGTTAAATGAAAAACCGGTGAGTCCGTTCCTTTCTCGACTTGGCGATTCTAGATATTGTCATCGATACGATTAACCAGCGTACAGGTGGCGGGACTAAGTACATCAACCAACGCGATGAAGATTTTTTGCATTCCGCGTTTGTCGAAGAGAATTATCACAAGCAATGCACTAATGAGGGGTTGCTAGGCGATGGTAAGATTCAGGTATGCGGTTTATATGTATAACTGATACTATGCGTGCACCTAATAAAGGTACCAGTTAATTTCTTCTATTGGCGTCCCCAACGAGATTCGAACTCGTGTTACCGCCGTGAAAGGGCGATGTCCTAGGCCTCTAGACGATGGGGACAAAAGATATGTCGCGTTATAGCGTTGCTTAAACCACAGTATAAACTGGTGGAGATAAGCGGGATCGAACCGCTGACCTCTTGCATGCCATGCAAGCGCTCTCCCAGCTGAGCTATACCCCCTGATCAAAGGAAGAGGGATTATACTGATGCCATGATGGCTTGTAAAGCAAAGATCAATCGGGGAGGTTGCCGAGCCGACTGTTCATGCGATTGAGCGTTTCTTCGCGACCAAGTAGCGCCAAGACGGCATCGATTGAGGGTGTGTGAACTTCGCCGGTTACCATGATTCGTAGCGGCATAGCGATTGCTGGTAATTTGACATTGTGCACTTTGGCGGCGGTTTTTATTTCCTGGTGAATCGCTTCGCGCGTCCATTCAATCTGTTTGAATACCTCCATCAGACCGGTCACGATTGGCTTGGTAGCCGCGGTCAAATGTTGCGTTTTCAGTTCTTCGGTAGGTTCCAACGGACGGTAAAAGTACACTGCGGCATCGGCCAGTTCTTCGATGGTATTGACGCGTTCTTTCAACAAATCGACTACCAATGCTAGATCTGGTCCATCATTCACCTGGCAATTATCATTGATGAGAAAAGGGGCTGCCAATTCAGCTAAGCGTGCATTGTCGGTTTGTTTCAAATATTGCTGATTGATCCAATGCAGTTTCTCCGGGTTGAATTTTGCTGGAGAACGGCTGATTGCCGATAAATCGAACCATTCGACCAATTGCTCGCGACTGAAAATTTCCTCGTCGCCGTGCGACCATCCCAAGCGCGCCAGATAATTCAATAACGCTTCCGGCAGATAGCCGTCGTCGCGGTATTGCATCACCGAGACCGCGCCGTGCCGTTTCGACAATCGCTCGCCGTTGGCGCCCAGAATCATCGGCACATGTGCGTATTCCGGCAATGCCGCGCCCAAGGCTTTGAGAATATTGATCTGGCGCGGCGTGTTGTTGACGTGATCGTCGCCGCGGATGACGTGCGTGATATTCATGTCCAGATCGTCGATCACCACGCTGAAGTTGTACGTCGGCACGCCGTCGCTGCGCAGCAATACCAGATCGTCCAGTTCGTTGTTGGCGACAGTGATTTTTCCCTTAATCTGATCGTTGAACGTGACATGGCCTTCCAGCGGATTTTTGAAGCGGAGCACCGGTTTTACACCGGCGGGCGGGGTTTTTTTGCTGTCGCGCCAGCGGCCGTCGTAGCGCGGCTTCAGGCCGGCTGCCAGTTGCTGTTCGCGCATTTCCTCCAATTCTTCTTTGCTGGCGTAGCAATAATAAGCCAAATTGTTTTGCAGCAACTGCTCAGCCGCTTCATGATAGCGCGCCAGCCGCTGCATCTGATAAAACGGCCCTTCGTCGTAATCCAATCCCAGCCATGCCATGCCGTCCAGAATCGCTTGAATCGATTGCTGCGTGGAACGCTCCAGATCGGTATCTTCGATGCGCAGGATAAATTTTCCGCCATGCTTGCGGGCGTAAGCCCAGGAAAATAGTGCAGTGCGTGCGCCGCCAATGTGGAGATAACCGGTCGGGCTGGGTGCGAATCGTGTGCGTACCATCATGATTGTCGGGTTGTTATTGTGTCAATGTTCAGAAAGGCGATAGTGTACGCGATTCCATTGCGCATGTTGATAGCCGTATGCAAGCCAAAGCCGATTATAATGTGCGCAATTTTCAATTACGCAGCTTCAATTGAGTGCGCCACCACAATGCGTTTGCCTCATGACTGATTTGATCCATGATTTGATTTTTGCCGCTGCCGGCCGGTCGCCGCACGCCGAGGCATTGTGCTATCAGGACCGGCGCATGGATTATGCCATGCTGGCAGGAGCAGTCGCGGCAACCGCCAGCGGCCTGCGCGAACTAGGTCTGAGTCGAGGCGAGCGTGCAGCAGCTTATCTCGAAAAGCGTTTCGAGACCGTGATTGCACTCTTTGCCGCAGCGGCGGCAGGCGGTGTTCTGGTGCCGGTGAATCCGGTACTGAAGGCGGAGCAGGTGGCGTATATTCTGATCGATTGCAATGTCAGGATACTGGTCACTTCACTGGAGCGGCTGAAGTTGCTGCAAGCGGTGTTGCCGCTCTGTCACGATTTGCATACTGTGATCGTCATTGATGCCCATAACAATCTGCCGGTCATTACCGGTCTTACAGTCGTCTCTTGGGAAGAGATGGCAACAACCGGTGTTACTTATAAGGCATCTCCAGTGATCGATAGCGACATGGCTGCGATTATTTATACCTCGGGCAGCACCGGCAAACCGAAGGGGGTGGTGCTGTCGCATCGCAATCTGCTGGCTGGTGCGAAAAGTGTCGCGCAGTATTTGCGAAACCGCGCGGATGACCGGATCCTGACCGTGCTGCCACTCAGCTTCGATTACGGATTGAATCAGTTGACGACTGCTTTCTATGCCGGTGCAACCAATGTGTTGATGAACTATCTGCTGCCGCGCGACATCATCCGGCTCGTAGACGAACAGCAAATCACCGGTCTTGCGGCCGTGCCGCCGTTGTGGATTCAGCTGGCGCAACTCGATTGGGGAAAAGCTTCCTCGTTGCGCTACATTACCAATTCCGGTGGCGCCATGCCGCGTGCGGCATTGAATCAAATACGCAGCGCTTTGCCGCAAGCACAATTTTTTTTGATGTACGGCTTTACCGAAGCATTCCGTTCGACTTATCTGGCGCCGGAACAACTGGAGCAGCGTCCGGATTCCATCGGCAAAGCGGTGCCGAATGCCGAAGTGCTGGTACTGCGCGAAGACGGTTCGCCGTGCGCGCCGGGCGAACCGGGCGAATTGGTGCATCGCGGATCTTTGGTGGCGCTGGGGTATTGGAACGATGCGGAACGAACTGCGCAGTGCTTCAAGCCGGTAAAAGCGCGCCAGGCCGGATTGCCGCTGGCGGAGATCGCCGCATGGTCCGGAGATACCGTACGCATGGATGAAGAAGGCTTTTTGTATTTCATCGAACGGCGCGATGAAATGATCAAAACCTCGGGCTACCGGGTTAGTCCCACCGAAGTCGAGGAGGTTGTCTATGCAGCGGAAGGCATTGCGGAAGCGGTTGCTATTGGGGTGCCTCATCCTGTGCTGGGTCAGACGATTGTGTTGATTGTTACCGCGCGTAACGGTGCAAAACCGGATAGGGATATTTTGCTGCAAGCGTGCCGGCAGCATCTGCCTGCATATATGTTGCCCAGTCATATCGAATTGCGCGAGGGTAATCTGCCGCGCAATCCGAACGGTAAAATAGACCGCAAATTACTCGCACAGCAAATGCAGCATTTGTTTATGGAATCGAATCCGTGAGCACCGCACTTCCAGAGCATGCCCCGCTGGTACAGTTCGCTGTGCAAGATGATTGTCTGCAAATCGGCGGCATGTCCTTGACCCGGCTGGCGCAACGGGTCGGCAGCACACCGTTTTACGCTTACGACCGGCAAAAAATCAGCGAGCGGATTGCATTGTTGCGGCAGTTGCTGCCGCAAGAAGTCTTGTTGCATTATGCGATGAAAGCCAACCCGATGCCGGCCGTGGTGCAACATGTGGCGGGTTTGGTCGATGGTTTGGATGTCGCTTCCAAGGGGGAAATGTGCGTGGCGCTGGATACTGTTCTGCCGCCGGATAAAATCAGTTTTGCCGGACCGGGAAAAAGGGCGCACGAGTTGCGCAGCGCGATTGCAGCAGGTGTGATGTTGAATGTCGAATCTGCGCAGGAATTGGAAACGGTTGCGCAACTGGGAATGAATCTGGGGATTACACCTCAAGTAGCCATCCGTGTTAACCCGGATTTTGAACTCAAATCTTCCGGAATGAAAATGGGCGGTGGATCCAAGCCGTTCGGCATCGACGCAGAGTGCGTACCGGATGTGTTGAAACGGCTGGCCGCGCTTGAGTTGGATTTTACCGGCTTTCACATCTTCAGCGGCTCGCAGAATTTGCATGCAGCCGCGCTACAAGAGTCGCACGAAAGAACATTACAGCTTGCTATCCGGCTGGCCGATCATGCACCGGCGCCGGTGCGGCTGCTGAATATCGGCGGCGGTTTCGGCGTGCCGTATTTTCCTGGAGAAAGAGCATTGAACCTCGCCGCTATCGGCGAAAATTTGCAGCGCTTGATACCCGAAGTTCAGCGGCAGTTGCCGGGTACCCGGATTGCGCTCGAATTAGGCCGGTATATCGTTGCGGAAGCCGGGATTTATGTGTGCCGGGTGCTCGAGCGCAAGGTGTCGCGCGGACAAATCTTTCTCATTACGGATGGCGGATTGCATCATCATCTGGCCGCTTCCGGTAATTTCGGGCAAGTGATCCGCAAAAACTATCCGGTCATGATCGGCAATAAAGTCCGAGGTGCGGAAAGGGAGGTGGCTTCCGTCGTGGGGCCTTTGTGTACACCATTGGATGTGTTGGCTGATCAATTGCCGATGGCCAAAGCAGCCGCAGGCGATTTGGTTGTCGTGCTACAGTCGGGTGCCTACGGCTTGACTGCCAGTCCAACGGCATTCCTAAGTCATCCGGCACCCGTCGAAGTATTGATTTAATCCATAAATTTCATCGTTCTGCGCACAATTGTTGTTTATTGTGCACAAGCGCTTAGCATTGTTGTAATTCTGCTGCTAAATAATGAAGATCAGTTGAATATTCGCTTTAAATATACTTAAATGACTGCTGCAGTAAATTTATATTACTTATTGAATGGAAAGCCTTGTTGTGTATTACTGAAAATAGGAAATACGCTGTAGATTTTGCGCTTTTTCAATGATGACATAACGTAAAAGCTGTTTAATATTGCTATTAATCGATTGAGATCGCTACTTTTAGGATAAATAATAAAACAAACTGGATATTCTATGAGTGAGCTTTATCAAAACTTTCAGAAATATTTTGAGATTGTAGTGGCAGATACCGCTGAACTGCTTGAGTGTGTTTATAGAATCCGCTATCAAGTGCTGTGTGTAGAGAAACGTATTCCTGGGTTCGATCCTTCTCTGTACCCAGATCAATTGGAAAAAGACAGCTATGATAGTCGTTCTTCTCACGTTCTTTTACGATTCCGTCCGTCTGGAGACTTCATCGGTACGGTAAGGCTAGTTTTATGTGATTTATTGCATCCTGAGAATTTGTTTCCAATCGAGTCATATGCGCCATTGGATCCAACACTCTTTGATATAAAAAAACTGTCACGTCAGCAAGCTGCTGAAATTTCCCGATTTGTTGTCATCAGTCAGTTTGATCGGCGTAAAGTAGATCGCCGCGGAGAGGATCCACGTAGGCAAACAGTAGAGATTGCTAGCGATAAGAGAAATATTCAAGAGCGCCGCTCCGGCGATCGTCGTGCTACTCCTCCCATTGCATTAATACTGATGGCGGGCGTTATGCGCGTTTCTGTTAAATA
This sequence comes from uncultured Nitrosomonas sp., assembly GCA_964421895.1. Lineage (GTDB taxonomy): Bacteria > Pseudomonadota > Gammaproteobacteria > Burkholderiales > Nitrosomonadaceae > Nitrosomonas. Next base: position 39,355 of record CAYQZF010000001.1, on the reverse strand, counting down.
TAATATTAGAGACTGGATATCAAGTATGGAGCCTGCTCTGAACAGATTATTAAGTTTTTATGGTTTAAACTTTAATCCAGCTGGCCCACTCGTTAATTATCATGGAATTCGCCAAGCTTATTATGTGAGAGTAGAAGATGTATTAAATCGGATGTACGAAGAACATCGCGATGCATGGGAAGTGGTAACAGATTGTGGTAAATATAGTCCATTTCTATCTGTTAACGAGGAAAAGCATTAAACTCGGAAATTGTTTCTTGAACTTATTTCATTTCTTTATACAAATTCGATTGTCAAGGCGATATTGGTTAAGGGTCAGAACCAGCTTGTGTTTTTCTCTAATGCTATGTATTTGCGGTGTAGAGAGTGAAGCCAAAGCGGGTGATCACTACGAAATTGTAACCAACCCAAGCGTAAACGAAAAAATCCTTTCGGTTAATTCGCTCCGTTCTATTTTCAGTATGCATCTGAAGACCTGGCCTGACGGAACCAAGATTAGAGTTTTTGTGCTATCCGATGACGATCAGTTACATCAAGTTGTTTCCAAGGAGAAGCTAAATGTTTTTCCTTATCAATTGCGATCTACCTGGGATCGACTAGTATTCTCAGGCACAGGTCAAGCGCCGATTAAAGTCAACTCAAGTGAAGAAATGCTGGCCAAGATCGCCAGCACACCGGGAGCAATAGGTTATTTATGGAGAGCCAATATTAATGAAAATGTTAACGTGCTCAAGATTAAGTAACTATTTAATCCATTCTGTTCAGCGGCTGATAAAAGGGGGGGCTGTGCTGTCGATCATCGCCAGTGTCTCCATTCAGGCGCAGCAGCTTGATCAATCACAAAAACAATCTGAATCTGCTAAAGCGCCTGTCAAATGGGTACAAGCAAGAGATCTGCCGGTTGAAGTGACGGAAACCGGGAGCAGCAAGGAAAAACCGGGCGTGGTCGATACCGCAATCAAGTGGTTACGTTCAACCGATCGTCCAGGTGATTTGCAGATTCATGGTTTTGTCACGCAAGGGTACATTTTGACCTCGGATAACAATTTTTTTGGCAATAGTCATAAAGATGGTAGTTTTGGTTTAACTGAAGCCGGATTGAATGCTTCCGTGCGGCCTTTGCCGAAACTGCAATTGTCGGCGCAGGTGTTGTCGCGTCGTGCGGGTGAGGGGAGTACGGGTATGCCGCGGCTCGATTATGGATTCTTGGATTACCGCTTGTATTCTCACGAAGCGAATCAATTTGGCATACGCGTCGGCAGGATAAAGAATCCGTTCGGTTTTTACAATGAAACCCGGGACGTGGCTTTTACGCGTCCCAGCATATTGTTGCCGCAATCTATTTATTTTGATCGTACACGTAACCTGGGTCTTTCAGGAGATTCTGTACAATTATATGGCGAAACTGCCGTTACCAGACTAGGTACAATTTCTACCCAATTTGGCGTATGGTTACCAATCGTGAGTGATAAAGATACACAACTTTCGATTCTCGGAACTATACCAATGGGACAATTAAATCGGGAAGTATCGTATATTGGTCGAGGAATTTTTGAAACGAATGATAAAAGTCTGCGCTTGGGTATTAGTGGAATATGGTTAAATACATCATATGATCCTTCAAGCAAATCCCATGATCCAATAGGGCCTGGGGCATTTCAATTTACACCTATTTATTTTTCTGCACAATACAATACGGAGCGCTGGACATTGACCTCTGAGTATGCAATACGTCATCTTAAATATGACGATAATTTTAATTCTAAGATACTGGACGGTCTGAATTTGTATGGCGAAAGCTATTATTTCCAAGGGGAATATCGATTTACCCCGAGATTGGAAGGTATTGTGCGGTACGATGCACTATTTACCGATAGATCGGATCGAAGCGGAAATCATTGGGCTGCACAGAGTCCTATGCGTCAGGGTTTGGAACATACCCGTTATGCCAGAGACATCACCATCGGTTTACGCTGGAATGTAACACCGGAATTCATGCTGCGCGCCGAATATCATCATGTGAATGGAACCGGGTGGTTGTCACGGCTGGATAATCCGAACCCGCAGGATACTGTGAAGAACTGGGATCTTTTTGCAATTCAAGCATCCTACCGGTTCTAGGAAAACTGTAACTCTGATGGAAAGTAGCTCCGGGACTTGACTTAAATGGGAAAAATATCCATTGCGCTAAACCATAAAAGCCGCAGATTCCGCAGCCTGAGATGGAAGATTTCGTTGAGTAGCAGCATGATTCTGCTAGCGGTTGTGATGCTTTTCAGTTTCGTCAGCTACTTGGGGTTAATGGCTAATTTCGATAACCAACGGGAAGTCGAATACCGGCGTTACTCCAGAGAAGTCACCAGTCTGATCAAGAACACTTCACAGAATTTATATCAATTGGCAGAAATGATTCCATTTCTGGATGGAATGAAAAATGCCTTACTGATCAATGATGGCGAGAGCATCAGTAAAGTATTCGATTCCCACTGGGCGTTGTTGCAATTTCACAACGGCGTTGAGTTCATCCATTTTTATAATCCGAAAAATCAGTTAAACGCTAGTTGGGATAATCTGGATGCCCAAACTGACGGAAATAGTTTAATGTTGACTTGGGTGAGTCATGTCAATCAATCGGAAAAGCCGATCAATCCGTTGCTGTGCCGGGAAAACTGTATTCAATACATCGTTGCGCCCTTATTGGTGGAAGGAAAAAAAGCCGGTGTCGTGGTGATGGGTGTATCACTGGCGGACATGTTTCTGGCGTTCAAACGGATAGCAGGTACGGACATCGGTTTGTTGATCAAGGAACAGAATCATCTGCTGCTGCCGAACGACGCCGATTATTTACATTGGAATATCCATGTTTCAGCATTGACTAATAAGGAAAAGAATCTTGAGGTTCTGAAAAAGACCTCGTATTTGCATCCGGATTTGAGCACATTGAGCGATGGCACTCAAATCCGCTGGAACGAACAGTACCTACAAATAAAATTATTTCCGCTCGATTCGTATGAACCCGATAAAGCGCATCTGATCGTGATTACCGATGTTACTGCCGCGGTCAATAATATTTATGATTCCATTTGGAAAATCGCATTGATCGGCTTGCTCGGGCTGATTTTCTCGGAAATTTTGCTATTCCTGGTTTTTACCCGCTTACTTGCAAAACTGAGAGATGTGGCTTTTGTTCTGCCATTGCTGGCTAACGGGCAATTTGAGAAATTCCGTTCGTCACTGGCTTCGAACGATCGCGTGCAGCGTTTCAGGGATGAGGTGGATACGCTCTCGGAAGCAGCCGTATCATTATCGTTACAGCTGGAAAAACTGGAACAGGAAGTATCCACGCGCACCAAGATGCTCATCGAGCAAAAAAACGAGCTCAGCCGGGAACGAGATTTTGTCGAGAATCTACTCGATACCGCTCAGGCGATCGTGTTGACACAGAATGCCGAGGGTAAAATCATGTCATTGAATGCCTATGGTGAGATGCTAACTCATTACACGGAAAACGAGCTGCATGGGAAATCTTTCCTGAGTATCCTGATTCCAGAATATGAATCACAGGATTTTCTGGCGCGTTTCAAAGAAATTCACAGTGGACACAGAATGCAGCTGCGCCATGAAGCGATCACCCATTGCAAAGATGGCTCAACGCGGCATGTCGCTTGGTTGCATTCGCATCTTAGCCAGCAGTCGGCGGATGATCCATCGATTTTATCCGTAGGTTTGGATGTTACCGAATATAAACGTGTTGAAGGACACTTGGCTTGGCTGGCGGATCATGATCCGTTGACCAATTTGTATAACCGGCGGCGTTTTAGTGACGAATTGGAGCAGGTGCTCAGTCGTGCCGAGCGTTACCGTCATCCTGGCGCGTTGTTATTTTTCGATCTCGATCGTTTTAAATACATCAATGACATCAGCGGTCATCAAGCGGGGGATACGCTGCTGAAAATGGTGGCCAGCATGCTGGCCCAAACGATCCGGGCGGATGATATCACTGGCCGTTTAGGTGGCGATGAATTTGCAATCATCCTGCCGGAAATCAATGCCAGCGGTGCCATCGAAGTGGCGAAGAAAGTATTGGATCAATTGGGTCAAGCGCAATTAACCATTAACAACCGCACGCATAAAATTTCGGCCAGTATCGGTATCGCTTTATTTCCGGAGCATGGTGCCAACATTCATGACTTACTGGCTGCGGCGGATTTGGCGATGTATCAGGCTAAAGCGATGGGGCGCAACGCCTGGTATCTGTTCTCCGATAAAGATCGCAGCCGCGAGCGCATTCATACGTTGGTTTATTGGAAAGAGAAAATCGAGTATTCGCATTTGCATGATAACTTTATGCTCTATCTGCAACCGATCATGCAGGTAAAAACCAAAGAAATTTCGCATTATGAGGTGTTGTTGCGGATGCAGGATAAAGATGGTTCGGTATTGTCACCTGGAGAATTTATCCCGGCTGCTGAGCATACCGGATTAATTCATGCGATTGATCACATGGTGTTGCGAAAAGCTATCGCGCAAGTAGCTAAAATTTATCAAGCGGGATTCAGGGTTAGTTTTTCAATCAACCTCTCTGCGCATGCGTTTAACGATCCTGAGCTATTGCCAATCCTTAAGGAAGAATTGGCTTCACAAAAAATGGATCCGGCCAGCGTGATGTTCGAAATCACCGAAACGGCAGCACTGGAAGATTTGCCCGGTGCGCGCGGGCTGATGATAGAAATTAAGGAGCTTGGTTGCGGCTTTGTGCTGGACGATTTCGGTGTCGGTTTTTCTTCTTTTTATTATTTACGGGAATTGCCGGTCGATGTCGTCAAAATTGATGGTTCGTTTATCCGCAATTTGTCCGAAAGCAGTGATGATCTGATTCTGGTCAACGCACTGTGCAGTGTGGCTCGCGGTTTCGGCAAGAAAATCACGGCGGAGTTTGTGGAAAGTGCCGAGATCCTGTCGCTAATTGAAAAAATGGATATCGATTACGCGCAGGGCTATTACATCGGGAAACCTGCACCAGCTAATGAATTCTTTTTGAAGTAGAACGCCGCATATTAGTTTTTATACGGCTTAAATTATTTAATCAGCTCAGAAAACCATTCGGTTAAATCAGGTTTAACCACCACCAAAATGACCACTGCAAACAAAATCAGCACTGGAAATTCATTGAACCAGCGGTAAAAAACATGACCATGCTGATTGGCATCGTTTTTAAACGCTTTGACGTATTTTCCGCAATAGTAGTGGTAATAGATCAAGATTAAAACTAGGGAGACTTTGGCATACAGCCAATCGCCAGAGAAACCGTAACCCATCCATAACCAGACACCGAACACCACAGTCAGCACGGCGCCGGGGGTCATGATACCGTAATAAAGTTTGCGTTCCATGATCTTGAAACGTTCTTTGCCGGGCTGGTCTTCGCACATGGCGTGGTAAACGAATAGCCGCGGCAGATAAAAAAGTCCCGCGAACCAGGTGACCATGAAAATGATATGCAGTGATTTTATCCAGAGCATGACAGTGTGAGTGACGGGTGAAAAAGTTGTTATGATACTGGGCTTGTGATGTTAGCGCTATCCCCAGAATCTTTCTTGAGAGGTATACGCAAGCCAATAAACGAATCCGGAACGAGAGAAGAATGAATCCGCATTATCAAAATTTAGTACAAAGACTGGAAGAAATTTCTCATTTGAATGGTGTGATGAGTACGCTAGGCTGGGATCAGGAAGTGATGATGCCGCCGGGTGCCGCAGATGCACGCGCCAAGCAAATCGCTGCGCTGGCGGGTGTGATTCACGAACGCATGACTGATCCTGGATTGGGAGATTGCTTGAATGAATTGGCAGCGTTGAAATGCGTGGATTTTGGCGAGGCGGAACAATGCAATATCCATGAAGCACTGCGCAGCTATGAACTGGAAACCAAAGTGCCAAAGCGGTTGGTGCAGGAGCTTGCGGAACTCAGTTCGCGCGGGCATGGTATTTGGGTTGTGGCGAGACAGAAAAGTAAGTTTGCTGATTTTGCGCCGGTATTGCAGCGTTTCTTGCATCTGAGAAAAGAATGGGCGCAGCATGTATTGCCCGATCTCGATCCGTATGATGCGAATATCGATCTGTTCGAACGCGGCACGACGACGCATATGATCACGCCGCTATTTGAGCGATTGAAAACGGAATTGATTCCATTAATCCGGGCTATTCAGGATCATGTGGATCAGCCGGATACTTCGTTTTTGCAGGGGCGGTTTGCACTGGATAAACAGGAAGCACTGGCGCGCAAGATCAGCCGCGAAATTGGCTTTGATTTTGAGCAGGGCCGCATGGATGTATCGGTACATCCGTTTTGTGGTGGCAGCCACCCAACCGATGTGCGTATTACTACACGCTACAGTGAGCGTAGTTTTATTGAATCGCTGTATGCTGTTATTCATGAAACAGGACATGCGCTGTATGAACAAGGGCGCCCCTATGAGCTAGGCGATTTGCCGGTGTCTGAATCGCTGACGATGGGTATACATGAATCACAGTCGCTGTTCTGGGAGCGCATGATCGCCCAAAGCAAGCCTTTTTGTCAGTATTATTTCGCTTCGATCCGTGCTGTATTTCCGGAAAATTTACAGCATGTTACCGTGGATTCTTTTTACCGTGCGATTAATGTCTGCAACCCGGATTTTATCCGGGTTGAAGCGGATGAAGTGACCTATCCGCTGCATATTATTTTACGGTATGAAATTGAGAAAGGATTGTTTGACGGTTCGATACCGGTTGGGGATTTACCGTTTATCTGGAATGAGTTGATGCGAAAATACCTGGGGATCAATCCACCGGATGACGCTTATGGCGTATTGCAGGATTCGCACTGGAGCAGCGGTGCATTCGGATATTTTCCTTCGTACACTTTAGGGGCGATGTATGCATGTCAGTTCTATCGAGCGTTGCTGAATGAACAACCCGGTACTGAGCAGAATATCGCCAAAGGTAATTTTGTGCCGGTTAAAAATTGGCTCAATGAAAAAATTCATCGACAAGGCAGACTTTATACACCGCAACAATTGGTTGAGCGTGTAACCGGTGAGCAGCTGAATCCGGATTATTTCATTGACTATTTGAAGGGCAAATATCGCGATATTTATCAGCTTACTTAGAATTGGCTAAATTTATACTTGCTGTCTGCGGCCTTGATTGCTTTCGATCCACTTTTTGACGCGGTTGGCATCACCAATACGGGTATTTTTACCCCAAGAATTCAGTAAAACAATGACCATTGGTTGCCCTGAGATTTTAGCCTGCATGACTAAACAACGTCCGGCTTCGCTCAGATAACCGGTTTTGGAAACATCGATATCCCAATTTTGATTGCGCACTAGACTATTGGAGTTGACGTACTGTAACTGCCTTTTATTTCCGGGTGATACGGAATGTTGCGTAGTGGTGGAAAAATCTCGAATCGCGGCATAATTATTCGAAGCTGCAACTAGCCTGGCCAAATCGCGTGCGGTTGCGACATTTCCGCTATTTAAGCCAGTTGTATCGACAAAACGGCTGTTGACCATGCCAAGTTTCTTGGCTTTCACATTCATGGCTTGTACAAAAGCTTTTATGCCACCGGGATAGGTGCGACCAAGTGCCGCTGCAGCACGGTTTTCAGAAGACATCAACGCCAATCGTAACAACTCATGGCGTGGAAAGGTACTGCCTACAGGTAAACGCGATGATGAGTTTTTGAGCTTATCGACATCTGCACTGGTAATAGTAATTTTTTCATTTGGCGACAATCGTGCATCTAATGTGACCATTGCAGTCATCAATTTGGTAATGGAAGCGATTGGCATTACCTTATCCGCATTTTTATCATAGATAACACGCTCATTTTTAGTATTAAATACGAGCGCGGCTTGCGATTTTATATCTGGGTTATCTTTTTGTGCAAAAGCATTGCTAATAAAAAAAGATAGGATGCAAAATAAAAATATTCCTCGCTTCATTCTTTCTTACTCTCCGATTGACAAAAATTACAGGTTCTTATGGATTCATACCAGTATTTTTATGAGTGAGGATAATGTCAATTTAGAGTTTTTATATGTTTAATTTTCTAATTTTACTATAACTTTATTGGGATTTTTATAGAAAATTGTAAAAGAATCTTTATTTGTAAAAGGCTAAGATTTCTTAACAAGAAAAAATGTTAGGAAATTGATCCTATCATTCTGATTGTAAATCACTTAATTCGAGTTGATGAGCAATTGCAGGGCGTGATTTCTTTTCTATCAATTGTGTTACTTAAGGCTATATGCTGTAGGTGAATGTAGTAAAACAAGTGAATTCTTCAAATGCTGGAAAAATAGATCAAGCTAACAGCTGCAAGATATCCAATCCCTATCCAATTTTTGTATTTGAGACGCAGCTGAGAAAAACTCGGGTATTTAGCTTGACCTATTCGCCGATCATATATTGACCGATTGATTATTATTTACCAAAATTAGGTTGTTTTATTTTTGCTGGACAAGTAATCATCTCCCCGTCGGTGCGATCTCTAATTTTTTCGCCGTCTTTTTTACCTTCACATGACAATTTGTTCAGTATGTCTTGTGCGGCCATCGGGGGCATTTTAGATTCTTTGTTGCCACTAGCCATAGTTACAGAAGAGCCCATCAAAAAAACTAAACCGAGTGCAGCGATAAGATATTTGCTCATTTTTTACTCCTATAATAATGTTATGAAGGAAACCAATTTTAATATACCTGACTTACCAACCATGAATTTATCACAATCATAACTGTCAGGCCATTTCTTTTTAAAGTGTGGCAGATTGAAGAGTCGAGCTAACGTGTCACGTGTAACTGATCCAGCAAGAATTCAGTGGATTTAAATAAAATCTTCTTTCAATTTCTAATAGTACTAAATCAAAACAGCTGCGGCAACACGACGGCCTTCTTCAACCAATATATTATAAGTGCGGCAACAGGCTTTTGTATCCATTATTTCTATTCCAACCCTCATTTTTGCTAACTGACTCAGTAAAGTATGATTAGGAAATTTATGCTCTGCACCGGTTCCAAGAAGAATAATCTCAGGTGAATGCAAAAATAAGTTTTCGAAATGTTGAAGCTCCAATTCCTGTACCGATCCGATAGGCCAATCTTCAATTAGGTGATCTGGCAGCACAATCAGATTCGCTTCATAGCGGATTTGATTGATTAGCACATAGCCTTCACCATAACCAGTGAAAATATTTTGATGTGCAAAATTTGCGGGATGAAGCTTCAATGATGTGTTTCCTGATGTTGATTGATTAGCTGTCAACGATTATGCATGATTCAAATCAAAATACAATGTCTATCACTTTTAAAGTTAATTTTACGCGAAAGTCAAGATTCTTTTTTTACGATCATTCACATTGATTTTTTTTACTCGCAGCTATTTTATTTTTTACAAAATCAACCACTGTACCCAGTGTGGCAAAGGTTTGTGCGCTGATTTCGTCATCTTTTATTGCGATAGAGAATTTTTTTTCTATTGCTAGAATGACGGTGATAACTGCAACGGAATCAAGTTCAGGAACATTGCCGAGTAAAATCATATCCGGTCCCATTCCATCCAACCGATCCCCTAATCCCAGGGTATCCGACAGAATTTTTTTTATTTCAGTGATAAGGTCTATGCTTGGCACAATAAGAAGCTGTCTGTTTTTACGAGCGTTAGGATAATTGCTTATTATAAATCCGATCATGAGTATCGATCGCGGGATTATGCAATTGCGGTAAAAAGCTAGGGCTGAATTTCTACAATGGAATTGATGCGCGCAAGCCCATTGAGAATTCGTCCAGATTTATTACGTACCTGTATGACTTGACCTTCGGTTGCATTGATCAGTGCCTGGCCTTCAGACCGGATGCTGAATCCGCGGCCTTGGACAACCAGGTTCACCGTCTGTCCTCGTACGATTACATAAGGCGCTCGCAACATTTGCGGCCGCAGAGGCTGTCCGGCTGGGAGGTTGGAGGCAGCGACTTTACCGACAATTTGTGAGGCATTTGTCAGTATTCCCTCAGGCATTTGTGTCAAATTGACACTTTGCGGTGCAATATCCTCATAAGTTAGCGTTTGCCCTGATGAAATTGGTCGAGCAAGGTGCAATACATCCGCCATGATGCTAATTTCAGTTTGAACATAAATGGTCCAGGCTGCAATTTCGCTATCACAACGCACGCCAATTGACGTTTTTCCCCATAAACGCCCGCCTGCTGGAACAAAAGGCTCCAATTGCGGACACTTTGGTAGCGCCAAGTGTTTGTCGATTTGACCCACATTCACAATGACCTGTCCTGGGAGCGATGCCGTATTGCTGTAGATAAAGTTCTCTATGGCATTTTTAATCGCTGAGATTTCCTGATGGTCAATGGAAGTTTTTTGCTGAGATGCAAGTGCTGGAAAATCAAGCACTAGCAGACAGAGGATTGCCGTTAAGCAACGTATCATGGTTTCTAATCCCTCATTTTTTGCCGTATCCGGCAATTATTGCCGCTATATCGTGACGTTATATTAAACGACTGCAAAAAAATCCAAGCTCAAAGATAGCGCCGCTTTCATGTTTTATTTGCGGATTAGTCGATTAGTTGATGCATATATTATTGCTGGCATGCTAAATGCTAATAGTTGAATAGACACTTATTTGAATTAGGCGGGAGAGAAGATGATTAATAAACTCGATAAAGAATTAAATTATCACCATAACGCACTAAGTTTGAGGGTTGCAAGGCAAGAACTGCTTTCCAGCAATGTGGCCAATGCCGATACACCGAATTTTAAAGCTAAAGATATCGACTTTGCTGCTGTGCTGAACGAAAAATTGTCATCAACTCCCAGCTTAAAAAAAGTAAACATGAATACGACATCGGAAATGCACATTAATTCTGCTGCATCCGGAGTTTTTGGAGACAACATTTTATACCGTGTTCCGTTGCAACCCAGTGCGGATGGTAACACTGTAGATATGGATATGGAGCGAACCCGGTTTGCTGATAACGCTATTAAATATGATGCAAGCATTACGTTCATTAATAATGAATTCAGAAACTTAACGTCAGCAATGTTGGAGAGATAGAAAATGTCATTATTCAATGTATTTGGTATCGCAAGTTCCGCTATGTCGGCTCAGTCGCAGCGTTTGAATGTGGTGGCTAGTAATCTCTCAAACGCTGATAGTGTAACCAGTTCAACTGGTGAGCCCTATCGGGGCAGGCAAGTTGTTTTTAGTACTTTGCAAGCAGATGCGAGCGGCGCAAGCGGCGTTAAGGTTGCGGGTATCGTTCACGATCCATCACCAATGCGGCAAGTATTCGAACCTAAGCATCCTCTGGCGGATAAAAACGGTTATGTGACAATGCCTAATGTCAATGTTGTCGATGAAATGGTCAATATGATGTCGGCATCTCGTTCGTATCAAAATAGTGTAGATATGATGAACACTACCAAGTCATTGTTGCAAAAAACACTGACGATTGGTCAATAAGGGAGTAAATGATGAGTTCAATTTCGCAAATCAATACCGCAACAACTGCTGCTTCAACGGCTTCAACCGCTTCAACCGCAACTGCCGGTACTACCAGTAAAAAAGATGCTGAAAATCCGCAAGATCGTTTCCTGAAGCTGTTAGTCACTCAAATGAAAAATCAAGATCCGTTAAAACCGCTGGACAATGCCGAAGTGACCAGTCAGTTGGCGCAAATCACTACGGTAACCGGTCTTGATAAGCTGAATTCAACACTCCAGCAGTTGGTTTCCAGTGCTGAAGATACTCGCTCTGTAGAAGCAATGGGATTAATCGGACACAAGGCATTTGTTCCTGGATCAGCGATAACATTGAATGGAGATGGCGCTATTGCTGGTATCGAACTGGCGCAACCAGTTGATCAGCTCAAAGTTACTATTTTGGATGGTGCGGGAGTCGCTATTCGCACAATGGATTTGGGTGCGCAGCCGACTGGCATCAGTACGATTCCTTGGGATGGTTTAACCGATAGTGGCACCAAGGCGGTTGACGGAGATTACACCTTTGCAGTAAGTGCAAAACAAGGGGGTAACGACGTCAAGGTCGATACGCTTTCATTTGGGGTGGTAAAAAGTGTGACACCTAATGCGGGTGATACACACCTGGATATGGGCGATAAATTGGGATTAATTGGTTTGTCGGATGTTAAACAGTTGTTTTAAGGGGTAATTTTCATGAGTTTTCAACAAAGCTTAAGTGGATTAAATGTAGCATCAACCAATCTGGATGTGATTGGAAATAATGTTGCCAACGCAAATACCGTAGGATTCAAACAATCTGTCGCGCAATTTACCGACATTTTTGCAAACTCAATGGCGGCTACCGCCAGTACACAGGTTGGGATAGGAGCAAAAGTATCGTCAATTGCGCAGCAATTTGGTCAAGGGGGTATTACGCAGACTAATAATCCTTTAGATATTGCTATTGCCGGTCAAGGCTTTTACCGTCTCAGTGATAATGGCACGATAAACTACAGCAGGAATGGTCAATTTCACATTGATAAATCTGGTTATATTGTAGATACATCGGGCGCCAATTTGACAGGTTTTATGGCGGATGCGAAAGGCGTTGTTAGTGCTAGTGGCGCACCGGAAAATTTGAAGTTTGCTACTTCGGATATCTCTCCAAAAACCACGACAAAAGTTGACCTGGGCATTAACTTAGAAGCGACAGCACCCGGAATTTCTGCGCCTTTTAATGCGGCAGATCCAAAGACCTACTCTTGGTCTACCTCGGGTTCAGTGGTTGATAGTCTAGGCGCTTCGCATGTTCTCTCAATATTTTTTCAGAAATCCACTACTGCTGCGAATACTTGGACGGTCTTTGGGACGGTTGACGGGAAAATAGATACTTCTGGAATGCCGGTTGGCGTTACCTTGAATGGAAGTCCTTCACAGTCTGTCGTGTTTGATGGAAATGGAACATTGCAGACTATTGCCTCTGCAACTGCGGCTCCATTGAGTATGAACATAGATTTTAGTGCAATCGATCCAACTTTTGGAGCAACCACACCTCAGAATGTCAGTCTCGATATGACGACGGCTACTCAATATGGTTCTAAGTCAAGCGTTAATAGCATTACACAAGACGGCTATACCTCTGGTCGCATGACGGGTTTTAGTATAGACGCTGAAGGCAAAATATTTGGAATTTATAGCAATGAACAAACGAAAACACTCGGCCAAATCGCACTGGCTAACTTTGTTAATCCCCAGGGTTTGGCGCCGATTGGAAATGGTCATTGGACTGAAACGCTTTCTTCAGGAGCACCACTAATCGGTACTCCCAAAACTGGAACTTTGGGTGCGCTTCAATCTAACGCTATCGAAGAATCAAATGTGGATTTGACTGCGGAATTAGTGAAGATGATTCAAGCGCAGCGTATGTATCAAGCTAACTCCAAAGAAATAGAAGCGCAAAATGAAATGATACAAACGATTGCTCGGATATAGTTTTTCATCAAAAAGTTTTAATTTTATGAATTAGGAATATGGATCGACTAATTTACACTTCAATGACCGGAGCAAACCATACGCTGAATCAGAAAGCGACCGTTGCTCAGAATCTTGCCAATGCATCGACAACGGGGTATCGCGCTGAGAGTAATGCATTTCGCGCGGTTCCGGTATTCGGTGATGGTCTGCCAACGCGCGCCTTCGTGGTTGATTCCACGACAGGCGCCGATTTTACCCCAGGTGCGTTGCAGACGACCGGCCGCGATCTAGATATTGCGGTTCGGGGCTCAGGATGGATTGCGATTCAACTGGATGACGGCAAGGAAGCTTATACCAGGAATGGCAGTCTGCAAGTAAGTCCAAACGGTATTTTGCAGACCAACAATGGTTATAAAGTCAAAGGTGATACGGGCATTATCACTGTACCACCTGACACTCGTATCACAATTGGTGTCGATGGAACCGTATCTTCGGTACCGATTACGCCGCAACCGAATACCGTGGCGCAAGTGGGTCGAATAAAGTTGGTCAATCCACCGGAAGATAAGCTTGTAAAAGGCACCGATGGTTTATTCCGGCTTAAAGATGGCGGCGAAGCGCCTGTTGATGCCAAAGTCAAGCTGGTCGCTGGCACATTGGAAGAGAGCAATGTAAATGTTGTGCATGAAATGGTCAGCATGATCAATCTGGCGCGGCAATTTGATATGCAAATGAAAATGCTTGATAGCGCCCAGAATAATGCGCAGAAGGCCAGTGAAATAATGATGGTAAGGGTTTGATTCAATAACAAATTTAATAGGTAAATTATCATGGTACGTTCACTATGGATTGCTAAAACAGGACTTGATGCGCAACAAACCAAGATGGATGTCATTTCAAATAACTTAGCGAACGTCAGCACTAACGGATTTAAGCGCTCTCGCGCTGTTTTCGAGGATTTGTTGTACCAAACTGTACGTCAGCCCGGTGCGCAATCTTCCCAGCAAACGCAATTACCTTCAGGATTGCAATTGGGCACTGGAGTTAAGCCGGTTTCCACTGAGAGCATCTTTACTCAGGGCGGATTGCAGCAAACCGAAAATTCGCGTGATGTTGCCATCCGTGGCGTAGGTTTTTTTCAAGTTTTGCTGCCGGATGGTACGACAGCCTACACTCGCGATGGAGCATTCCAGTCTGATCTAAATGGACAGCTTGTGACATCCAGCGGATACGCTGTCCAACCCGCAATTACCGTTCCACCTAATACACAGAGTATTACGATAGGCCGGGATGGAACAGTTTCCGCAACGATTCCGGGATCCACCGCACCGATTCAAATTGGCAGTATTCAATTGGCGAGCTTTATAAACCCGGCCGGATTAATGAAGATGGGTGAGAATCTGTATCAGGAAACTGCGTCAAGCGGAGCGCCAAATCAAAATGCGCCAGGTACCAATGGATTAGGCCCCTTGGAACAAGGTTTTGTAGAAACCTCAAATGTCAATGTGGTGGAAGAGTTGGTGAATATGATTCAAACCCAGCGCGCTTATGAGATGAATTCCAAATCCATTGAAACTTCTGATCAAATGCTGCAACGGCTGGCGCAACTTTGATTAACGGGATGATTGGAAATCGGGTAATGGTTAGCGGCAATCTGATAATAAAAAATTTCTACCGGTATTTTTTTATACTGGTGCTAGCCGCGCTTGCATCCGGTTGTGCACTAACGCCATCGACCGTGACTCACCAGCCAAATACGCTCCGCGCACCGCAGCATGCGGCGGCTGTGAGTCAACCTAACGGCTCCATTCTGCAAACGGTGCATAGCACAACAGGCGGGGTTCGATATACACCATTATTCGAAGACCGCCGGGCAAGAAGTATCGGCGATACGATTATCGTTACGCTAAATGAAACAACCAATGCCAGTAAGAGTTCGGGAACTAATGCAAGCCGTTCCGGGAGCATCGAATTTTCCGTGCCGAACTTTTTAGGAATCCCGTTAAGCCTGTTAAAGAATGCATCGGCTGAGGCTAAATCCAATAACAAATTTGATGGCAGTGGTGAAAGTTCAAGCAAAAATAATTTTAAAGGAACTATTACGGTAACAGTGATCGAAGCGCTGCCAAATGGAAATCTTGTTGTCAGCGGCGAGAAACAAATCGGAATTAATCAGGGACAAGAATTTATAAGGCTATCTGGGGTTGTGAATCCGGTTCATATTCTGGGAAATACGAT
Organism: uncultured Nitrosomonas sp.; assembly: GCA_964421895.1. Lineage (GTDB taxonomy): Bacteria > Pseudomonadota > Gammaproteobacteria > Burkholderiales > Nitrosomonadaceae > Nitrosomonas. Next base: position 23,627 of record CAYQZF010000001.1, on the reverse strand, counting down.
TTCTTCAACGCAGATTGCTGATGCGCGCGTCGAATACCGCAGCAACGGATATATTGACGAAGCGCAGACGATGGGCTGGTTATCGCGCTTTTTCCTGTCGATATCGCCTTTTTAATCCGCCGATTTCAGGATGAATCAATGCTTCAACAATTGACATTTAAGATTATGAAAAAAAGAAACGTCATTATTTTTTCTTTTCTTGTATTAAGTTTTTTCTTGCCGGGTATCAGCTTCGCTGATCGCATCAAGGATTTGGCATCGATTCAAGGCGTTCGCAATAATCAATTAATCGGGTACGGATTGGTGGTCGGGTTGGATGGCAGTGGCGATATGACCACGCAAACGCCATTTACCGTTCAGAGTATTATTAATATGCTGGGTCAATTAGGTGTTAATCTGCCGCCTGGCATTAACTTGCAATTACGTAATGTTGCCGCTGTGATGGTTACGGCGACCCTGCCGGCGTTTGCAAAGCCGGGCCATCATATCGATATCACAGTTTCATCTATGGGTAACGCCAAGAGTTTGCGTGGCGGAACACTTTTGTTGACACCTCTCAAGGGATCGGATAATCAAGTGTACGCAATGGCGCAGGGGAATATTTTGGTTGGCGGCATCGGCGCTGCAGCCGGCGGCAGCAGCGTGCAAGTGAATCATCTTAATGTCGGACGCATCACGGGAGGAGGAATTGTGGAGCGCGAGATTCCCACGACGGTTGGGCAAGGTGATTTTGTCAATCTTGAATTGAATTCAACAGATTTCACAACGGTAAACCGTATCGTGGATGCGATTAATAGACTTTATCCGGCGGCCGCATCAGCAGTGGATGGCCGGATGGTTCAGGTAAAAGCCCCTGCGGACAATAGCCAGCGCATCTTGTTTATTTCCCAAATAGAGAGTTTGGATATTGCACCGGCTAAAGCACCGGCAAAAGTAATTGTTAATTCACGTACCGGCTCAGTAGTTATGAATCAGGCGGTAACGCTTGAATCAAGTGCGGTGGCGCATGGCAATCTATCCATTATCATCAATACCGAACCCGTGATCAGTCAACCCGGTCCCTTGGCGCAACGAGGAGAAACCGTTGTTACGCAGCGATCGCAGGTCGAAATTCGCACCGATGAAGGTAATTTAATGTTGTTGCCGAATGGCGCGGATCTCGGTGAAGTTGTTAAAGCGTTGACAGCAATTGGCGCCACGACTCAGGACCTGTTGTCTATCCTGCAAGCTTTAAAAGCAGCCGGTTCGTTGCGTGCCGATTTGGAAATAATTTAATCGATAGGATATAAGAATGGTTATTTCAGCAGATGTTTCAAGCAAGCTTGCCATTGATGTCAAGAGTATCGATGACTTGAATTTAATGGCCAAACAAAATCCAGACGAAGCTCTACAAAAAGTAGCGCAGCAATTTGAAGCACTGTTCATGAATATGCTACTGAAAAGTATGCGGGAAGCCACGCCTAAAGATGGAATATTTGATAGCCAGCAGACGCAATTTTATACACAAATGCACGACCAGCAGCTGGCGCAGCAGATTTCCACCAACGGAATTGGTATTGCTGACATGATGGTAAAACAGTTATCTCGAGCCAATCAATCGGTTGAACCGCAAACCGCAATTAGCCGAACCGATGCTATTTTGTCTGCAATCAATTCTGTGCAGCAATCATTGCCGGTAAGCGATGGACATCCTAATGACAGATCCAGGCAATTGTGGTCAATTCCTCAGACTTCATTCAGTGCAGTAATACCGGCGGGGAAAATTAGTCAGGTAAGTGATGAATTTTCTGTTCCTGGTCAATTAGATATTCGGAAAAAGAAATCATTTGATCAATCGGCGAGTTTTATCGATAAGCTGTTGCCACATGCAAAAATTGCATCCGAATCAACCGGTATTCCCCCTCAATATATGCTGGCGCAGGCCGCTCTGGAGAGTGGCTGGGGTAAGCATGAGATTCGTCATGCAGATAATAGGCCTGCTTATAATCTTTTTGGTATTAAAGCTGGCGCTAACTGGAAGGGAGATGTAGTAGAGGCATCAACAACCGAGTATATCAATGGCGTGGCACAAAAGACCGTTGAGAAATTCCGTGCTTATAGTTCCTATGCCGAGGGATTTAATGATTATGCCAAGCTGCTGATGGATAATCCCCGTTACGCGAAAGTTTTGAAATCGACCGATGCCGCGACATTTGCCAATGGTCTGCAGCGCGCTGGATATGCTACTGATCCGATGTATGCCGAGAAGTTGATGCGAATCTTGAATAGTGAAAAATTACAGGCCCGAGAATTTATCTAACAGATAAATTTTTACTTAACTCATTCATTATTCTGCCGATATTGTCACTATATTTTTAAAATCATAAACTGAGAAAGCATATGAGTAATAGTATTCTTAATATCGGATTTTCTGGCTTAGCAGCCACACAGAACCAATTATTGACAACCGGTCATAATATTAGCAATGCAAATACACCTGGCTATAATCGCCAGCAGGTGATGTTAAGCACAAATGTACCGCAATACAGTGGAACCGCCGGATATATTGGGAATGGAGTTCATGCTGCCACAGTTCAACGCGTATATAACCAATTTCTTACTAGTCAATCACTGCAAGTACAAACACAAAGCCAGTCGTTGGACAGTAATTACACCGAGATAAAACAGCTCGATAATATGTTTGCTGAAACTACATCCGGGCTTTCTCCTACCTTACAGAGTTTTTTCAGCGCCATACAAGATGTGGCATCAAATCCGGCTGTTATTCCATCTCGACAGTCAATGTTAAGTAGTGCAGATGCTCTTGTTGCACGTTTTCATAGTATGGATCAGCGTATGTCGCAAATCCGGGATGGAGTCAATACTCAGATTACGAGCACAGTTGCACAAATTAATTCAATCGCTAAGCAAGTTGGAGAGTTAAACCAGCAAATCATGTGGGCTGAAGGCGCAGCCGGCGGGCAGCCTGCAAATGATATGCTGGATCAACGTGATGAACTTATTAATCAAATTAATAAATTAGTTAATACTGAGACAATAAAACAAAGTGACGGCACATTGAATGTTTATATTGGTAACGGACAGGCACTAGTGGTTGGTGGACAAGCACTTTCTCTGGCAGCAATTAAATCATCAGACAATTCAGATAATTTGACAATCGGGTTGATTAATAAGAATAGCACGATTCAATTACCTGAGAGCCAAATCACGGGCGGGGCGTTAGGTGGTCTTCTCTCTTTTCGTAGCACTTCGCTGGATAATGCACAAAATTCATTGGGCAGAATTGCGATAACTCTGGCGCAGACTTTCAATGCACAGCATCAATTGGGCATGGATTTGAATGGAGATATGGGTACAGATTTCTTTACTCCGCCTTCTCCGCCCAAGGTGATTTCAGCGTCAGCTAATAATGCTGCATCCAATATCACAGCAGCAATTAGTGATTATAGCGCCTTAACAACAAGTGACTATGAATTCTCGTACGATGGAACAAATTATAAGCTGACCCGGTTATCCGATAATGTATCGGCAACATCGTCAGGCGCGTTTCCACTAACTCTGGATGGTGTTTCGGTAACAAGCGCTTCTATGCTGGCTAGTGAGAGATTCCGGATTCAGCCCACCATCAATGGTGCGAAGGATATTGCGGTAAATATTAAGGATGCAACTAAAATAGCAGCAGCCGGACCTAACCGCACTAGCGCCGCATCTACCAATACCGGAACAGGTACTATCAGTGCAGGAACGGTAAATCCGTTACCACTGAATCCTGATCTCCAGCAACCGCTCACCATCACATTCCAATCACCTTATAATGGAAAATTTGATGTAGCAGGAGCAGGTTCCGGCTTACCAGCAACTAATCAGGTGTATACGTCAGGTGCGGATATCAGTTTTAATGGCTATACATTTCAGATTAGCGGTAATCCCGCAGCAGGTGACATTTTTACTGTAACACCCAATAATAATGGTGTGGCTGACAATCGTAATATTTTGTCACTGGGTACATTACAAACGGCCAATACAATGGTAAATGGGACAGCCAATTACCAGGCTGCTTACGGGCAGCTTGTTAGCCAAGTTGGAAATAAAACCCGTGAGTTGGAAGTAACCAGCAAGGCACAAGCCAATCTGCTTGAACAAACCAATGAATACATACAATCCATGTCTGGTGTCAATCTAGATGAAGAAGCTGCAAATTTATTGCGATATCAGCAGGCTTATCAAGCATCAAGTAAAGTTATCGAAATAAGCAATACTTTGTTTGATTCAGTACTTCGTTTTAGCTGAAAAAAGACTAGGGGTTAAGATTATGCGCATTAGTACAAACACAATTTATGAAACCGGTACGAATTTAATGCTTCAACAGCAGGAGAAATTAATTAATACGCAGCAGCAATTGTCTACTGGCCGACGGATTTTAACACCTTCGGATGATCCGATTTCTGCTGCACAAGTCCTAAATATTTCCCAAGCGGCGTCATTGAATAAGCAATATTCAGAGAATCGATCCAGCGCTGGCTCCTCATTGCAACTTGAAGAAAATGTGTTGAAACAAGTGACCGAAATTATGCAAGATGTCCATAGCTCAGCCGTCTATGCTGGGAATGCGACTCTGACTGATGCCGACAGAAAGACGCTTGCTACCGAATTGCGCAGTAAATTAGAGTCATTAGTTGGTTTAGCCAACGCAACTGATGAGAAAGGACAATTTTTGTTCTCAGGATTTCAGGCAAATACAAAACCCTTTACTCAGGCAGGATTAACTGTGCAGTATGCTGGAGATCAAGGCCAACGCCTGAATCAAGTCGGCTCCGCGCGGCAATTGGCTGTTAGTGATTCCGGTACGGATATTTTCGAACGTATTAAAAATGGCAACGGTGTTTTTGCAACAGCTGCTAATTCGACAAATACAGGCTCTGGTGTTATTGACGTTGGATCGGTGCTTACCCCTTCGAGTCTTACCGGTGATGATTATGAGATTAGATTCGCTGTGTCTGCAGCCGGCGTTACAACATACGATATTGTTAACACCACGACAGGATCGCCTGTTTCATCCGCTAACCCTTATGTCAGCAACAATACAATTAGTTTTGATGGCGTGCAATTGAGTATCAAAGGAGATCCGGCTAATGGAGACAAATTTACAGTGTCTCCAAGCAGTAATCAGAGTCTTTTCAAAACGATAGGTGATCTGATCACTACGCTCGAAACTCCATCAAGCGGGCAGCCTGGAGGTACTCGGCTGACGAACGATTTGAAATCGACATTGCAAAATATTAATAACGGCTTGGAGCATGTGCTTTCGAAAGAGGCTTCTATCGGAGCGCGGTTACAAGAGATTGATACTTTGGAAAATGTGGGTAGCGATCAAAATATTCAATTTGAACAGATGCTTTCACAACTGCAAGACGTCGACTTTGCTCAAGCAACATCGGATATGCAGCGGCAACAACTATATCTTCAAGCTGCACAACAGTCCTATATCAAGATTTCAGGATTATCTTTATTTAATTATATTTAAGGTTTTTAGACGTTTTAAATATAACTTTCAGAATAGAAGCAAGCTCGTTATATTGAAGTTTCTATACGATAATAAGGCGAGTTTGCGACGCTCATTGTTGCTCAGTGATTATTCGTACCTTGATGGCCAATATCGTGCCGGATCTGTGAACCGTCGAAGCGAATTCTCTCGATGATTTTATAAGCCTGATGCTGAGCAGCTTTAACATTCTCACCAAGTGAAGTGATGCATAAAATACGTCCGCCTGCTGTTACAATTTCATCGCCATTTTTTCCTCCCATCGAAGTACCGGCATGGAAAATATGAAAATCACCGGTACTTCCTTGTTCGGCAACCAAATCCTGTAAACCGTAAATTACATCGTTCTTTTTCGGATTTTCCGGATAACCTTGTGCCGCCATAACAACACCAAGAGCGGTACGAGGATCCCATTCGGCATCTGCTTCATTGAGTGTGCCATCAATTGCATGTTCAACAAGAGGCAAAAGATCGCTTTTTAAGCGTAGCATAATCGGTTGTGTTTCCGGATCGCCTAAGCGGCAGTTAAATTCCAATACTTTCGCTTGATCTTGTGCGGTGATCATTAGGCCAGCATAAAGAAATCCGGTATAGCGGATACCATCTTGTTTCAATCCATTGATGACCGGATTGATAATAGAGTGCATGATTTGCGCTTGCAGACTGGGAGAAACAAAAGAGACCGGCGAGTAGGCGCCCATTCCACCCGTATTGGGACCCTGATCACCATCGTAAAGCCGTTTATGATCCTGGCTGGTTGCCAACGGAAGGATATGATTCCCATCGGTCATAATGATAAAACTGACTTCAATGCCTTGAAGAAATTCTTCAATAATGATTTCGCTTCCGGCGTCACCGAGATTTTTATCCACTAATAGTGCGTTCACAGCAGAATGCGCTTCTTCTTGCGATTGCGCGACGACAACACCTTTTCCGGCTGCCAGACCATCGGCTTTGATGACGAGCGGGGCAGGGTGTTGCTCAACATAGGCGTGCGCCGACTCAGGATCTGTGAATCTCGCATAAGCAGCGGTCGGTATATGATGCCGCTGCATAAATTCCTTGGCAAAGATCTTTGATGTTTCAAGCTGAGCGGCTTGCTGAGTTGGGCCAAAGATTTTTAGACCGGCAGCTTGGAATGCATCCACGATACCGGTAGCCAGTGGAATCTCCGGGCCGACTATGGTGATTGCAATCGATTCTTTTTTTGCGAATTCGATTAAGTCAGGAATCGCTGTAATGGCGATATTTTGCAATCCTGGTTCTAACGCAGTTCCGGCATTGCCAGGTGCCACAAATACTTTATGCACGCGTGGCGACAAGCTTAATTTCCACGCTAAGGCATGCTCTCTGCCGCCACCGCCGACCACTAATAGTTTCATGATGATACGATCATTTAATGACGGAAATGACGAATGCCGGTGAAAGCCATGGTTACACCGTGTTCATCCGCCGCTGCAATCACTTCTTGGTCGCGGATGCTGCCGCCAGGCTGAATGATCGCGGTCGCGCCCGCCTCAACAACGACATCCAATCCATCCCGGAAAGGGAAAAAGGCATCCGATGCCACAACCGATTGTGCCAGTGTGAGACCAGCTTGCTGTGCTTTGATGGATGCGATGCGCGCGCTATCGACACGGCTCATTTGCCCGGCACCGATACCGATGGTCTGGCCGTTACGGCAAAATACGATCGCATTCGATTTAACAAATTTCGCAGCTCGCCAGGCAAATAATAGATCATCCAATTGCTGCGGTGAGGGTTTTAATTGCGTGACGATTTTTAAATCGGCAGCGGCGATGTTTTGAGTATCAGGCGTTTGTACCAGAAGACCACCACCGACGCGTTTTAGATCATAGACATTGTGCCCGGTTTGTAAGGGTACCAATAAAACCCGGATATTGTTTTTTTGCGCTAAAAGCTGTTGTGCTTCCGGTGTGATTTCCGGTGCAATAATGACCTCGACGAATTGTTTTAAGACGGCATCGGCTGTGTCTTTATTGACGGCGCGATTAAAAGCGATGATGCCGCCAAACGCCGAGGTTGGGTCGGTTGCGAATGCCAACTGATAAGCGCGTAACACAGTTTCCGCAACAGCAATGCCACAAGGGTTGGCATGCTTGACGATGACGCATGCCGGGCTGTCAAAAGTTTTTACGCATTCCCAAGCGGCGTCGGTGTCCGCAATATTATTGTAGGATAGCTCTTTACCTTGTAATTGCTGGTAATTCGCCAGACTACCGGGTGTGATGGTTTCGTCGCGATAGAAAGCGGCTTTTTGATGCGGGTTTTCACCGTAACGCAATGGTTGCGAAAGGGTGAAGTTCAGATTCAGAGAATCGGGAAAATCCTTGTGCTGAAAATCGCTATCCAATGCAGTCAAATAGTTGCTGATGGCGCTGTCGTACGAAGCCGTATGGGTAAAAGCTTTCTGCGCCAGTTTAAAGCGTGTGGCTAAGCTGACGGCGCCATGATTTTCCGCCAATTCCCGGCTGAGTTGGGAGTAGTCTTGCGGGTCCGTGACGATGGCGACTTTACGGTAATTTTTGGCAGCTGCGCGCACCATCGTCGGCCCGCCGATGTCGATATTCTCAATCGCGTCATCGAAGCTGCAATCCGGTTTTGCAACGGTTTGCTTGAATGGATAGAGATTGACGATCACCAGTTCGATGTTGGCAATTGATACTTGTTCCAGTGCGTGCTGGTGATCGGGCAAATCATGGCGCGCGAGTATGCCGGCATGGATTTTGGGGTGCAACGTTTTGACCCGGCCATCCAGCATCTCCGGAAAACCCGTATAGTCACCTACCTCGATAACGGGGATTCCCGTCTCCTGCAGCAACTTGGCGGTACCGCCCGTGGACAAGATGGTGATATTGTGCCGAATCAATTCCTTTGCTAATTCTACGATTCCGGTTTTATCCGAGACACTGATGAGGGCTTGTTTAATGGTCATTTAATTTGATATTGTTTCATTTTTTGACGTAATGTATTCCTGTTTATACCCAGCAAATCAGCTGCTTGCGTTTGATTTCCTTTGGTATGTTGCATGGCGATTTCAATCAAAGGTTTCTCGACGCTATGCATGACCATATTGTAAATATGACATGGTTTTTCCCCATCCAGGTCATTGAGATATCCGTTTATGGCTTTGCGTATACACGATGCAATTTCATTTTCCTTGATTGCATTCATAAACTAGCTACTCCCCTTCTTTGATATAACTCAATCGTTGACCTTTTTCAGCTAACGTGGAAAAAAAATTATTGGTTTCCAGAATTTGCTGATCACTGGTTTGCAGTTGGTTCATTGACTGACGAAAGCTGGCGGAACCAACAAGTCCTTTGGTATACCAGGAAATATGCTTACGTGCGATACGCACGCCTGAGTATTCACCGTAAAATTCGTATAAGTCATGTAAATGATTAATGAGTACCCGGTGGATTTCATATACCTCGGGCGCCGGCAAATGTTCGCCAGTTGCAAGGTAGTGATTGATTTCGCGGAAGATCCACGGTCTGCCTTGCGCGGCGCGGCCGATCATGATCGCGTCCGCTTTCGTGTAATCAAGAATATGACTTGCTTTTTCCGGTGTCGTGATATCACCGTTGGCAATGACAGGAATCTTGATCGCAGCTTTAACCGCTGCGATGGTGTCGTATTCTGCAGTGCCGGTGTAAGCGCAAGCGCGTGTGCGGCCGTGAATTGCGAGCGCTTGGATACCTGAGTTTTCGGCAATATGCGCAATGGAGAGCGCGTTTTTGTGTTGTTTATCCCAGCCGGTGCGGATCTTGAGTGTCACTGGAATGTCCACGGCCTTGACCACTGCATCCAGAATTTTTCCCACTAATTGCTCATCTTGCAATAGTGCGGAACCGGCCATGACGTTGCAGATTTTTTTGGCCGGACAGCCCATATTGATGTCGATAATTTGAGCGCCATTGTCGACATTGTAGCGCGCAGCGGCTGCCAGCATTTGCGGATCGGCGCCGGCAATTTGCACGGAAACCGGTGAAACTTCACCGTCATGATTCGCGCGGCGCTGTGTTTTTTTTGAACCCCACAATAGCGAATTACTGGACACCATTTCGGAAACCGCCATGCCTGCCCCCATCGTTTTGCATAATTGCCTGAATGGCCGGTCGGTAACACCCGCCATGGGAGCGACAATTAGTTTATTTTTCAAAATGTGTGTGCCGATTTGCATGTTAAGCGCAGTGAATAAGTGAAGTCAGCTACCCTGGGGAGCGATTAATCGGGATGTTGGGAATTTTAGCTGCAGCAAGTGAATATTCATATAAGATTCTCACAGTGCACAAAGGGTGAATTATAACTTTTGTTTCGTCAGGCTGATAGAGGTGAGATACGAAAACGGACTATCCGCGTGCGCCAAAGATCATGCGGCGGGCGACAAACCGTTTCAGCGGCGGCGTGCAATTCAATGCGATCAATCCGATTCCGCAAGCATGTTTGAGGAGCGCATTGTCGTTGGAAAACAGTTTGATGAGCGAATCGGTAAAAAAACGGCCGCCTCTGCTGTCGATTTGTCTTTTTTGACGGTAATTCGACAGCATCGCCGAAGCACCGATTTCTCGTGATGAGTTTTGCGCCTCGATCGCTTCTTGTGCTAATTCATAAGCATCCCTCAGACCCAGGTTAAATCCTTGTCCGGCAACGGGATGCAAGGTTTGCGCTGCATTTCCGATGAGCGCGACTCTTTGTGCCGTAACGTTCAAAGCATATTTCAATGTTAATGGGAATGCCGATCTTTTTCCAACGTGCATAAATTCTCCAAGCCGGTCGCCGAAATGGCGATGCAGCCTAACCAGAAAATCGGATTCGTTTAGGGTGATGATTTCATCGATTGCTTCAGGGCTTACTGTCCACACCAGCGCGAAATCCTCTTCGTTCGGCAGCAGTGCGATTGGCCCATCGGCAGTAAAGCGTTCGTAGGCGATCCCGCTCTGTTTTTTCTCCGCCTTGACATTGCCGACCACAGCGAATTGGTGATAGTCATGCGATTGATAGGCGACATCGGGTAATTGCTGCGCCAGTTTGCCGCCATCCGCGAGCACGATCAGTTTGGCGGTCACTTTTTGCGCTTCGTTTTGATAATTGAAATGCACTGTGCCCGAATTTTCCGCAGTATCCAATCCGGTGACGATTGCGCCGGCCATGTAACCCGATGTGCTCGCCGTTAAGCGCTGATGCATTGAGCGGAATAGATCGTGAAAATTGACGACGAATCCCAACGTGGGAACACCAGCATCTTGTGGTGTTAGAACAGTTTGACCGAGGCTGCCGCGATTGGAAATATGAATCGTCGTGATCGGTGTTTTTTTCGTCAGTCCGCTCCATACACCCAAACGGTGCAGGATTAAGTGACTGCCGTAGGATAATGCCAGCGGGCGCGGATCCTCGTCTTTTTCCGGCAAACCGCGTGCTTCCAGCAGCAAACTTGAAATACCGGTATCCTGCAACGCCAGTGCCAAAGCCATGCCCACCGGTCCGCCGCCAATGATGGCAATATCGTAATGCGCGCTGATCATATGAATGCTTGAAATTTGTTCAGGATATCGATTTGTGATTGATAAACCGGATGAATGATTGTGCCGGAAAATTCCGGCGGCAACCCTAGCATTGCGATTTTGATCCTGCTTTCATGAGAATTGAACAGGGGAGGAGAATAGCATATTGCAACATGTCATGGAATGTGCGGTTGGATGAGTGTGCTGCAATGCGCGGGCAAGATCGCGGCTTAAACGGTATAATCCGCATTGTTTATTGTCAGGCTGCATTTCTAGCGATGTTGCAGTAATAATTTGAAAATGTTCTGTGTGAATAAAAGATTAGGAAGGAATTTTGCATGACGAGATTGTTAGAAAATACACTTGCAGGATGGATCGTATTTTTACTTTCTATTGTTTCCACTGAAGTCTGGTCAACGAATACCGGCAGCGAATTGATCAACGCCGCGGACAAAGGCAATATTTCTTTGGTCAAAAAAATACTGGATACGCAACGCATTGATCAGGAGGAGCTGAACACCGCTTTTCTGGCTGCGGTAAAAAAAGGCCACGCCGCTGCTGTCGAGCGCTTTCTGCAAGCAGGCGTGGATGTCAATTTAAGAGCAGATGATCACTATACCCCGCTTATGCGATCGGCCCGCGATGGCCGCGATCGGGCAGTGGAAATTTTGCTGGCCGCCGGTGCCGATGTGAATGCCGCGGCCGAGGAGGATGGCACGGCTTTAATGCTGGCCGCCGAGAAAGACCGCAGGAAAGTCATCGATCTCTTGCTGGCGGCAAAGGCCGAGGTGAGTGCAAAACGCGCCGACAGTATGACAGCGCTGACGCTCGCTGCACAGCAAGGGCATCGGCAAGTCATTCAGACACTGATCAATGCTGGCGCCGATGTCAATTATCAATTGGAAAATGGTGCGACAGCTCTGATGCTGGCAGCACAACTTGGCCATTTAGGAGCGGTTCATACCTTGCTGGCGGCAAATGCCAATCCCAATCTGAAAGCCAGCAATGGCGCAACTGCATTGACTTTGGCCAAACTTTATCATCATAAGGAAGTGATTGAATTATTGATAAAGGCGGGCGCCAAATAGCAACTATGCTATCTTGCTGTCAGGCCAGATTTGAAAATGCACTGTTTTCGTTATAATCCAATGAATAGAGGAAATTCTAGATGAATGTTTTGGCTGTTTTAATGCTTGCTGCGGCGATTGCAGTACTGACCGGCTGTGGCGGTGAACAGGGAAGTGATAAATCAGCGGCAAACTCAATACCTGCTCCTATGAACGAAATCACCAAGCTGGGTGAGATTCCGTCGTTTATGAGCGAAGGTTTGTCAGAGGAAGAAAAAGCGGAATTAAAAGAACAAATCATACCCGGAGGTTTTGGCGATGTGAAAGCCGCCGAAGAGAAATTTAAGGCATTGATGGCCGATGCGAAAGCAGGGGATCCGGCGGCGCAGAATAGTTTGGGTGTGATGTACTACACCGGTGAAGCGGTATCAAAAAACTTATCCGGCAAAGTGTTGGATAACGATCCTGAGCTGGCCGCCGGGTGGTTTTACCGGGCCGCCGAGCAAGGTTATGCCGATGCGCAGTTTAATTTAGGGTTGATGTACGCAAACGGCGAAGGTGTCCTGCAAGACATGGAGCAGGCGGCGGAATTATTCAAGAAAGCTGCCGAGCAAGGCCATGTCGATGCGCAAAACAATCTCGGTGCCATGTATTTTACCGGTGAAGGTATGGCCAGAGACGAGAAGAAAGCGATCGAGTGGTTTGAAAAAGCGGCTGCACAGGGAAATCAGGAAGCTCGCGACAATCTCGATGCGATTAAAGCATCCGGTAAATAAGTTATCCTTTCATCCGGCCGCGTTCTTCATGAATCCGGCAGGATAGGGTAGTTTTCCTAAGTTTTCTTATGCAATGGTTACTTCATCGGACAAATAAACGTCTTGGATGGAATGTAGCAGTTTGACGCCTTCGGCGAATGGTTTCTGAAATGCTTTGCGTCCGGAAATCAATCCCATGCCGCCGGCCCGTTTGTTAATGACGGCGGTACGAATCGCCTGGTGTAAATCATCGCTACCGGATTCTCCGCCTGAATTGATCATGCCGATCCGCCCCATATAACAATTGGCTACTTGATAGCGCACCAGATCAATCGGATGCTCCGTGGTCAATTCGCTATAAACTTTAGGGTGTGTTTTACCGAATTTGATCGCGTTGTATCCACCATTATTGGTTGCCATTTTTTGTTTGACGATATCGGCTCCGATGGTTACCGCCAGATGATTCGCTTGACCTGTTAGATCAGCGCTGACGTGATAATCCTGTTCAGCGGTCTTGAACGCGGTGTTGCGGGTATAAGCCCACAAAATGGTAACCATGCCCAAATTATGCGCATGTTCAAAGGCAACTGAGACTTCCTGGATCTGGCGGCGGGATTCTTCCGAGCCGAAAAAAACAGTGGCGCCGACCGCACAGGCTCCCATATCGAACGCCTGTTTGATGCTGGCAAACAATGTCTGATCGTATTTATTAGGATATGTCAGCAGTTCATTGTGATTGATTTTAAGAATCATCGGGATTTTGTGCGCATACTGGCGCGCTACGATTCCCAGCACACCCAGCGTGGATGCAACACCATTACAACCGCCTTCGATCGCTAGCTCGACGATATGCTTGGGATCAAAAAACATCGGATTTGGGGCGAATGATGCACCGGCGGAATGTTCTACGCCCTGATCGACTGGAAGAAGGGACAGATAACCAGTGCCCGCCAAACGTCCCTGATTGAAGAATGCCTGCAGATTGCGCAGCACGTGAGGTTTGCGGTTGCTCAAAGCCATGACGCGATCGACAAAATCGGCACCGGGTAACTGTAAGCTTTGTTTTGGTATGGTTTTACAAACGTGGTTGAGCAGTTGCTCGCTTTCGTTGGCTAGTGTCGCGGAGATATTAGTCATTTTGACTCCTTGTTGAGAGGATGATCGAGTTAAGGAATCTCTGAAAAACTACTACGTTCAATCATACCGTGTTGAAATAAGATTCAAAATATTCATTTAATTTTGTAAGCTGAACATTTTCAACTGATTCCACCTTGCCTCACAGTTGTTCGCTACCTGTTTCAGGGTTTCCTAAGCACTGAATTTAACCGGGATACGCAATCTTACTGGACGCCGCAAAGCGAGGAAATAAGCATTCCGCTTATTTCTGTAGCGGATCAATTACATGCTAGCCAGGATTTAGGTTTGAATGACATTGTTATTAATCGCCATGCGGATAAGCTGTGTGGTGTTTTGCAATTGCAATTTGCGCATCAGATTGACATGGTGAACGCCCACGGTCTTTGGGCTGATGGCCAGTTTTTCCGCAATTTGCATGCTGGAATTCCCTTCTGCGATCAATTTGAAGATTTGGAATTCGCGTTTGGTGAGCATGTCCAATGGACTCTCGCAGGCTTCCTTGCGTGTTGCGTTGAGTGCCAGCGTTGCGGCTAGCTCCGACTCAATATAGATTTTTCCGGCATTGACTTGCCGCACCGCTTGAATCATTTCACCGATTCCACTTTGTTTGCTGAGAAAACCAGTGGCTCCGGCTTTTAATGAGCGTTGCGCCATGGTGACATTGTTTAACATGCTGAATACCAGGATGTGCGCTGCGGAATCCCGGGCTTTGATGCGGCGGATGGTTTCAAGGCCGCCGATGCCGGGCATATTCAAATCTAAAATTGTGACGTCAGGTTGATGCTCTAAATATTGCTGATAACCCGACTCGCCGTCATCGGCTTCCGCCACCACGCATATATCCGGTGTGCTTTCAAGTAAACGGCGATAGCCGGTGCGTACGACGGGGTGATCATCAATCAATAGGGTACAGATTGGTTTCGTCATAGTTGGAATGTTCCATCGGCAATTTAATATTGATTTCCGTGCCTTCATTGTAAGCGCTGCGTACCGACAATGTACCGTTCATGGCAATGACGCGTTCGCGCATACCGAGTAATCCTAAGCCGCTAAATTGCTGATTAATATTATAGCCTTTGCCGTTGTCTTCGATGGTGAGCAGCAGGCAATTATCCGTTGGTTCAATGCCATTCTCCCGGCTTAGGCTGATTTGCGCCCAGGTTGCCTCTGCGTGATTATAAATATTGGTCAGTCCTTCCTGGACGATGCGGTATATTGCTATGTTGATCGGCTCACTCAGCTTATCGAGCTCGCCGTTCAACTTGAGCTCGAGGATCATTTGTGGATGGTGCGTGCACCATTGCCGCTTGAGTTCTGACAAAGCATCGACTAATCCCACTGTATCCAGTAACACGGGGCGTAACTGGTGCAGAATTTCGTGGATTATTTTATTCATTTTCTGAGTGCATTCATTGATAGCGCGCGCACTGATCGCGATCATCGAATCGCTCGATGTGTTATTCAAGATGACTTCGTTTTCCACGCGGATAGCCGTTAACCATTGTCCTAGCTCATCGTGCAGTTCACGTGCAATCAATCGCCGCTCTTTTTCCTGAATATGAAAGAGCTCTTTCATGAGCCGTCTGTTTTCATACAATAAATTGTGGTTGAGATGGATTGTTTTTTTTAGTTGACTGATATCGGACATGATCATCAAGCAGGTATCGCTATCACACATGAGTGTGCTTTCCAACCGAATATAACTAAGTTGTTCGTCTGCGTTCTTGATTTTTAGATCAACAGCGATTTTGCCCGAAGTAGTAAAAATTTTCTGCAAGTATTGAATAAAGGCTTGAAGGTCGATATCGAAAAAACAATCGGTAAATAATTTACCGATCAAGGATTCCCGGTTATTTCTTAATAACTCTTCGCCGGCTTGATTCAGTGACAAAATGTATCCGGTTTTGTTTAAAGTCAGAAAGCCAACTGGCGCATATTCGTAGAGATCTGCGTAGCGTTTGTGTGATTGGTTTAAGAGCAATTGCGTTTCGAGGAGTTCCCGGTTTTGTGATTCCAGCTCTTGGTGAGAAATCTGCAGCTCGCTCAGTAGCTCGGTTTTACTTTGTCTTATATCATCATCTTTTCTTCGTTGCTCTTCAGTTTGCGTCATGGCGTTTCCTCCTGCTCACATTTGCGTTGCTGGAGCTTATGCAGTTGAACTGATTAACCACAATATATCTACTAAAAATATACATTACTATACTATCAAATTATGCCAATTGATAACGCTATAATTCTATGGGAAGAATCCTGCGATTAAATTTACCAGGAAGTGTAGCAAGGACTTCTTTGTTTTGCATAAAAGCGCTGCAGTGCCGACTGTTTTCTCTTGAAAACTAGACGAATCCATTAATGAGAGTCAATATACTTGCATTTGTTTCAGGTGCCGGCTTGTTGCAGCAACAAGCTCAGTTACCGCAAGCAGAGTGGGTTTGGATTTTAATCCTGATCGCCATCGTCATCGGGTTGATGCGGTGTTATGCAGCAAAGAAGTTTATCGTATTCCGTAAAATTTTAATGGGGTTGCTGTGCTTAGGGGTAGGTTTCTTTTGGGCTGCTGCATTTGCCCAGTGGCGCTTGTCCGATGCCTTGCCGCACGAGTGGGAGCGCAAGGATATTCAGATCATGGGTGTTGTGGCGGATGTGCAACATAACGATGATCGTGGCATCCGTTTTCGCTTTGATGTGGAACAGGTGCTCACGGAAGGCGCAAGAGTTCCCCGGAATTTGGCATTATCCTGGTTCAAAGCGCAACCGGCAGAAACCGTAGGGACGCCTTTACCGGTGCTTCGGTCGGGAGAGCGCTGGCGTATCACGGTTCGCTTGAAACAACCGCGCGGCAATATGAATCCGCATGGTTTTGACTATGAAGCATGGGCCTTGGAGCGTAATATCCGCGCAACCGGTTATGTGCGTCCGGTTGCTGAGAATGAGCGCCTGCAACCGCTGGTTTCATGGCCAAAATACTGGATTGAACGTGTTCGCGAGGAAATACTGCATCGCTTTGCCGCAAACTTATCCGATCAACCGTACACCGGTATTTTGCAAGCGCTGGCCATTGGCGAGCAGAATGCGATTGCGCGCGATCAATGGCAAGTATTCACTCGAACCGGTACTAACCATTTGATGGCGATTTCCGGTTTGCATATCACGATGATCTCCAGTATGGTTTTTGCGCTGGTTTTTTGGCTGTGGCGCTGGAGTGCTTATTTGACGTTACGTTTACCGGCATACCGGGCTGCTACTGTGGCGGGATTGTTTGCGGCACTTACCTATGCCGTGCTATCCGGTTTTGCCATCCCAGCGCAACGGACAGTCTATATGCTCATCGTAATAGCGGTTGCAGTATGGAAAGGGCAACGTACATCTGCGGCAGTGGTGCTGGCGTGGGCGCTATTTTGGGTGGTCTTGCTCGATCCATGGGCTGTCAATGCGCCCGGATTTTGGCTGTCGTTCGGGGCTATTGCGCTCATTATGCTAATTACGGTGGGGAGAATTGGCGCAACCCATTGGTTTACCGGTTGGGTGAGGATTCAATGGGCGATTACGTTAGGATTAATTCCTTTGCTGTTGGTTTTCTTTCAGCAGGTGCCGGTGCTATCGCCGCTTGCTAATGCTATTGCCATACCGCTGATAAGCTTCGCGGTGGTGCCGCTCACATTGCTGGCCGCGATACCAGCGTTTGATTTTGTTTTGCCATGGGCGCATGCATTGTTAGGTTTCTTGATGGTAATTCTTCGCTCTTTGAGTGAATTTCCACAAGCCGTATGGCAGCAGCATGCGCCGCCGCTGTGGACAGCAATTGTGGCTACGATTGGAATCTTTTGGATGCTGCTGCCGGGAAGCTTGGGTAAAGGATTCTTTGCAGGCTTTCCGGCCCGCTGGCTGGGTGTGATTGCACTGTTACCACTGTTTTTGGTATTGCCGTCCAAACCTAAAGTTGGTGAATTATGGTTGACGGTGCTGGATGCCGGTCAGGGATTGGCGGTTGTGGCGCGCACCGAACATCATGCGATGGTGTTTGATACTGGCCCAGGGGGCGGCGATAGCGACAGCGGTAAGCGCATTGTCGTGCCTTACTTGCGCGGCGAGGGTATACGGAAATTGGATGCCCTGATTGTATCGCATGCGGATAACGACCATAGCGGTGGTGCATTGTCGGTAATAGCTGATATACCGGTTGATCAGTTGCTATCGTCTTTGCAAGATGACCACCCCATAGTGCAAGCCGCAATCCGTTCAGTTCAATGCCGTGCTGGCCAATCCTGGGATTGGGATGGCGTACATTTTGAGTTATTGCATCCACTGGCACAGGATTATGAAAATTTACAACGCCGGGTGAATGCGAACAGTTGTGTATTAAAGATTTCATCGATTCATGGCAGTGTCTTGATACCGGCTGATATCGAAAGTAAAGATGAACAAGCATTGCTCAACCGCGCTGGTGATAAGCTTGCGGCAACAGTTCTTATTGCGCCTCATCATGGCAGTTTGTCTTCCTCGACAGTTGATTTTGTAAACCGGGTGAGCCCAGCACTTACTATTTTTGCGGTGGGTTATCTGAATCGCTATGATCATCCGCATGAAACTGTAATAACGCGTTATCGCGATATAAACAGCAGGTTGCTGCGTAGCGACAGAGATGGTGCAATTTTGATGCGTTTTGCAGAAAATGGATGGTCGGCCGAAAGCTGGCGGGGATTATACCGGCGCTACTGGCATCAGCGTTAAATAAAAAAGCATTATAAGAAAGTTTAACTGGGAGTATGGATTGAGAACTAATCTTTATCAATCTGATAATTCAACTTCATTGAAGATGATGGTAAAAGAAGTGCCTGCACCGGGTTCGCTGGTCACTTTGATTTTCAGTTTATTGTTTTCTGCTGCAATTTTTACGATTGACAAACCGATTCCACTGGTTGCCTTGTTGTGCAAAGCCGCTCGGGGTGAATAGAAATACTCATTGAATATATTGGGTAGGTCTTTGTTCTCTATGCCAATGCCATGATCGGTAATGGTAATGCTGGCGCTTTGACCCTGCCGGTTAAGGGCGGATGTAATTTCGACCGATGCATTGTTATGGGAATATGTAATTGCATTGGTAATAATATTTTCCAGCAGCATTTCAAGTTGATCTGGAATTGCTTTGCAGAAAAAATTATCGACCGATAAATTGAATGTGATGTGTTTTGCGTTAGCAACCGGTGTCAATTTTTCAATGCACTTTTGTAAAGTAGCTTGAATGTCGACAAATTCGAAGACTGCGGTATTAAGACAGGTATCTTTCAATCGCTCGAGTCTGAGTAAATCCAAAATCAAACTCGACATGCTTTGAGCCCGGCTATCGATCTTGTCTAGTGCTTCGTTAACACCATCAGAAGCATTGCCGCAATAACCGCCTTTGATCAGATTGATTTTGCTGCGGATGGCATCAAGCGGTGATTTGAGTTGATGTGTCATCAGTACGGCGTATTGGTCTTTTTCCACTTGCGCTTGATTAATTTGTTTGTAAGCATCCAAAAGATGGCGCTCATGAGCACGAACAATCAAGGAAAGTCTCGATACCACATACCAGACGATAAGAAACAAAATATCAAGAAAGAACATCCAGATAATTGCACTATCTCTATGTGAATTTTCAAATACAAAATGACTGTTGAGCAAGGTCGAAAGTGGTATTTGAGTAACCAGAAAGTTATCGATGACGATCACAATCGTGTCCATGAAACAGACTAAGATCGTGACATACAGGCTTTCGCGGGTAGAGAAAAAGATGCAAGCAAGTGCGATATGTAATACGTAGAAAAAGGAAATCGGTGTGGTGGTGCTGCCGATATAATGCACAACAACGGATAAACAGATCAGGTCGATTATGATCTGTATCCACAAATTAATGGTCGGTGAATTGTATTTACTAGGTTTGCAATGATCTAGTGCGACGATGTACGCGATATTAGCAATTACTAATACGATAATTACTGCAATAGGCCATTTTTGTTGCTCGCTGATACCGAACTGCATCAGAACATCCGATGCGGACAACATCAAGATTTCAAAAAAAACCAGTGTGACAATGAGCGCCCAGCGGAAGGTAATAAACCAGCGGATATTGCTGATCAAAACATCGTCACTGAGTTTGAGCTTGTCTCCTTTTATTTCAAGCAGAATATTCTGATTATTAGATCTATCCCAGGAGAATTCCGTTGTCGCCATTATTGCAGGATCCGATTATGCGGCGATTCCTGTGTGCTTTTTTAAACGGTCATTAATAGTTGCTAGTAAACTGACCGGTTCAACGGGTTTTTCCATAATGCATACCCATTCGTGCGATCCGTCCTCAAAATAGGGTCTGATCATATCCCCCAGAGAGGTTAAAAAAATGGTTTGTATTTGCGGAAAACGTTTGTGAATTTTTGCATAGGTAGTCAAGCCTGAATCCATCGATTCAACCATCACATCCAGGATCGCCAAATCAGGCCGTTTATTCTCATCTTCCAACGAGTCGATAAATTCTTGCATTGAAAGATAACTGTCAACTTCATAGCCATTTTTACATAGAATCCGTCCAACAGCTTCGCGGATATCCGAATCATCGTCAACATGCGCAATTCGTGGTGCCATTTTAATTCTCCTTTACTTCGTAATGTGAGCCTGGAAATTAGGTTTTTACGAGAAACCGTTTTCTCACAGGGGATATTTTGAGCTGATCATATCTTAGCAAATGTGAAAAAGATGTGAAGTATGTTTAACGGTGAATAAACAAAAAATATAAGTTCTTAATAAAAATTTCAACGAATCAATGAACCGTTGGTCCGGCCTCGCGGAATACAGCGTCGACTGCTAAGGCATCGAAACGGTACTCGCGGTTGCAAATGTCATCGTGAACGACAACCTCGCCGAATTCTTGCAGAATCGAATCGACTTCTTCCCGGCCGAGCGAACGCAGCATGGCGTAGATTTTGGCGGGATCTTCATGGCAACCGTATTGAATGGTCTGAGCGTCGAAAATGCGAATGGTTTCCTGATAAAACAACCGGGTCAGTATTTCTTCCGCGGTCAAATCGAATAAGGCATGATCGTGAACCGTCGCTGCCAGTGCTTCGGCGCGCGGCCATCCGTCGGGGTCCTTCTGATCGGCGGCGGGTAATTTTTGCAGCAGCAAACCGAAAATAGCGTTATCCGTGGCGATCAGAAACAGGCGTGAAGGCAATTGTTCCGATTGCCGGAAATAATGTTCAAAGATTTCCGCGATGTTGTTGCCGTCGAGCGGCACGATGCTTTGGTAACACTCACGCATCGACGGCATATCCAACGTGATTACCAACCGGCCGTCTCCGAGCAAATCGAGAGCCGTTTGTGCTGTGATATTTTGTTCGCATTTAGCCATGCCGCGCAGATGCAGGGTGTCGGTGCAATCGATGACCAGCATCGAAACCGGGCCGCTGCCATTCAGTTGAATCGTCAATCGGCCGGCTTGCTTCAGGTTTTCGCCCAGCAACAAGGTGACTGCGCTCATTTCTCCCAGCAGCCGGGTCACGGGCTGCGGATAATGGCGACCGGTCAACATCGCTTGCCAAACGGAATCCAGATGCACCACGGCGCCGCGGATATCCAGGTTTTCCAGTAGAAAGCGTTGTACGTAATTACTCATTGTAAAGTCTCAAGCGATAGGAAATCGCTATTATAACGGGTTATGTTGCAGTGCCACCCATGCTTGACCTAACGCGACCGCACTGTCATCAGGTAGTAGTCGCTGGCCGGCGAATACCGAGTACGCAGTGGCAGTGAGTCGGCTCATCAATCCGTGCCGCAATACGGTATTGTGAAAACACCCGCCACCCAACGCCAGCCGTGAAATATCGTGTCGCTTGCCGGTTTGTTCCACCCACTCCGCTAATCCGGCAACCAGCGTCGCGTGAAAAAGCGCGGCGGCACTGGCGAGATCGTGATTGGCATCATGATGATCGATCATCGCTGCTAGTAGCGGGGAAAAATCGAGATTGTTGCCGGCATCAATGCGATAACCTTCCGTCAGCGCTGTAATTTCTCCATGTTGTTCGGCCAATTGCTGTAACTGCATCGCAGCTTGCGCTTCATGCGATTGAATTGCACAGATGCCAAGCAGACCGGCGGCCGCATCGAATAAGCGCCCCATGCTGGAAGTGTGCGGACAATTCACATTTCTTGCCAGCATCGTAGCAACCGTCGCAGCTGCTGGTTGCTCCGGGAAACGCTGGGTTATTTCAGTGCCGCGATCAAGCCGGGTGAGCGCGGCTGCGGCCATGCGCCAAGGTTCTCGCGCGGCGCGGTCGCCACCGGGTAAGGTCAGCGGTGTCAAATGACCGAGCCGTTCAAACCGGGCGCCGTTGACCAGCAACAATTCGCCGCCCCACGGCGTGTTATCCGTTCCCATGCCGACACCATCCAGCGCCAGGCCTAATACCGGTCCGGTCAGTTGATGTTCGGCACAGACCGCAGCGATATGGGCGTGATGGTGTTGCACTGCGAGTAGCGGAATTTGCTGCCGCTCGGCATAAGCTTGCGCGAATTGCGTGCTGTAAAAATCTGGATGCAGGTCGTGCGTCACGATTACGGGTTGAATGGCATAGTCCCGGCACATGCGCTGCACGGTCTGATCGAATTGATCGCGCACTTCCGCCGTAGCCAAATCGCCGATGAGCGGAGAAATGAATGCGCTGTTTCCTTGCGTCAGGCAGACGGTATTTTTTAACCAGGCACCGCAGGCTAAAACGGAAGGGCCGCTAATAGCCAGGGAAATCTGTGTGTCGAGCGGATTAACCAAACCGGGAATCGGATGGTTGCGCTGTGTGAGTGATTGCAGCCGCGTGGCGGCAACCGGCGATGATCCAATCGATCCATTCTGGCATGCCGATACTTTGCGTGGCGGAAATTTGCATCACCGGCAATCCGGGGTGAACGCGCTGCGCATAGTCAATTGCTTGATCAACGTCGAAAGAAAGGTAGGGCAGCAGATCGCATTTGTTCAGCAACATCAAATCGGCGGCGTGAAACATGTCAGGATACTTCAA
Organism: uncultured Nitrosomonas sp.; assembly: GCA_964421895.1. Taxonomy (GTDB): domain Bacteria; phylum Pseudomonadota; class Gammaproteobacteria; order Burkholderiales; family Nitrosomonadaceae; genus Nitrosomonas. Next base: position 548 of record CAYQZF010000001.1, on the reverse strand, counting down.
CGACTTGTCTTCACCTTCAGTAACCGACAGAATGACCACTTTATGCGCTTCGCCCAGATCGAAACCGGAAGGGCACACCAGATTACCGACATTTTCGATGAACAGTAGACTGTTATTCCGTAGCGGCAACTGCTGCAGCGCCAGGCCGATCATATGCGCATCCAGATGGCACCCCTTACCGGTGTTGATTTGCAGTGCCGGAACACCGGTCGCACGGATTCGTGCGGCATCGTGGTCGGTTTGCTGGTCGCCTTCGATCACGGCGACCGGGAAGCGGTCCCGCAGCATTTCGATGGTTTTTACCAGCAGGGTGGTTTTACCGGAGCCCGGACTGGAAACCAGATTCAGCGCGAAGATACCGCGTTGCGCCAGATACCGGCGATTCTCATCCGCGTACTGGTTATTTTTCGTCAGAATGTCGCGCTCGATTTTCACCATTCGCGTCTGACTCATACCGGGCGCATGCGCACCGGCTATGCCGGTGCCGAAATGGATCGTGTCAGCAGCCTGCCGGTCCGCAACAGCGGGCGGCGCATGTTCATGCTGGC